>JAAENB010000378.1 GCA_024224995.1 bacterium | reverse complement strand
CCACGGAGGGGTTAAACCCCAAATAAACACCGTGTACGCGTACCGAATCCCCTCGCAGGGGTCGCATCCCTCCTCAGAGTCTCCATAGCCCTGGCCAGAAACCAGCCAGTAAAGGCGTTGCACTGCAACGTCTCTCAGAACGAAACCCTGGCCGGAGCATCTTCGAAAAACAGACCCCGGTGTCGACATAGTTTCTGACCTATTTTTTCCCTGCTTCGCGGGGGCAGCACTCTCAAGAAACGGCTAACTTGCCGCCGCAGCAGTATCAACCTTCAATTTATTCTTGCTGTGAACCAGTTTGCCGTCTTTAATAACAATATCCGGATTCCGGTAAGCGGTAATGTCTTTAAGAGGGTTTTTGCTTAAAATAACCATGTCCGCGTATTTGCCCTGTTCAATGGAACCGATCCGGTCTTCAGCTTTCAGGATCTTAGCGCTGTTAATGGTGCCGCACCGGAGTACTTCGAGGTTGGTGAAACCGGCCCGGGAGAAAAATTCCAGTTCGCGGTAGATGCCGCCAAAATAAGTGAGGGGCATCCCGGCGTCAATACCCGTACCAATAAGCACACCGGCATCTCTCATTTTAATAAGGTTTTTAGGCCCGTATTTAAGCATGCCGAAAAACATGTCGGGATTGGTGAGGAATTTTTTGCTGTCCCAGAGATTGTCCCAGCCCAGTTGTTTATAGAATTTTAACATGTTGAGATTTAGCCGGTGAATACGGGGATCGCAATGACTGGCAGGAGTATTGCTTAAATACTCACGCCTGATCTTTAATTCATTGAAAATAAAATCTTCCTGGAATTTTTTTGGAAGTTCATCATACGCTTCCTCCATGGAAAAAGACTGGCCAATAGTTATGGTAGGAACAATAGCTATATTTTTTTTAACCATAGTGTCGATATCTTTGTCCGGAATAAAGGCATCGGAAACAATATGTTCCACAGAATGAACAGGATATTTAATAGCCCGTTTAAAGCCGTATTCAAGCTGGCAATGGCAGGCAACAGGCAAACCCTTTTTCTGCGCGAAATCATGAGCTATTTTTAAATGTTCATCGGAATAAACCGCGATTTCTCCTTTGCGGCAAAAAACCGATTTATTGTCCATAGTCAGTTTAACCAGGGAAGCATCCTTGCTGTGTTTAATAAGAGCTTCCTGCAATTCCTCATTGCTTTCAAAGTTGGTCATAATCATGCCAATGAAAAGAGAGGCCGGTTTGGCAAATATGTTAATGTCCGTGGGATTCGTATCGGGATGGCCGCCCATGACATTGATCATGGAGTTGCAAAAGAGAATCCGGGGACCGTTTAATTTACCATTTTCAATATCTTTGATAAAGCCGTGAAGAGAACCGGGAAAGGCGCCAACATCCCGCATGGTGGTAACACCGCTTTCAATTGAGGCTGTATAATTTCTTTTTTGTTGATTTATGTGCATGAAGAGGTCGGCAAGCTGCATTTCAAAAACAGGAGAAACAGTGGAGTGACAGTGGGCGTCAATAAGGCCTGGAATGACATATTTACCGCCCACATCATGAATGATCTCCTTAACGGGATCGGGCTTTTCTTTGCCTATCGTATGAATGATCCCTTTCCGAATTCTAATGGAAGCATTTTTGGAAATCTTCCCGGTATTAACATCAATGAGATTGCAGTTAATAAGAACAAGGTCTTTATCGTATTTAATAGAAGGAACATTCTTATATTGGGCAGTGCTGCATCCGCTTGAGCCTATATTGGGAAGGGCGAAAGCAGTTGCGGCAGCAGCAGAAAGTTTTAAAAATTTTTTTCTTGAGATGTTTTCAAGATTAGTATCGAATAAATCTTTTGGTTTCATAATGTGCTCTATTATAGAAGTAATTTATAAAATTTACCGACCGAACTTCCGGTCGGTTTTTTTGTCGCAATTACCAGTAAATAAGTAAGGGGTTTAGGGTCAATCATTTTATTTTAAAGTGACATAAAAAGTATCCTGGCTGACCCTTCTCAATTGTTATCTTTTTTTAGCTCTTCTATTTTTTCTCTTTTTAGCTCTCTTTTTAGCTCTTTTGCCGTCGGGATCTTTTTTGCCTCTCTTGCCTACTTTCTTGCCTCTTTTTCCGTCTTTTTTGGCTCTCCTGTCTCTCATTTTTTTCTCTACTCTGTCTTTGTGTCTCTTGTTTCTCTTTTCTCGATATTCTTTGCTTCTTTTGGGATGTGTATGATATTTACCGGTTTTATTGTTTTTGTGTCTGCCATCTTTATCTGTTCTTCCCTGGTGAGCGCTGGCCATTCCGGTGATGAGGAACAAGAAAAAGACCAGTAGAGCTATACTTTTTTTAATCATTCGTCAATCCTCCTGTTTATATTTTTTTCATGTTTTGTTTGAACCGCATAATAATAGGCTATTATAAAAAAAAGTCAAGATAAAGACAGCCTGTGCTGTTTTTTTAAGTAATTGCTTAAATATTTGATTAATTCTATTGACATTAAATTATATTTTAGTTACTTTAGTAAAAAGACATTATATTATAAAATAAGAAGGGCATTTGAAAACCATGACCATGCAAAGCAGCATTCTATTACTCAGCCTCCTTCTTATCCTGGAAAAAGCCAGGACCGTTTCGTGATGTCTTCATAATTGAGCTAAGAACAAAGGCCGTCACGAAAAAGTGACGGCCTTTTTTTTTGATATTTTTTTATTAAATAAATACAAGAGGAGGTGCGGGAAATGATGTTTCCCCGTATGCTTATCCCCAGGCCCAGAGCGTCTTTTTCCCCTTCTCATAACGTGGGGTTTCAACCCCACGGACATTAAAATAACTGGAGAATAACCATGAGTAATATAATAGATAAGAACAAGATAGTGATTTTTGATACAACATTAAGAGACGGAGAGCAGTCTCCCGGGTTCAGCATGAATATGGAAGAAAAAATACTTTTTGCCGAGCAGCTGGAACGTTTGGGAGTAGATGTAATAGAAGCGGGTTTTCCGGTAATCTCGGAAGGGGATTTTGAAGCGGTAGAGCGAATCGCGAAAAAGATAAAAACCGTGCAAATAGCAGGGCTTGCCCGGGCAAACCCAAAGGATATAGAAGCGGCCTGGAACGCTGTAAAAGAAGCAGCATATCCCCGGATACACACTTTTATATCGAGCTCCGATATTCACATAGAGCACCAGTTTAAAAAGACCAGGGCAGAGGTCCTGGACCTGGCAATAGCAGCAGTACGAAAGGCAAAAAGCTATACCGATAATGTGGAATTCTCACCAATGGATGCCACTCGAAGCGACTATGCATATCTTGCTCAAATGGTAGAGGCCGTTATAGCTGAAGGTGCCACAACAGTAAATATCCCCGATACCGTAGGATATACAGTCCCCTCAGAGTTCTATAAAATAATAAAATATTTGTTCGATAATGTAAAAAATATCAACGATGCCGTCATTTCGGTCCACTGCCATAACGATCTTGGCCTGGCAGTGGCCAATTCTCTAGCGGCAGTGGAAGCAGGAGCACGGCAGATAGAATGTACGGTAAACGGAATTGGGGAACGGGCAGGGAATACCGCAATGGAAGAGATTGTAATGGCGGTAAAGACCAGGAGCGAAATGTTCAATGTTCATACGGATATTAACTCCAGGCAGATAATGGCAACAAGCAAGCTCTTAACCACAATTACCGGGGTATCGGTACAGCCGAATAAAGCTATCGTAGGCGCGAATGCCTTTGCCCATGAATCAGGGATCCACCAGGACGGATTGCTGAAAAATTCCATGACCTATGAGATCATGAGACCCGAAGATATTGGGATCAGCAAGTCGAACCTGGTGCTGGGAAAACATTCGGGCAGGCACGCGGTCCTTGACCGGCTAAAAACGATGGGATTTGAACTCGACCAGGAAGATCTGGACAGATTTTTTAAATATTTTAAGAATCTTGCGGATAAAAAGAAAGAGATATTCGACGAAGACCTGATCGCGCTCATTGGGGAATCCATGTACAAAGAAGAGCAGAGAAGAAGATATCACGTGACTGATGTTCAAATATCAACAGGAATGCATTCTCCGCCAATGACCATGGTAACTCTGAAAGATCATCTTAGCGAAAACCAGGAAGATTTTGAAGTAGCCCACGGAAATGGGGGAGTAGATGCCGGGGTAAAAGCAATAAAGAGTTTAACCGGGACCAACGCGATAATCAAGTCCTTTAGCCTTGTGGCAATAACAGGCGGATCAGACGCTCTTTGTGAAGTAACCGTAACCGTAACGGAAGAGTTCGAAGGACGGTTGTTAAAGGTATCAGGAAGCGGAATGAGTATTGATGTTTCAGTAGCCGGTATTTTTTCTTTTGTCGATGCGCTGAATAAACTCGAATATATGAAGAAAGTTGATGAAATGAAAGAACGCCTCGGAAACGGACTTATGTACGAAGTGTAAAAACAGTTGATAGTTGACAGTTGACAGAACACTGGCAACTATCCTCTTTAATTACGCATTATTTCTATTTTAACAAGTTCCTTTTATACTTTTTCCCGGCTGTGCCGGGTCAGATGCTCTTATCTGTCAACTGTCAACTGCCAACCGGCAACTTCTTTCTTTCCTTAACAAAAATATAGTAAAAATTCCTTGACATTTTTCCCGATATATTAATTACTTTACAACAACATGTGACATAAATAAATAGACAATTAGTTGATTTTACCCTCAAAAAAATTTTTTTCGATTTTTTTCAAAATTTTTTAACTTTTCAGGGGTAAGTCTTTTAATGATTGTGAGTCTTATTCGTATTAATATATAGGGGGTTTGTTAAACTTCCCAAAAGATCGAATTAATATTAACCGGTATAGAGGTATAAAATGGCAGAACAAAAGGAACTAAATCAGAAAAGCCAGGCAATAGAGTCTGCAATACTCCAGATTGAAAAACAGTTTGGAAAAGGGTCCATTATGAGACTTGGAGATGAAGGCGCAAGGGATAAGATCCCCGCAATCTCAACAGGCTCTCTTGAACTGGATGTCGCTCTTGGGATTGGGGGTGTTCCCCGGGGCAGGGTCGTTGAAATTTTCGGACCTGAATCTTCAGGTAAAACCACCCTTACGCTTCATGTGGTAGCGGAGGCTCAAAAGTCCGGCGGCGTTGCTGCCTTTGTTGATGCTGAGCATGCTCTTGACCCTGCCTACGCTGAGCGTCTTGGAGTTAATACGGATCAGCTCCTGGTATCGCAGCCCGATACCGGTGAAGAGGCTCTTGAAATTACTGAAGCCCTGGTACGGTCCGGAGCAGTGGATCTTATCATTATCGACTCCGTAGCCGCGCTGGTGCCAAAGGCAGAGATCGACGGCGACATGGGTGACGCGCATATGGGACTTCAGGCCCGGCTTATGAGCCAGGCTATGAGAAAGCTTTCCGGGATTATTGCAAAGTCACGGACCTGTGTTATCTTCATTAACCAGATCCGGTATAAGATCGGGGTTATGTTCGGGTCTCCGGAAACAACAACCGGTGGTAACGCGCTTAAATTCTATTCCTCCGTTCGTCTCGACATTCGCAGGATAGAAACATTAAAGACCGGCGATGAGGCGATTGGAACCAGGGTCCGGGTCAAGGTTGTTAAGAACAAGGTTGCTCCTCCTTTTAGACAGGCGGAATTTGACATTATATTTAACAGTGGTATATCCAGAGAAGGCGGTATTCTCGATCTCGGGGTCAAATTTGAGATTATCAAAAAAGCCGGTACCTGGTATTCCTACAATGAAGAGCGGATTGGCCAGGGTCGTGAGAATTCTAAGAATTACTTCAGAGCAAACCCGGTACTTGCCGCTGAAATTGAAAAACAGGTAAAAGTAGCCACCGGTCTTATTGAAGCTCCTGCTTCAAAAGAAAAAGAAGCTCCAAAAGAGGCTTCGAAAGATGGTTCAAAAGAAGCATCTAAAGAAGAAAAGGCAGCTAAAGAAAAACCCGGCAAAGAAAAGCCCGCAGAGCTTAAAAAGGCAGAGTAAAAGAAATTTTATAGGGCCCTTGCGAGAGGGCCGCGAGGGGGTGAAACCCCTCGCTATGAGAGCTCCCCATTTTCCAAATCTTCTGTTTTCTTCCATTGATAATTAATAATTGACAATTGAGCATTGAGCATTTTCTATGCGGGAAACAAATAAGTAAGAAGAGCCGGATTATGCGTTATCAATGATCCGTTGGTGTTAACCGGGTTTATGAAAAAAATGGAAATCAGGCTAAAAACTCCTGATGAAATAAAAAAAATCGCAGAAGGCGGCAAAATTATTGCCGAAATCTTTAATGCTATAACCAGGATGCCCCTGGACGGTATGTCTACCTGGGAGCTCGATTCCCGGATTGACGATTTTATTTTAAAAAATCATGCCCGCGCCGCATTTAAAACCATTAGCGGTTATAATTACGCTTCCTGTGTCTCTATCAACAGTGAGGCTGCTCACGGTGTTCCGCATAAAAAAAAGCTTCTCAAAAATACCGACATTGTTAAGATTGACACCGGTGTTGCTTTTCAGGGGTATTTCAGTGATGCGTGCTATACTTTCACCGTAGGAGATGTTTCTCCCGAAGCCCGTAAGCTGGTAAATGCCGCAAAGACCGCGCTTCAGCTTGGAATCGGGGAAATAAGACCCGGCGGAAAAAGCGGGAATATCGGCTTTGCGATCCAGGAATATGCCGAAAGCCTGGGCTATAGTGTTGCCAGGAGATTTACCGGTCATGGCGTAGGGTATGCCCTTCATGAAGCCCCGGTTATTCCCCATTACGGCGAATATAATTCCGGGTTTACCCTGAAAGAAGGCATGGTTTTAGCCATTGAACCCGTTATCAATGAAGGCTGCAGCGAAGTTAAAACCCTGGACGACGGGTGGACTACAGTTACGGCAGACGGAAAGCTCTCGGCCCAGTTTGAGCATACTGTTGCTGTTACTAAAGAGGGGCCTGTGGTGCTGACGGGGGGAAATTATTAAGGACATAAGAATATGGGACGGAAAGACTTACGAGATATACAATCAGAGCCGGATGACAGGAAGATTCCGATAAATAAAGTTGGGGTTAAAGATATATCGTACCCTGTGGTGGTGCTGGACCGGGCTAATGGAGAGCAGCATACGGTTGCCAGGGTTAATATGTATGTTAACCTGCCGCATCATTTTCGCGGAACCCATATGAGCAGGTTTATCGAAATTCTTAACCGCTATAGAAAAGGGATAAGCACCCTGAATATCCGGGAAATCCTCAATGAAATGAATAAACAACTGGAGTCGGAAACCGCTCATTTTGAGATTGAGTTTCCCTACTTTATTACAAAAGCAGCTCCTGTTTCCGGGGAAAGAGCTAAACTTGAATATAACTGCAAAATTATCGCCAATTCCGATGATGACTTTTACCGTATGGAAATCCGCGTTCCCGTTACTTCCCTGTGCCCCTGCTCAAAAGAAATCAGCAAGTATGGCGCTCATAATCAACGTTCCGTTATATCGGTTTCTGTGGAGGCGAAAGAAAAGATCTGGATTGAAGATATTGTGGGGATTGCCGAGTCCTGCGCCAGTTCGGAGATTTATTCCATCCTGAAACGGGAAGATGAGAAATTTATTACGGAAAAACTGTACGAAAATCCGGTTTTTGTCGAGGATATGGTGCGGGATGCCGCTCATAAGCTTATGAATACTGAGGGGATTCTCTGGTTTTCTGTTGAATCGGAAAATATGGAGTCAATTCATAATCATTCGGCATATGCCCAGATTGAGATGGATCTGAGAAAATAACATTGACAAAGACGATCTTCCTGGGTAAATTAATAATATTATGGAATATATTCGAAAATATATTTTAGGTCTCCTTTTTGCTGTGGGCTGTTTGATGTTTTCTTCGCAGGTGCTGTTTGCAGGGACTACTTTGAGTAATACCGGTACAATGGAGCCCGATGGTATATCCAGTGCTGCTGCACAGGTCCAGGCTGTTTCCGACAGTTTTGGACCTGCCATGGCTAATGCTTACGGACTTGGTAATGTGGGGGGCTATCCTATTGGTACTCCTATCCTTGAACCGGGTGATTTTTTTCTGGGTCTTTCAATTAATTCCGGTATGACCAATATGAAATATTTTGATGACTCCTTTCAAAAACCGCAGGGTTATTACCCTGCATTTGGAGCCAATCCAGCGGTTTACTTAGGAATAGGCCTTGGCGGCGATATTGATATCCTGGCCAAAGTTATGATATATACCGATAGTATCTACAGCCCCCCTTTGAGTTTTTCATATGCCAGTCTTAGCAAATTGAAGATCTATTCTGCCGGTGGGAAATTCCGGTATAATTATATTAAGAAAAAACCGCTGCTTCCCGGGCTGTTTGATTTTGGCGGGGTTACGTTTTCTCTTGGTGGGGATTTTATGTATGGGGAGTTGGGGCTTGAAGGGGCGTTTGATTATCCTCTTGGTAGTATCGATGTTGATCCAACCGGATCTAATCCTATGACCCTTGCTCTCGATTTTAGTCCAGGATATACTGCTGAAGTTAGCTGGTTTATTGTTGGTGCTAATTTCCAGGCTATTACCTATTTTGATGTTTTTTGGATATTTGATTTGTATATGGGGCTGGGGATGCTTTTTACTTATGGATCATTTGATCTTAATATTAATGGTCAAGGGCAGGTTACAACAGATAATGATACTTATAAATTGAATAATTCTGGAAGCGGTGAAATAGCCAACCTGATCCTGACATCAACCAACAGCTACAACCCCACTATGCTTCTTCCTCTCTTCATCATCGGACTGGACATTGATCTCTTCATTATGCGTATCTCCGTGGAATCCATGGTCAACATGTGGAACCGGGAAGATATAAACATGCAGATTGGTACCCGCATACAGTTTTAAAAATAATTTGAGCACTATTTTTGTAACATTTTCCTGGTCCGGCTAACTAATAGCAGGAAATGAAAATCCTAAAAAATAGAAATTGACATTTTAATGATTGTTTATTACAAAAGTCATTCGAAAACTACACAAAAATAAAGGAGTTATAGTAATGAAGAGATCATATAGAATCGTGATATTTGCACTTCTTTCACTTATTCTTTTCGGAATGGGCTGCAAAAGTGACAGCGATATTCTTGCTACATTCAAGGGAGGGGATATTTCGAGAGGAGAATTTTATGAGTGGCTGAAAGAGCGGCGAATAAAAAAGGAAATGGTAATTGATAATAGAGCGAAGCAGAAGCGAAATCTGAAAAACCTGGCCCTGGAAAAACTGACCATATTAGAAGCAAAAAAAGCGGGCTATGAGAAAAGTGAGGATTATAAGCAGTTAAGAAGCCTAATGCGGCGTCATTTTGAGAAAAGATTTTATATAAAGAAAACGCGTGAGTCAATCGCTTTTAAAGAAGAGGTAGTAAAGGCGCGGATTATTAAACTTACCGCGAAAGATTATCGAATGGAAACAGTGGGGAAGAAAAAGAAGCGCGTACCATTGTCGCCTCAAGAGGTGGAGCAGGAGTTTAAAAAGAGAGATGAGGAAGCAAGGTCCATAATCGAAGAGTTAAACAAGGGAACTGATTTTGCCGAACTGGCTACAAAGAAATCTCATGATTATTCAAAGAAAAAAGGCGGAGATATTGGTTATATTGCGCAGGGAATGAGAGGAGAAGAGTTTTCAAAAGCAGTACTGGCGTTAAAAGCAGGGGAATTCAGCAAAGAGCCGGTAGTGATACGGAACAGTCTTTTCATAATCAAGGCAGATGAAAAACTTGAGGTAAGCAATGAAAATATCAAGGATGTTATAACAGATGAAAAGCAGGCAGAGCGCCTGGAAAAAAGGCTGAGAATAACCAAAGCACGGGCGCAGGAGAAAAAACTGACCACAGCAAAGGATATAGAGACAAGTTTTGATGGGGTTTCCAGCAAAGATGTGGCAACGGTTCTTTTTAAAGTCGGGAAAAAGAGTTTTACGGTAGGGAATCTGAACGAGATTATAGCGTATATCAATAAGCTGCAAAAAAATCCCAACAGCAAACCTCTTGATGACAATAAAAAGAAGAGTCTTGCGGGACGTATATTCCAGGAAGAGGTCTTTTCAAGAGAGACGATCAGGAGCGGAATGGATAAAGGAGAGGAGTTTAAGAAGGAATGGGAATTCTTTAGAGATATTAACATGGCAAGGAATTATAAAAATGAAGTAATTCTTGCTGATGTGACAGTAACGGAAGAAGAGCTTAAGTTGGAGTACGACAGGAATAAAAAGAGAATGGAGCTCCAGGCGAAAAAAGTTAAGGGCAGAAAACCGCCGAAGATCCGGCCTTATGCTGAAGAGAAAAGCAGAATTGAAGGAATGCTTAAAAACAGGAAACGGGCAATGAAAAAGAGAAGATGGGAAAAGGAACTTCTGGGCAAGAGTGATTTTAAAATTAATGAAGATAAGCTCGAAGGGAAAGACAGTCCCAAGAAAAAGACAGCCCCAAGACCAAAAATGAAGAAGTAGTGAATAAAAGGAAATTTTTAGACTAATGAGAAAGCACCGGGAAACATACCTGTTTACCGGTGCTTTTTTTTAATAAATAGGATGATATTGATGTAATGGGCAAAGATCTTTTAACATTATTGCAGAAAACAATTTTTACCATAGATACCATAGAGGTGTCTTTCCTGGTACTCCTGGAAGTGCTGATACCAACTGTATTGGGGCTGTTCGCGGGAAAGTTTACTGTGCGGCTGCTTCGCAGCAAGGTATCGCATATATGGGAGTTTTTTGGAAGATCGAAATATATCGTGGAGATTGTGCTGCGCCTGTTCCTGGTAATAGGCGGTATATCAATAGGATTTAAAATAGCCGGAATAGACCGGTCTGTATTTTACTATTTCTACACTTTTATATTTAAGCCCTTTTTTCATATTGGGTCATCACCAATATCAGTCATGTCAATATCGCTGTTGTTGATAATTATATCGGCCTCAATATTCATATCGAAGTATGCTGCGAATCTTCTGGACAAGGATGTGTACCCTGAAACAAGCCTGGAATTGGGAGTCCAGAACGTAATCAATACATTTTTAAAGTATTTTATAGTAACAATAGGGCTAATAATCGGTCTCCAGGTAAACGGGATAAATTTATCGGTTTTTGCGACTATTGGCGCGGCCCTGATGGTGGGGATCGGGTTTGGGCTGCAAAACCTTGCCAGCAATTTTATCAGCGGGATTGTGATTTTGTTGGAAAGACCAATAAAAGTGGGTGATTATGTAGAAGTGGAAGGGATATACGGCATAATTGAGCATATTAATGCGCGAAGCACCCTGATAAAGACCCGGGAAAACATCCTTATGATAGTGCCCAATTCAAAGTTTATTTCCGAAAATGTAATAAATTGGAGTCATAATGATGATAATGTACTGTTAAAGATCCCAATAGGAATAGCCTACGAATCCGACCCGGAGCAGGCCAAAAGAGTGCTGCTCGATATAGCAAAACAAAGCAGTTATGTTATGGATACACCCTCACCGAATGTGCTGCTGAACCAGTTTGGGAATTCATCAGTCGATATGGTTCTGGAGGTCTGGACAAGCAATATGCGCCTGAGGCACGAAGTTATCAGCGATATTAATTTTGCTGTATCTCGCAGGTTCAGCGAGGAGGGGATTCGTATACCCTTTCCCCAGCTCGACATTCACATGCGCGGTCAGGATGAGGGGTAGGGGAGCGGCACAGCTCAATTCACGCGCCATAGCTAATTAATCGTTTCCGAACTCTGGTAACACAAGCTGTTATTACGGTCCCGGTCTTTATGTCCCTCAACAGTAATTTCATCAAGCGAATCCACATTAAGCCCCAGTTCTTTGGCAGAGTCAATATAAAAGTGGATCACACTCTTTATTCTCCTGATAGCTTCGTTTTTATTGGCCCCATAACAGTTGATATCGAGTTCCGGGCAATTTGCAATAAATTCATTTTCCTTTTTAATAAGGCTGATTGAGATTTTCATTCATAATTCCTTTACTGTAGAATATAAGGTTCCGGGAAGCAACGCTTTATAATGATTGTCGTCATGTGGCGGGAATATTATGAGCGGGTAAAAGAGATATGATTAAAAAAAATAAAACTTAAATTACACAGGTAAACAGCATTCATGAGTTTGGAAGCAGTTCGAACGTTGAAAGGCATAAAAAATTGTGATAATACCCGCAGGCAGCATAAAAAACACTTGTCGTAAAGCGCTAACACTGTTTTGATAATATATCAAACGGGAGAGAGTTAAGTTATGGAAGAGAAACAGGAAGACAAGCAGGAAGAGAAGCAGGAAGATGGACAACAGAGAAGAAGAGCGGTCTTTGCTCATGTAACGATCGGTATTGAACTGGCCGTATCTATCCTGGCGGGAGTTTTTGGAGGTCACTGGCTGGACCTGCGCTATGATATGGCACCGCTATTTCTCTCTATTGGTGCACTATTAGGGATGATCGTCGGTTTTTATCGTTTGATGAAAGAGCTTAAAGTGGAAAATGAGAAAGAAAAACAGGGGAGGAACAAAAAACCGGTAAAGTGGATGTAAGAAAAATAATGTGTGTAACATTAATTTTTTTTTTTATTGACTATCACTACTCTAGCCATTTAATGGTTATAAATTTAATAGTAATTCTGCTTAGTAAATGTTCAGAAATTTTTTGAGGTAGATAGACCTATGATTCGTGTAATGCAATTTATAAATAGTTTTATAGCACAGGGGCATGGCGCAGCATCAAAAGCTCCAATCACCTGCGGGAAAGACTCAATGTATGAAGTTGTTGTGGGCCACCTGACCGATAACCCGTTTGTATATAAACTTCATCCTCACGGTATAATGGACTATATTACGAATGGTATTTTCTGGCTTAATTCCAAGCTGGGTTTGCAAGAAGCTGCTGCGTCTTCTTCCTGGGTTTGTTTGCATGAAGCGCCTGCTGAAATTATCACATCAAAACCTGCAGTGTTTACCATGGCCGGCGGTTTTGAGATCTTCGATATGAGAATAACCAAATGGGTTCTGATGATGTGGCTGGCAGTGCTTATTTGTATGCTTATATTTATTCCTCTTGGAATTGTGATCAAGCGAAATGCCATGGGGTCACGATCCAAATGGGTTAATATGTGGGAAGTTTTGATTAGTTTTGTTCATGATGAGATCGTGGAGCCGAACTTTGAAGCCAAGTATGTTAAAAAGGCAATGCCTTATTTTCTTACGGTATTCTTCTTTGTTTTCTTCGCTAACTATATAGGGATGTTTCCCGGCGCTGCAACATCAACAGGAAATCTCGCGGTAACCGGTGGTCTTGCCATATGTACATTGATTGGTATGCTGGTTATTGGAACGGTTAAACAGGGTCCGCTCTGGATATTTAAGGGCATCGTCCCTCATGGAATTCCTTTTGCGATGTATTTTCTTCTCTGGCCCATAGAACTTATGGGACTTGCGATTAAGCCTTTTGCCCTTACGGTTCGACTCTTCGCCAACATGACAGCCGGACACGTTGTAATTATAATATTCTTTTATCTTCCTGTCATGTTCTTTGACGGTGGTATGAGTGTGGGCGGCAGCCTTGGAGTCGGTTTTGGCGGAATGATTGGAGCGTTGATGATTTACCTGCTTGAATTGCTGGTGGCGTTTATCCAGGCATATATCTTTGCCTCACTGTCATCAATGTTTATTTCATCTTGTATGCATGCTCACTAGGGTGAGTTTGAAAAGTTTGTTTTGATTTGTGTAGCACATTAAATGTTCGGTGATGAGGGTGTTAATTCTGAATTGCTGAACATTAAAAAATAGTTTAATTTTTAAACTAATAAACTAATAAAAAGTTTTACAGGAAATTTTTTAGGAGGATTACATGGAATATTTAGGACTTTCGTATCTAGGTGCAGGTTTAGGAGCTGGTCTGGTTGTTTTTGGTGCAGCCCTTGGTATTGGTAGACTCGCTTCCGGCGCTCTTGAAGGAATGGCTCGTCAGCCTGAACTTAGTGGTGACTTAAGAACTGCGATGATTATTGCAGCGGCTCTTATTGAAGGTTTTACGTTCTTTGCTCTTGTTGTAACATTTATGCTTGCTACTGCTAAGCCTGATGTTGAAGCTATTAAGGCATTGAGAAGTATTTCTGCTCCGGTGGCTCCGATACATAAGCCAGCAGCAGAGTAAAAAAATAATCTTTGTGAAGTAAATTGGTAGGTGTACCATGGATGTAATTAAAGAAGGCTTATTAAAGGTTGAACCGGGACTCTTAGTCTGGACAATAATAACATTTGTTTTTTTAGTGCTGATTCTCTGGAAGGCGGCCTGGAAGCCTATTGTCGAAGCTCTTGACGCAAGAGCAGAGAAAATACGCGGTGATATCGATAATGCCGATAAAGCCCGTCAGGAAGCAGAGAAAGTTTTGGCCGAGCATAAGGTCATGATGGATAATGCTAAAGACGAAGCTTCAAAGATTATTGCTAAGGGAAAAGAGGAAGCTGAGAAGTTGAAAAACGATATCGTTGAAAAAGCTAACAGCGCGGCAAGAGATACTGCAGAGAGGGCAAAGAAGGAAATTGTTCTAGCCAAGGATCAGGCTCTTGCTGAGATTAAAAACGAGGTTGTTACTCTTTCAACTGAAATAGCTTCTAAGATAGTTAACAAAAATCTTAATCCTGATGATCAAACTTCTCTTGTTAAAGAGACATTAAATAAAATCGGGACAGTTCAGTAATACTGAGCTGTCCCATATTTTGTTTGATAAGGGAAATTTTATTATAAAATAAAAGGTAAGTACAGTGGCAGTAAATGATATAGCACGAGTATATGCAACGTCTCTTGTAGAGGTAGGACAGGAAAAAAACATCCTGCCACAATTGGAAGAAGAACTAAAATTTGTCTCAACTCTTATTGAAGAAGATGCCGGCATGAAGCAGTATTTATCTGCACCGGGTTTTTCAAGAGATTCAAAAAAAGAATTTATAAATAAGGTTTTTTCCGGGAAACTTTCGGATTATATTGTTAATTTTTTAAATGTCCTGGTTGAGAATGATCGTCAAATGGTAATAAGCGATATTTGCCAGGCTGTAACTGATTTGATCGATATTGCGAATAATGTACAGAGAGTTACCGTTGTATCCCGGGCTGGTCTTGATGGAGCAACATCGGAAAAGATTGCTGCTGAACTAAAGCAAAAGTTCAAAAAAGAGATTATAATAACAGAAGAGATCGATGAATCGATCCTGGGCGGCATTATAATAAAAACAGGTGATTTGGTAATTGACGGGTCTTTGGCAAAAGATCTTAAAAATATTAGAAGCAATCTATTAAATAGTAAAGTCAGGAGTGAAGAGGCTTATGAAGATTAAAACTGAAGAAATAAAGTCAATCATTAAGAAAGAGATTGAAGGATATAAATCTGAATTAGACGTAAGTGAAGTAGGGACCGTTGTTCAGGTTGGTGACGGTATAGCAATGATCCACGGCCTTGAGAATGCAATGGCTGGTGAAATGCTTGAGTTTGAGAACGGCGTCCAGGCTATGGTTCTTAATCTTGAAGAAGATTCAATTGGTGCGGCGATTCTTGGAAACTTCCTTGAGATTAAGGAAGGAGATAAAGTAAAAAGATTAGATAAAGTTTTGGCCGTTCCTGTAGGGAAAGAGATGCTGGGAAGGGTTGTAACCCCTCTTGGAGTACCCATTGACGGAAAGGGACCAATCAATAGTGATAAATTAAGACCTGTTGAATATTTAGCTCCCGGTATTGCTGCAAGGCAGCCGGTTAAAGAGCCGCTTCAGACCGGTATCAAGTCAGTTGACGCTATGACTCCTGTAGGAAGAGGGCAGCGGGAACTTATAATCGGTGATAGAAAAACAGGAAAGACTGTTATTGCAATAGATACGATTATTAACCAGAAAGGGAAAGATGTAATCTGTGTTTATGTAGCTGTAGGCCAGAAGGCCTCTACTGTATCTTCGGTTGTTGAGAAACTTGAAGAAGCCGGTGCAATGGAATATACAATCGTTGTTGCGGCAAACGCGTCCGACCCTGCGCCAATGCAGTATATCGCGCCATACGCGGGAACAGCAATGGCAGAATTCTTCATGTATGATGAAAAAGGACACACTCTTTGTGTATACGATGACCTTTCAAAACAGGCAAATGCCTATCGAGAACTTTCCCTCTTGCTGAGACGCCCTCCGGGACGAGAAGCGTATCCCGGTGATATTTTCTACTGTCACTCAAGACTTCTTGAGAGATCGGCAAAACTTTCCGATGAACTTGGCGGCGGAAGTTTAACAGCGCTTCCAATTATTGAGACCCAGGAAGGTGAGGTTTCCGCTTATATTCCAACAAACGTTATTTCCATTACAGATGGCCAGATCTATCTTCTACCGAACCTGTTCGCGTCAGGTATCCGGCCTGCTGTTGATGTTGGTATTTCAGTATCCCGTGTTGGTGGAAACGCCCAGATCAAGGCAATGAAAAAGTATGCCGGTTCTCTTAGACTGGACCTTGCTCAGTTCCGTGAACTTGAAGCTTTTGCTCAAATGGGAACAGAACTTGATGCCGCAACACAGCTGCAGCTCGATAGAGGTATCAGGCTTGTTGAGATCCTTAAGCAGGGACAATATGTGCCAATGGATGTTCAAGATCAGGTTGCGATGATCTTTGCGGGAACCCAGGGGCTGGTTGATGACGTTCCGGTAGAAAAAATTAAGGATTTTGAAATAAAACTGCTGAAACATTTGAAAGATTCTCATCCGGCAATCTTAAAGGGAGTTTATGACACCGGTCAACTTAAGGATGATGAAGAATTAAAATCAGTTATCGTAGAATTTGTAAAAGAATACCTGTAGGGTTAAAGTAATAGGAAGAATTCGTAACTAAGAGGAAACTATAGTGGCAACTCAAAGAGATATAAAAAATAGAATTAGTTCTATCACGAATACCAAGAAGATTACAAGTACCATGGAAATGGTAGCAACTGCGAAAATGAAAAAGCAGCAGGGGCGGCTTGAAATGTCAAAACCTTATGAGTTGAAGGTTAATGAGATCATAGCCAACCTTATGGCTTCCGACGTAGGATCTTCGGGAAATCCTTTGTTTACTGAGGTCGATAATCCAAGCAAAGCTTTGATATTGATGATAACAGGGAACAGGGGATTATGTGGTAGTTATAATACGAATGTTATAGATAACTCGCTTGCATTAAAAGAGAAACTTATTGGGGAAGGGGTTGAAGCCTTAAATTACGTAGTCGGTAAAAAGGGAATCAACTATATGAATTTCATGAAAGAGTCTATGTTTAAGACCCTTGAAAATCCCGATGATAAGTTTTCTTTTGAGGAAGCGGCTAAAATTGGAACGGAATTGCAGGAGTTATTTCTAACCGGAGAGGTTCATGAGGTATACATATCTTATACTAAGGTTCTTTCATCTTCATCCCAGAAGCCGGCAATACTGAAACTTCTTCCCATTTCACCATCAATGGAAGGAGAACATCATGAGTCAATGGATCTGGAACCTGCAAACTATATATTTGAGCCGAATCCGGCTAAAATATTTTCATATATATTACCGTTATATTTAAAGGTTAAGATATTTACCTGTTTTCTGGAATCATCATTTTCCGAACAGTTCGCGCGACGGGTAGCAATGAAGAACGCGACTGATGCATCGGGAGAGATGATTAAAGAATTAACAGTGACCTACAACAGGGCACGACAGGCTAAGATTACTAATGAAATAGCAGAAATTTGTGGTGGAGCTGCTGCTCTGGAATAATACATAATTTCAATATTGAATTTGTCGAATTTATCGAAATAAAGGAGTTTATTATGAGTGAGAATATTGGGAAAGTCGTTCAGGTTATCGGATCAACACTTGATGCCGAATTCGCTGAAGGCAAATTACCGGAACTCTATAACGCCCTTGTACTTGAAACTGAAGTTATGGGCGAAAAGATACGATTGGTTAGTGAAGTTCAGCAGCACTTAGGTGGTAACAGGGTTCGAGCTGTTGCACTTGCTTCCACAGATGGAATAAGAAGAGGACTTGATATAGTTGATACAGGCGCATCAATATCGGTTCCCGTTGGTGAAGAAACCCTGGGACGGATTTTTAACTTATTAGGACAACCGGTTGACAATAGAGGCGAAGTAAACGCGAAAGAATCAAGATCCATCCACCAGCAGGCTCCTGCTTTTGAGCATTTAGAGCCAAAACCTGAGATTTTTGAAACAGGGATCAAGGTTATTGACCTTCTGGCCCCTTATATTAAAGGTGGAAAAACCGGACTCTTCGGTGGTGCGGGTGTTGGAAAAACTGTTGTTATTATGGAACTTATTAACAACGTTGCAAAGCAGCACGGTGGATTTTCCGTATTTGCCGGAGTTGGAGAAAGAACACGGGAAGGAAATGACCTCTGGCTTGAAATGCAGGAATCAGGTGTTATTGACAAAGCCTGTCTTGTTTATGGCCAGATGAATGAGCCTCCGGGAGCACGTCTTCGAGTAGCACTTACCGCACTTACGATGTGTGAGTATTTCCGGGATTCAGGCGGAAAGGACGTTCTTCTGTTTGTTGATAATGTATTTAGATTTACCCAGGCAGGTTCTGAGGTATCAGCGCTCTTAGGCCGAATGCCTTCAGCTGTTGGTTACCAGCCTACACTAGCCAGTGAAATGGGATATTTGCAGGAAAGGATTACCTCTACAAAGAGCGGATCTATTACATCAGTACAGGCTGTTTATGTACCTGCTGATGACCTTACAGACCCTGCGCCGGCAACAGCGTTTATTCACCTTGACGCGAATACGGTTCTTTCACGGCAGATTGCTGAAAAAGGGATTTACCCTGCGGTTGACCCCATAGACTCTTCATCCAGACTTCTTTCACCTGAATATGTTGGTGATGAGCACTATAATGTGGCAATGGAAGTTAAGAGGATTCTCCAGAGATATAAGGATCTTCAGGATATTATTGCTATTCTTGGTATGGATGAATTGGCAGAAGATGACAAACTCCTGGTGCAAAGAGCACGTAAAATGGAACGATTCCTGTCACAGCCATTCTTTGTTGCTGAGCAGTTTACCGGAATGCCGGGAAAATATGTGAAACTTGAAGACTCAGTTAAGAGCTTTAAGGGCCTTATTAATGGTGAATATGATGATCTGCCAGAGCAGGCATTCTACATGGTTGGATCAATTGATGAAGCAGTCGCAAGAGCAAAAGAATTACAGTCAGGAAGCTAAACGATGAAAAGAACTATAAATTGCAGTATATTGACTCCTGAAAAAGTGGTCTACGAAGGCGATATAGAATTCGCGGTAGTTCAGGCTCACGATGGAGAAATGGGGTTTCTTTTTAATCACTCAGCTCTTATTTCAGAGCTTGGAGTTGGAGAGATTCGGCTCAGTAATGATGTAAAAACAGAGTATCTTGTTGTTGAAGGCGGAATAGTAGAATTTTTGGACAATAAGATGATAATCCTGGCAGAAAGTGCGGTTAAAAAGGATGATCTCGACAGTGATGAAATTCAAAAGCAGTTAAATGAACTGGGATCAACAGCAGTAGATCCTTTTTCAAAAGAAGGCTATATGATAACCCTGGAGAAAGATAAACTGCAAGCGCGATTAAAAGTAGCCTCCAGATAGAAACTGGTAAACAAAAAGAACAGATTTATCTGTTAAATTTTAAATATATACTGAAAGGGATGTCATAAACGGCATCCCTTTTTTTATGCTCTAATAATTAAAATATGTCGATAATATACTGATAATATCTAATCATGTCTCTACTAAAAAAAATGATGAAGAGTCTTTTAATTGGCAGCTTTTTTAAGTAGATACTCAATATTAATAGTATTATATTCCAAATAGAGATGATT
>JAAENB010000377.1 GCA_024224995.1 bacterium | reverse complement strand
GGCCCGCAAATCTCCCAATGAAATACGTGAAAATATTCTGAATGATCTTCATGATTATGATATTCATGATGATGTGACAATAGTCATTATAAAAAGGCTATAAGCCTGTGTGCTCATAAAACGCGGGGCATCCTTCATCATAACGAGGGGCTGGAAGCCCCACGCTATGAGAAAAACCCATCATCCTGGTGAACTATTTTAGAAACAGGGCCTGTTCCCGGAAGATGTTATCCGGGGTTTTGCTCTGCTGCCCTCTGGGGTTAAAACCCCGGGCTGAAATTAGCTCATTTTAAAAAACTCTTGCCCCCTTTGGGGATGCGCCCCTCCTCGAAATCTCCATAACCCTGGGCAGAAACCAGCCAGTAAAGACGTTCCACTGCAACGTCTCTCAGAACCAAGCCCCTCGCAGGGGTCGCACCCCTTGCCCGGAGCATCTTCGTAAAACAGACCCCGGTATCGACACAGTTTCTTCCGTATTTTTCCCGGCCCCACAGGGTCCGCACTCTTAAGAAACTAAATTTAAAACCAGGGCTTCCTTCTTCATAACGAGGGGCTATGCTTATGGAGCCATGTATTGTACGCCCTGCTTTTCCTTATATCCTGAAAGTCATCAAATCCCGGTTCTGTTTGCAGTACCCTTTGAACTATATTATACGCTTCGTCTTTTCTTCCCAGCTTTAACAGGACGCGTACCCGGGTATCATGAATATAATAATGAGTGGAATTTTGAATATATTTCGATCCTTTTTCCGCGTAATCCAGAGCTTTCTCAAGGACTTCCTTTTTTTCAACATCAGTTCTTTCGTATAAATACCAGGATAAACCATTATAGGCCATTCGCAAAACCTCTTCCTGGAACGCTCCAAAATCGGTAAAATGCCATATTGGTTCATTTATTTGACTCAGGCACTTATTCGCGTCTTCTTCAAATTCCACAACCAGCATCTTTCTTTTAATGTCTTCCTGTTCCTGCGGAATGAGCCCATGAGCGATGCAATAGAGTTTTCCATACAGGGCATAGAGGCGATCGTAATCACTATACTTTTTGTCCCTGGTGCAGAGCTTCAGCGCTTTTTTATAACAGGTTATTGCCCCGGAAAAATCTTTTTGCTGCATTAAGCGGTTTCCTTCTTTTATAAACCTGTTTACCTGCTTAAAATTATCATCATCAATATCAATTCTTGTATTTATCTTTTGTAAATTGATCCTGGTCTTTGGATACGCTGCCGTTAATTTTTGAATCTCTCCCATGGAAAAATCACTATTATGTGAAAGGTTTATATGCTCCAGGTTCTTGAGATTATAAAAAGTTTGAGGCAGGGTTTTTAAGCCGCAAAAGGAGAGATCAATGCTTTTAAGGTTTAGCATACTGCCTATTTCCGGGGGCAGGGCTTCCAGGTCTTTCCGGGCAATTTTATGTTCTCCCCACCGGTCAATATACAGGTGCTCAAGCTGTACCAGTTTAAAAATATTTTCTAATAATGAATGGCCCGGGCAGGGATCTTCCGTATTACTCATTCCTCCGTCGTAATGCAGGGTCTTCAGGTTTTTCAATGGTGTTAGATTGGGAATCGCTGAAAGATATCCCAATGAATGATCCATGTTTAACTCTTCAAGGTTCTCCAATTTGCTAATTGATTCGGGAATCGACTTAAAGGGATTGAAACTGATATCGAGAATTCTCAAGCTTTTCAGGTCTGTTATTTGTTCGGGGAATTCGGAAAACCGCGCGTTACTTGATCCCCGGATACTCAGCTCTTCCAGGTTTTTCAGTTTGCTGATAGTTGCAGGCAAAGGAGCTTTATTTCGTTTAATATGCAGCACCCTGAGATTTTCAAGGTTTCCTATTTCATCCGGTATGGACTCTAATTCATTTCCCGATATGTCCAGAACCGTGAGCTTCTTCAACTCCCCAATCTCCGGGGGCAAAGTTTTTAGTTTGCAGCCATGCAGATATAATTCTTCAAGATTCGCAAGGTTCTTAATTTCTGCCGGGATCTTCTCAATATTGTTATCGTTAAGAGTCAATTTTTTTAATGAAGAAAGCTGCGAAAGAGGCCCGGGAAAAGCGGTCAGCTTTTTTGCGGTGAAGTCAAATTCCTCTACTTCCTGTCCGGAATTAATTATTTCATCCAGCAGTTCATGAGCTGCAAGCCGTGATGATTTTGCCCCCTTTCTTATAAAATTCTTATTCGAAGAAATATAATCACTTAACTCTCCGTAGTCCAGGTACCCTTCCGAGTCCAGCACTTCATTTATAAAGACCATTCCGGCATCATTTCTGCCGAAATCGGCTTCCAGCTTTCCGTTGCATCCGTATGAGATAGTTATGGCATTGATCTTCCCATTCAGTGAGGTAAAATGATCACTGCATACAATTACCTTTGCTTTTATATTTCCCTCTACCGTTAGCAGCCCATGATTATAATAGGTAAATACGGCATTTTTGATATCCGCATTACCGGTTATCCATATTTCCGATCCTCCCGTGAGGATATTTTCCGCTTTTAAGTTGCCTAAAACCAGCAAAAAGGGGCCAAAGTCCCATTCGTAATTGGATATAATTCCTTCTACGGCAAGGTCTCCTTTTACGATGATTCCTGTTTCTTCCCCCCTGATCCCGAAGACTTCGTCTCCACCTTCATAATCAAGGTTTAAGTTCCCGGGAATTAGAACATTTCCGTCATATACTTTGATATTTGTATCATAGCCGTTGATATACTTCCCAATATCAAATTCTTTCTTCGCCTCTTCTTCGGAAATTACCCGGTAATCCGATTCTTTTATTGTTTGATAATTCTTATCTATCTTATAGTATCCCTTTTTAATTTTTTGGGAGACCAGTTTTTCCGCGTCTTTAAGAGCTTCTTCTGAGGACTGAAATTCCTTTGTTTTGATTGTTCCTTCCGCACCTATTTTTCCATAGGTCACGGTATTACTGTTTCCGCTTACTTCTATAGACCAGAATTTTGCAGAGCGGTCATCTTTATATTCCAGGTTTTTTTTCATGTTTGTTTCCTCTTACTCTGCCCTCACCCCAGCCCCTCTCCTGCCGCCTGCGGTGGGAGAGGGGCTGGGGTGAGGGCACTATGACACAAGTCTCCAAACATATCAATTTTTTTTCTTGCCTTTAGAAAAAAAGAAGGTATACTATATAGAGTTGAAACTTGAAAGGAGTTCTCCATGGAAGCACGAAAGAATGTCATTATACTATGCATATCGATATTATTTCTTTTTTCAGTGCCTTTATTCTCTCAAGAACCGGCAGAGAAACCAGTTGAGAAAGAAGAACCCTCCAAGTTCGATATCAGCAAATTTCTTTTTAACCGGTTCTTTATTGATGTAAGAGCCGGTGTTGATTATTTTTATATTGATCCCGGACTTCTCATTCCAAAAGATGGTAAAGTTGCG
>JAAENB010000376.1 GCA_024224995.1 bacterium | reverse complement strand
GTTTCCCGGAGATTTGCCCCGGGTCAACACCACCACAGAGGGGTAAACCCCAAATAAACACCGCGTAGGGCACGGCGCGCCGTGCCCCTACGCATACCGAATCCCCTCGCAGGAAGTCGCATCCCTCCTCAGAATCTCCATAACCCTGGCGAGAAACCAGCCAGTAAAGGCGTTGCACTGCGACGTCTCTCAGAACCAGAACCTTGTCCGGAGCATCTTCGTAAAATAGACCCCGGTGTAAACACAGTTTCTTACGTATTTTTTCCCCGCCGGGGCGGGGTCAGGTGCTCTCAAGGAACCGGATCTTAAACAGGGGTTGGGGTGAGGGGGCATAAAAAAACCCCTGAAAAATTCAGGGGTTATTATGAGCGGGTGATGGGAATCGAACCCACGTAGTCAGCTTGGAAGGCTGAAACACTCTTTATTCTTGCCGTTTCTCTTTGTTCTTTATTGTGTATATATGTGGTAAATATATGAAGAAAGTCAATCATTTTATTGCTTGTTGTGTCTTATTGTTCCGGATTGTTTATAAATTCTTCTTACATTCTTCTTACATCTTAGGTTTTATTAGGTTCATGGAATAATCACCGTAAGAGCTTCACCCATGACCAGCTTATAGGACCGCGAATATCATGTTATCTTTTGTTACTATTAAGAATATAGGCCATTTTAAGGGGGTGACAGGTTAGGGGGTATTGTGGGGTGTCTGGCTGTATAAAACGCTTGTGAGCCCCTATTTATGCAGAATATTAAGGCATAAAACAGGGGTCACGGATTTGGGGCTATTTTGCTGTATACCCCGCAAGAGGGATTCCGGCCCGGTTTGTTATACTTCCCGTACCGTCAAAATAATATGCCTTTAATTGCTCATTAGCTGCCGTAGAGCTTGCCGTCATGATTTGAACATCATCCAGGTAGACAGTGACAGTAATTGTTGTTGTCGTTGAATCTTCGTCTTTATTCGCATAGATAAAAAGATATGGTTTGCTTGTCTCATCAGCAGTGACACTATAGTTTGACCCTTCGTCTAAATCCCTCCAGGTCACCTCTTCAATATCATTTCCCCTTACATCCTTACCGGTAATACTGATAAGCGGAGAATCGCCGGAGACAACATATTTGACCACAGTTCCGTCCTGTCCAATCTCACACCCAAAAATAAATGACAGACTCAACAGTAGAATTGCAATTAGTTTTACTTTCATAGATATACCTCTTTTTACTCTTTATTTGTTATATTGTCAATAATTATATATCCCGATATTTTTCAACAGGGATAAAGTTAATTCCCGTAATTCCTGCTTTCTCACACTCTTTGACGATTAATTCATGGGTGATGAGCAAAGTTAATCTTTCAGCAAGCCAAAACAATTTTTTATCATCCGGGATTTTGCTGTAATCCAGACTCAATTTATTAAACTTCAAAACCTCCGCCGGTCCATAATCCACTACCCGAATATTTGACCCCTCTTTATCAAGACAAGATACCCGGCTCAATATGTTTAACGTGCAATAGTTTTTTATTATCTCACCATTGGGCCGTTCTATTTGTGATTCATAATAATCAACCCCCGGAATGTTAAACCCTTTTAATATGTCTGCAATCCTATTTGAGACTAAAAAAGCACTTCCCCCGGTCATAGGGTAATCTTCGGGAACCAGCTTTTTATTGTCCGTAAAATATTTGAGCGGTGAAGGCAACTCTCTGTCAATTTCTCTACCCCAGGGAATTGTATACCACCCCTCAAATTGTTCTATGCCACATGAAAAAAAATTCGTTGAATTATCCGTTTCATATTTCCAAATATAATACATTGAATACCTCACTTACGGGTTTACATAAAGTTGAATGTCACTATTTTTAACAGCGTGCTTAATTTCTTCTACAACCCTTTTTAATGCCTGTTCTATTTGTTCCTTGTTCCAATTTCCACCACTTTCAAAATAAAGTTTTTGAGTTTCTTCCAACTGCTTTTTTACAAACTCAAAATACTCTTTAGTATGCACTCCTTCATGTGGAATTTTATCTATATTCCATTCATTTGATTTTTTAGTAATGTCAATTCCTTTTTCCTTTGCTAACTTTATAAAATCGTGCGGTTTCTGTCCGGTTAAAGTTGCCTGGTTAATCCAATGATGATCTTGCAGCGGTTTGGTTGAATTCTTGAATACATCCCAATACCGGGGGAGCTCATCAGCATTTTTAATCATCAACTCCCCGGACGCTTCAAAAAGCTTTCTACCTAACCGCTCCGAACTCTCTTCAACAATGCTTTCCGCCAGTTCCCTTGTTATTACTTCGCCGGTTTCCAGGGTCAAACGTGCTGTTACCTCTTCAACACATTCTTTGGCAAGTTTCTCCATTGCCTTTTCAGTTAGCTTTTTACCCCCTTTATACAGGATAACCCCACCGGCAGCAAATAAACCGGCAAAGGGAATCATAGCAGCAGAAGAGAATGCAGCATTAGTATAATCACCTTCAGCAGTATAAATTAATACATTAGCACCGTCCGCAATATTGCCCACAATAGGAACGAAACCCAAAATATCTAATGCCCCATGCACCCACGGAGAGGCAGCATTCCAGAATGATTTCCAGTCATTACCGTTTTTTAATAGTTCTCTTGGTGTGGGGATAAAATGGTGATATGTACCAAGTGATTGGAGCCGTTCATTAAAAATTGTATCCGGTGAATAGTTATAAGGCAATTCGGGATTTCCCTTAACAACAGGACCAGACATCCCCCTGGCCCCTGGAATAAAGTTAAATCCCCCCGCACCAGTTACAACAATGAAACTATTATTCTTTCCCTCTACAACCAAGTTGTCCCCTGGAAAAAGTGCCCCTCCTGCTGAAACTTGCCCCATTTCTTGAGCTATATCTGCGTATAGGTTCCAATCAAAATAACGGAACTCTTTATTTCTGCCTACAATCTCAAAATATTTAAGTACATCGCTTATGGATATTGGCCTATCACTGGCAAACTCGCAACTGTCTGTTATTGGTTTACCAGTATTCCCGGGATCAAAACTCATATGTACAACGACTTTATATGGCCCTCTTTTCCTTTTCCTGTTTATAGCCGTTTGTTTATCCGCCGCCAAATCAGTGAGAATTGACCTGACCTCTTGAACAGTAACACCGGCCGGTTGCTGCATATTCATAAATGGTTCAAGATCTCCGTTTTTAATCCACTGTTCAACTGCCCGGTTCCCATATGTCTGTTGTAGATTCCTAATAAAATCAATTCCAGGGTCCGGGTGTCTTTTAGGCCCTGTTTGTCTGGATTGCCGGGATCTCTCTTTACTCCTGAGTGTTCTACCCTTAAATGCATCCTTACCTTTGTTACTTCCCATAGTATCACCTTTTAATGCGCAATAGAATAGTTGGAGTTAGCCCCTTCCTGAAAGCCCCCACTTACTGCGGAATACATACCGGTTGCCGAATTTCTTCCACCTCCATTTATGCTTGAATTCATTCCGCTTGCCGTTCCCCAATTGCCGCCACTTATACAAGAATATTCTCCACTGGCTGTATTCTCGAATCCCCCCAAAATGCTTGAATACTTTGCACTTGCTGTGTTATAGGCTCCCCCGATAATCCCACCGTAAGAGGTAAAATTATTTCCATCCCCGGTGACAATATTATGTGAGCCGGTTTTCTCATCGTTATAACCAACTATCAAATTGCCCAGGCCGTTAGTACTTTGGGTGGTCCCGCTGCCGTTGACTATTCGCACATTGACCCCGCTAAAAACAATGGTGTTGCCGGTCCTGGTTACACCCGAAAAAATTGTACCAAGATCGGCCAAACTTCCACTACTCAAATCATTGATTGCAGTAGTATTATTACCGATAGCTGCTGTATTGCCATTTACTGTTAATCCCAAACTGACGATTGTTGTCTGTATATCAGTCACGGCGGTTAAAGCGTTTTGTTCCATTGCTTCAATTACATTTTTTTGGTCCTGGTTGGTCTTCTCTAAAATTTCCATCTTTGTATATAGCGAATCAACCCGGCTGTAGATTTCCGAAAAGCTAAAATCACCCCCCGAATCGTTACTTGTTAACCCTGCTTCACACCCGGGAAATACCAGGGCAGAAACAATCATAAACCCCGTAAGCTGTTTTAAAATATTTGTTCTCATAGTTTTAATCTCCTTAATCATTAGTTTTTGTAATTTGAGTAAAATATAATGTGTGTAATGAGGGCTGCAAGAAGCCCCACAGCACACCCCGCGATTAGTCCATTAAGCAGCATGACATATCAATAGAGTCAATATCACGATCACAACCAGGACCGTTATAATTATGACTAAATTGTTAAAGGTTTTAGTCTTCAATTTCCCATTCCTTTCTAACAAGGTCCGGCAAATCAAAATTTGTTACCTGTAAAGTATTCCCTTTATTATTCTGATTCATCTTTGCTGCACTCAGGACGGACCATATGACTTGATCCGCTTCCTGTACTTCCTGCATATCAACAATAATGTCTTGGGTGTTATTCTCAATAAAACGATCAAGGACTTTCCCAAGCATTAAAGCCCTGTCAAAATCTATTATGTTGTCTAAAAGAAAAAAAACAGCTTCCCCTTTTTCCCCTTGTCTTTGCCGATAATTTAAACCGCTTTCTGCTAACTCTTCAAAATGCTGATTGTCTTTCCCTTCCATGATTCTTATTACTCTCCTAAATGTGTTTGTTCAAATTCCTGTTTGCTTATGGGTTTAAAAATACGTTCCCAGTCATTCTTTTTAAAAAGCTCATTCATGACCGCGCTTAAAGCGTAAACGATGAACAGTATGTCATTTTCTTTACTATACTGGGCCACTCTTATAAGACCACCAACGCCTATTGAATCAATAAAGGTCATTCCCTCACAGTTTAACCCTATGACTTTGAGCTCTTCCCCTGAATAGTCCTCCAGGATAGATTCTATGGCCCCGCCTATTCTACAAAAACCTATTAAGTGACAAAACCTATCAAAATTTTGTCTCTCAATAGTATATTCCCCTGAAGAGCTCGACCGTGCCCAAAAAAATTTCAATTTTTAAAAAAAAATTGGGCACGGTAACGGGGTTCAGGGGAATATACTATTAAGGGCAAAAAAAAGAATACTACGAATAAGGGGTAATCTATGACAGCTGTTGAGAGCAAAGAAAATGTATTACAAGACGTATTTAGAACTGCTTACCGGGAATACTACCCGATTGTAAACGGCTCCATTTATACGAAAATAGGCGATAAGGAGACAGCCGACGATCTCACCCAGGACGTATTTTTAACGCTTTTTGAAAAGCTGGATGAAGTTGTGAATAAACGTAAAAACGTCAGGGGATGGCTTTTCAAAACTGTAGAATACAAGCTTATCAAGTATTATCAAAAAGTTAAAAAAATGCCTGAAGACCTGGCAACATTGGAGGCAACCGGTGACATTGCCCTTACGTATATTAACGGGTTCAAGGATACACGAATGATAATCAAAGAGGCCCTGGAAATAACAATTACGGATGATAAAGACCAAAACATTTTTGATCTCGTGGCCGTTCAAAATTACTCATATCGTGAGGTCAGTCAAGAAATTGGATTAAGTTACAAGCAGGTCAGGTACAGGTATGAAAAAATAGTCCGTAACATTCAAGATTATCTAAAAAAAGAAAAAGGAATTACAAAACTGGAGGACTTACTATAATGGAAACTACAAACAGAGAAATAGAAGCATTAAAAAAATTACTGGATCAATGCAGGCTTGCTGCACCTGTTCCGGAAGAACACAAAAAACATATCCGCAAAAACAGGAGAAAGTCTTTTATTGCTCTTACAAAGTTGACAGGCAAGTATAGTCTTTGGGAAAACGCCCTGTCATACGTCTTTTTTGGCTGCACCCGGTTCGGTTTACAGCTCACAGCCTTACAAAGTGGTGTTATCCTGGTAATCGGCTCAATCGTGACCGCTGCGGGGATCTCTACGGGCGGTTATTTCGTGGCAAAAAAGATTTTCCTTGCTGTGCCGGAAGAAAAGCCCGTACAGGTAGAGCAGGTGGTAAACGTCGCACCCGTTAAGCCGGTTATTCCCGTAAAGGCAAAACCCAGGCCCAAACCTTTTACCCTTAATCTGAATATAGACGGTTACGGCAACATTGATAAAAAGACCACGGCAAAAATAACCAAAAAAGTAAAACTACACTTTGCTAAAAACGGAATAACCATAGACAAGAAATATATTGTTGCCGGGGAAGTTTCAGCGGTAGAGGGAAACTATTACGCAAAAATCCGGGCATTCAGTAATGAAGTTAAACAGGTTCATTTCAAACGGAATAAATTTAAAAATGTTGACGATTTGCAGGGCTTTTTTATTAAAGAATCAAGAAAGATTGCTGAAAAAGTTAAATAAGGGGACCGGGTGAGAAAAAACAAAAATCTAAACATATTTTATTCTGTTATCCTGTTCTTATTCATCCCGCTTTTAAGTTTACAGGCTGCTGAAAATATAAAAAAAGTCTACGTGCATGACGCGACTCCTGCAAGAGTTAAGAAACAATTGGCAGGTGAACGAATCTTAATCAAAGGTTTGCTGGAAGAAAGTATTAATCTAAATAAAAAGCTTGAACAGGTTATTGTAGACGACTATAAATCAATAGCCCGGAAAATGGGAATACAGGAACAGGAATTGAATGAAGACGGAGCCCTGGAAGTTGCCGAAAATGAATTTAGTGATTTATTCCTGGCTATGGCCCTGGATAAAAGACCAGACGGAGAATACAAGCTCACTCTCAGGCTAAAGAACGTTAAGACAAGGGAAACACTCTATACTAAAACAATAGACTTTGACTTACTTGAAAACGCCGAACCGGAAATAAAAGAGATAAGTCAATACATGTTTGAGGACAGGAAACTTGACAGTAGTTTATACCTGGACATAAGACTTTGCTATTTGCACCCCATTAATGACTTTGCAGACATTGCCAATCCGGGGCTTGGGCTTTCCTTACGGTTTGGTGTAGATAATCTTTTTATAAGCTATTTTACCCTGGCCCTGGAAACTGCTTACTACCGGTTTACGTACCAAGAAAACACGGACGACACCATTAATCATGTACCGCTTTTCCTGGTTATAGGATACCGGCTCCAAATCTTTGATATACTCTCAATAACTCCGGTTATTGGTGGAGGTGCGGAACTGCTTATTACAAGCCACGGGACCGGCAAGGGATTTTACCAGGAAGAAAATACGCAAACAATAAGCGTTCAAGAAACAATAAAAACGGGGGTAGAATTTTCCTTGAAAATCTCTAAATCAACAAGTATTCTCTTAGGTGCCTCTTATACAGTTTTATTTGAAGAAAAAAAGCTTGACTTTGTTGACATTAATTTAGGAATGAATATAAAATTATAACTTCCAGGGGTAGGTTAATCGTGAAAAAATTACTTTTTCTTTTGGTAATCATTTCTATAAGTTTTCTTAATTGTGAATGGAGCAAAAACAATTTAAGTCAGGCAACCCAAAAAGATACTACCGCGCCAACCATCAATATTACAAGTCCAGCAGAGAATAGTACGTTTGGCCCTGGTTTCATTGCCATACAAGGAAGTGCCACGGATGATTTAAAAATTGAAAAGGTGGAATACAAATTAAACACCGGCGACTATTCTGAGGCTAATAATCAAGGGTTCTCTGTTAATTCAAAAAGCGTAAACTGGATTGTATATCTTGATACAAGCTCATTAGCTTCAGGTTCTCATACTGTTGCAATTAAAGCAACTGACCAGTGGGAACACACCTCAACAGCTTCAATTAATTTTTTAATAGACAAGGTTAACCCTATAATCGTAATAAATAATGGAGAAACCAACACATTAGGAACAAATTCAGATTTAGCCGTTTATTCTCCTGACGCTATAGAAATGTCTTTCAGCAATGATTATGCAATCTGGTCAACATGGGAGAGTTATACAATATCAAAAAATGATTGGCAATTAGAATCAGGGGCAGGAACTAAAACGGTGTATGTAAAATTTAGAGATTTATCCTTAAATGAAACAGTCACAAGCGACACTATTTCAATTTATACTGTTCCACCTTCACTTATAGCAACAGAAATAGATACAGGGGGAGGTTGGTCTCCTGACGCAACAATTTCAATAACAGAATCCATCCCCTGTGCAGAAGAGGCACGTCATAAAAAAACTGTATCAAACTCCTGGACTGAATGGGAAACTTATACAGGAATTCTAACAATCTACTTAAAGATAAATCCTGTCACTGTTGAATTTAAAGATGCACGAGAAAATATTGTCAGTACACAAGTCAGTTATTAGAAAAACGCCTTTTTTATGATTTCCTTCTGTTTATTTGGGCGCATTCCGGACACCAGTGTCCATTTTTTATGCTGTTTGGATGAGCCTTCCAGACATGCCCTTCCTTGCATCTCCACTCTAATTTTGTTTTTGCATTCCCATATTTTAATGAAAGACACGTACCTCCTTTTTCTTTCGCCAATTCCTGCATATCTTCAATTTTTAATTTTTTTGTCCCGCCACATTCCGGACACCAATGTCCTCTTATAATATTCATTGGATTAGCTTTCCAGGTATGCCCCCTGGCGCACTGCCATTCTAATTTTGTCATGTTATTTATATATTTCAGGGATAGACATTTTCCTCCCTGCTCATTTGCTATTCTCTGCATTTCTTCTAATCTTAATTTCTTGTTACCACATTCTTTACACCAAAAACCATTTTTTATTCTATCGGGTGTTGCTTCCCATATATGCCCTTTATTACATTGCCAGTTTAATTTAATCTTCCCACCCAAATATTCATTTGAAAGACACTTGCCTCCTTTTTCTTTCGCCAATTCCTGCATATCTTTTATTGTTAATTTCTTTTTTCCACTACATTCCGGACACCAATATCCCCGCTTTATATATTTAGGAGCAGTTTCCCATATATGCCCTTTAGCACATTGCCAGTTTAAGTTTGTATTTATATCAACATATTTCAGGGATAGACACTTCCCTCCCCGTTCCTTTGCTATTTCTTGCAGCTCTTCTAACTTATCATCTATTTTGCATTCAGGACACCAGGAACCTCTTTTTATATAATTTGACGTTGCTTCCCATGTATGCCCCCTGGCGCACTGCCATTCAAGTTTTGTCATGTCATTAATATATCTCTGAGAAAGGCATTTTCCTCCCCGTTCTTTTGCTATTTCTTGTATTTTAGATAGTCTTTTATTTTCAATATCATTTTTCATAAGAATGATCCAATTAGATTACTGATAGGCTGTATAGCCGCTGTGTCTACCCCTTTTTAAGCAGGTTCCGGGAAACTAAATATTTTTGAGTGGTTGAAATATCCTGGTGATTAAGAAAATGCTGCAAAGCATATATGTCTTTATATTCCGGGTATTCCTGGTTTGTGAACCGCTTCACGGCGACATGATGCCGTAAATCATGCAAGCTGTACTGTTCCTTGACTTTCCCGTCCCTGACCAGGCGTTTTATGAACCGCTCAAAACTTTTGATTAATGTTTCTTCCGGGATACCATCAAAGGGTTTTTTGCGGTTAAAGTTCAATTTGTCCAGGAAGTCCAGGACCGCCGGGTCCGTTATCCCTGAAAAGTCGTTTCCCTTAGTAAATGTTAGAAAGTGGCCTTTTTTATCTATGGAAATATTGACAACACCGCTAACCCTGAAACCGTGATACTTTATGAGACAAACAGCTGCAAGTAAATTCCGTGCTTGTCTACGTATTCCAGCCGATCCGCGTCCATACGCTTCGAGTTCTTCCCATAGTGCCTTTTCTATGATTTCCATGTCCCGGTCGTCGGGGATTTCGTCGTTTGTTTTGCTTTTTTGTATCTTTGGCAGTTCCACGCCTTTAAAGTAATTTTTGGGTATAATGTCACCCCGTACCAAATATGTAAAGAAGCTTGAAACCGCTGCAACTCTATTCCGTATGGTGGCGGGTCCAAATCCCTGCTTAAACAGGAACAGGACGTAAGAGTCCGCATCAAGCGCGTTCATGGAAAAGACATCATTCCCGTTTATACCCATCCAGTCAAAAAACACATCCAGGCTTTTTTCATAGTTTACCCGGGTTTTCTCAGATTTCATGTTTTTTGTGTCGAGCCACTTTTCAAGTTTTTCCTGTATATCGACGTTAAGCTGTTTGACTTCACCTTTGAGCTCACTTTTCAGCTCATCAACCAGCAGGGACTTGCTCACATGTTCCAACTCTTCAGGGGTCAAGTCTTCGAGTTTTTTTGACTTCAGAAAATCGTCTACTTTTTCGATAATTTGCTTTCTTTTATACTTAGTGATTGGAGCCATTAGCGTTTCCCTTTTATTGTTTTTTATCATGGACTATGTAGGTATAAATAAGATTATCCCTACATAAAGTCAAGTTTCACCTCCCTTTTTTTAAAAAAATGTTACCTATTTCTAACATTGTTATGTTTAACTAACTTTTGCTAACATCTTAGGGTTTCTTAGGATTATTAAATTATACTAATTTTTACTGACACTGACACTGACACTGACACTGACATTGTGAGTATTTTTTAATTTTTCTTTATATTCTTTCATCCATTTTTCCATATATTCCACATATTCTTTTTTAGAAAGCCAATAACCCTCTGTTTTAAGAAATATCTTCCTGTTCCTGGTTTTTCCTTGTGAGCATTCCGGGCAATAAAGAGAATTATTACGCTTAATCCGCCAACCGGTATAATTTGGAGCTGTTTCAATCTCTTTTGGAACAGATTCATACTCTTCTAAAGTTAGCCAATTTTTGCACTTCTTACATCTTATATAGGGTTTGATAGGATTTTCCTTAATGATATTTTCAATGGCCATTGTGACATAATCATGATAGAGCATTAAATCCAGCCCTTTTATTTTCGCTATAATGTCATTTTGGCAGTTAAAAACCTTTTTGTATGCAGCGCCTATGTCCCTGCACTCTATGAATTCCAGGGCGAATTCTTTATTTTTACCGTGTAATCTCTCTATTGTATGCAATTTATGACTCATTATTTGACCTCAAAATTTTTTAATCTTTTTTACTGCTCATTCTAAATATGTTAGGTTTTGTTAGTCGCTTGAAAATTATTTTCAAAGGCTTTTTCATTTTTCCTTATGCGGAAAATATTTATTATCAAAAATTTTTTACCTGATAAATAATTTTCAAGCAGTGAAAAACTTTTTTTCACACTTCCTGAAATATTTTATTATACAATTGATTTTATCCTGAGTTTTGATTCTCCTATATGATTTAATGAATAAACGCGATTAGGGACAAAAGGGACAAAAGGGACGGATATAACCTCTACTTAATATTATTTTTTTTTATTTTTTATATAAAAGGGAGGTATAAACCGTCCCTTTTGTCCCTTTTGTCCCCAAAAAAAAGCTCTGGTGCTTTATTCCAGGTTAGGGCACCTCAATCCTTTATAAACAAGAATCCCACCGGTTTTGAATTTTTCATGACCATGAGATTCCATCAAGTCATGGAATTTTTTATCATTCCCGGCATCCTTCGTGTACCCGTTATCAATGCATTTTTTTG
>JAAENB010000375.1 GCA_024224995.1 bacterium | reverse complement strand
GACCCCTGCGAGGGGTGCGATCCCTGCGAGGGGTTTGGTTCTGAGAGACGTTGCAGTGCAACGCCTTTACTGGCTGGTTTCTGGCCAGGGCTATGGGGATTCCGGAAGGGGCGCAAAAGTTTTTGTATTTGATTCAATTTTAGCCCGGGGTTTTAACCCCAAGGGGCAGCAGAGCATAACCCCGGATAAAATCTTCCGGGAACAGGCTCTGTTTATAAATAAGTTCACCAGGGTGATGGGTTTTCTCATAACGTGGGGCTTCCAGCCCCTCGTTATGATGAAGGAAGCCCCGGTTTTAAATGTAGTTTCTTGAGAGGAGGCAGCGGCAATGTATGAAATATTTTTGAAAGAAAAAAAGTCCAAACAGGTATTGTTTTTAATAGCGCTATTTCTTGCGTTCTCAACAAACGGGTTCCCCCAGCCGGGGCTGGGCCTTACATCGGAAAGCAGCCCTGAATGGAAAATGATCGCCGGGAACAGCACCTGCGAAATTTCTTCCGATATAAAATACGCCAAACCCGGGTCAGATAAATATCCGAAAATAAAAGTTGTACTAACATACAAAGGACCAAAAAGCTTAACCATAAACTGGGACAAGAATTTCGGCCGCGTCTTATGGGAGGGAAATGTAATGCTCATTAGTGACGCCGGCGGTTCCGTAGAAACAACGGGAGAGATGAAATTCCGTACCAGCAATACCTATGAACCGGGAAGCAGGGTTCAATTAAAAAGAGGGCAGAAACTTACGTCGGTACTTGATTTTACCAAATTACCCGCAACATACGCCACAGGATTATTCAGCAGCAAAGGAAAAGTCAAATTCCGGTTGTATATTATAACGGCAGATGAAATGAAATTACCAATCAGTAATGAACTGGTTATTGTAGTGAAATGAAAAACAGGTGCAAGGGAAAAGGTGAAAGGTGAAAGAAAGAAAAAGGAAGAAGCCCGTAAAGACGTTGCACGCAACGTCTCTCTTCCCTCTGTCAACTGTCAACTGCCAACCGTCAACTGATCTTGGTTTCTTAAGAGAAAGGAGGATAATCTGAAACTTCCCGGTAACCGCATAATACCATGCCTGCTTATCGCAGCGATAGGACTGAGCAGTCTTGCGGCAGCAAAAAGCAGTCCTTTTACAGCCGGACAAAAACGTATTTTTTATACAACGCTGTTTGAGAATATGTTTAAAAATTGCATGAAAAAAGACCGGTGTTCTGAGGATACAAGCAGGAAAGCTATTCTGGCTTTTACGTATTTTGAGCACTTCTATGATAAAAAAACCGGGTCCCGGTCAATTCGAAAAACCGTGAAACACGGAATCACCGGCTATACAACAAACCTTCACACGTTTATCCGAATAGATTTTTTTGATACGATTAATTCCCTGTTAAAATATACCAGGAAACACTATGTATCGCTAATCGAGTACCGGTATACCATGACCGATGATATTATAGAAGAGGATGGAAGGAGCTTTAATAAATATTTTGGAAGCAGGCTCCTTGATGCAGTGAAAGTTCTTCGCAAGGGAAGTGACGCGTCGGGACACAATAATAACCTGTTTTATTATTACGATAAAGAGGGGATATATAAGGCTTTTCAAAAGATATATGTCAAGCCCGGGGAACGGTTTAACAGGGGATTTACCTACGGGGAAATCTATACTACGGTATTTAAAAAATTCGTAAGAAAAAAGGTATCAACAATTATAAAAATAGTATCGAAGAAAAAACTTTTAAATAAAAAGGCAGATGAATATTATGCAGCCATGGTGGGCAATGAGTTTAACGGCCGTGATTTTGCAATAAACGCGCTTAAGGACTTTGACCTGGATAATGACCATGTACTGCTGGGTTTTATTTTAAGAAGAAAAATCGACGGAACCCTGCCGGTAATACGGAAAATTATTTCAACAGTGCTCCGCGATTACGATGGGGAATATTTTAATAAGAGTTTGAAAGGAGTTTAAAAAAAGGAAGTGTGAGGCGGCGGAGGCACCCGCCACCTCACACGGAGTAGAAATAACATAGGTAAGAGGCATATCCTCTTTTAACCCTTCAACGTACCAAAGGCATTTGAAAGGTTGAAAAAGAGTATGCTTATTCTGTTACAACGGAATACTCTCCTGTGTCGGCGTCATATTCCGCTGTTGTTGTGCTGCTGTCCGCCATGCCGGAATAAACCGCATAGGTTTTGATCGTAAACGATGAGCCTGTTCCCATGGGGAATACATCCGAGTATTCAGTTGAACTTGTTGAGGGATCAGTTCCGTCAGTGGTATAATATATTGTGCCGTCTTCCGGCGCTGTTAGCAGTTTTACCTGGAATAGATTTTCATTGTCCGGGTCATCTTCAAAAATAACAAAGGGAGCCATCACCGTAGTACCGCTGGTTTCATAGGACGCTTCCGCCGCCTCACCGCATATCTCGCCGGATAAAACAACGATAGCCTTGATCATTGTTAACGAGTATATTGTTCCCGGGCTAACCGTAATGGGACCACTGTATACCGTTGACTCCGTTGTTGGTTCACTCTCGTTTATGGTATATCGTATCTCAGCGTCTTCCGTTTCTGTGGAGAGTTCTATGGAAATATCGCTGTTGTAAACACCCTCTTCAAGGCTGAAACTGATTGTGCAGGATTCATCTGAGGAGTCATCGCTGGTTTCGCTGCTTGATGTGAGGTCATATAATGATTCCCGGTCACACCCCATAAAGGAGAGGGGAATAAGCAGTGTGATAAAAAATAGTACAATTAATCTTTTTTGCATGGTTTCAGCCTTAACAGGAGCTATCCTGTTTCATTGTATAGTAATACAACCGCGGCAAAGAAACCGGTCAAAAAAAAATAGATTTTTTGGGAATTTTGTGGAAATTTTGTGAAAAAAGAAGAATTAACTGTTTGTGAGGTTTCTTTTTAAAAAATAGGTTTGTTTGTGCTTTTTGCTCTCAAATTTAAATTTCATGGTTTCGGCTTTAATATATGAGTCGTAAAACCCCATGGGAAAATTATTCCCATTATCATCAATGCGGTAGAGTTCACATTTTTCAGTATCAACCAGTTCATTAACCCAGGTGATCGATGATGAGGTAACCCCGATATGGCATAATAAACTCGCGAGATTCTCTTTATTCTCCGGGATTCCTTCAATATACATATGTCCTTTAATGTGGTCATGGTAAAAACTAAAAATATAGGTTGATCCCTGAAATTCAATAATGGCAGACTCTAAACAGAGTCCAAAATTTTCAAAAATACCTCTATTAAAAAGAACACCTGCTTTTCGTATAGTATCTTGATCGATATCAATATATTCAATTAAAAAGAGATGATCAATGTTGGATTGTATTTGATGAGGCCGGATTCTTTTAATTTCGCCGTTTGATTCAGTGCAATCGATTTGTTTTAAAACATTCGAATATTCAATAAGATCTTCATCTCTAACAAAATAATCGTTATTATCCTCGGGAACCCCCCTTTTCGTTAGAATCGTAAATGAAGCAAATTCCCAGTACCCGTCTTGAACCTTGAGCGGGACAGGATTCACAGATGAATCTGTATAATTATACTTTTTTATAACATCATGTCTCCATTGAACGGCTTCTTCACGGGAATACCGCTTCTCAATGAGACCGTCCAGGATATCAATCATTATTTTTTTAGTTGGAACTTGAAGTTCAATCATGGCTCCACAATAAGAGATATAATTAATTTTGTAAATATATATTTTCAAAATTAGCAGGAGGGATCTCCGGAGTGAGTTAATCCTTGACAAAAAGAGTACTCCTTATAGTCTATTATCACCCTGAATTTCTTTATTTTTTTTCAAGAAGGAGCACGTATGTATCGAAATCTTGATCCCGGAAAGATTGTGGAGACCCTGGGCCTGCTGAACAGGCGTATTAAGGAGCGGTTTCCGGGCAGTGGGCTTTCAAAGGTGAGTGGGGAACTGCTTGCTATTGGCAAAGAGGCCAGTGAACGGTCGCACTGGATAAATAAGCCCAATACCTGGCTGCGGGTGGGGGCGGGGATTGTTATCTTCCTTATGATTGTGTTCCTGGCGCTGGGCATTAGCAAATTGAATCTTATTGGGAAGGCGTTGAATTATACGGAGTTTATCCAGGTGCTGGAAGCCGGGATCAATGATATTATTCTTGTGAGCGCGGCGATTTTTTTCCTGGTAACGTTTGAGGCGCGGATCAAGCGGAGCAGGGCGCTTAAGCTCATCCATGAGCTCAGGTCTTTTGCCCATGTTATTGACATGCACCAGCTTACGAAAGATCCTAAGGGAATTGTTGCCAATTATACACTCACTGCCTCTTCTCCAAAGCGGGAAATGAGCATGTTTGAAGTAAACCGCTATCTTCATTATTGTTCCGAGCTTCTCTCTCTCATTGGAAAGATCTCGGCCCTCTATGTGCAGAGTTTTAATGACCCCGCCACTATTGCCGCTGTTAATGACGTTGAGAATCTTACTACGGGACTTTCCCGTAAGATCTGGCAGAAGATTGTTATTTTGCAATCGCTGCAGGATTAGACTCTCAAGAACGTTCAAGGTTCGAGGTTCGAGGTTCGAGGTTTTTTGTCCGGGGGGTTGGTTTCAGAGACGTTGCAGTGCAACGCCTCTACGGGCCTGTTCCCGGGGATGTTGTCCCGGGGCCGCACCCTCGCAGGGTCGCACCCTCGCAGGGTCGCACCCTTCCCGGAATCTCCATAGCCCTGGCCAGAAACCAGCCAGTAAAGGCGTTGCACTGCAACGTCTCTCAGAACGAAACCCTGGCCGGAGCATCTTCGCAAAACAGACCCCGGTATCGACACAGTTTCTGACCTGTTTTTCACGGCCAGGCCGGTGTCTGAGCGGAGCCGAAGACCCGGCGTTCGCAGGGTGAGGGCATTAAAAAAGGGAACTCTTTTAAAAGCTCCCTTTTATGAATATCTTAATTTGAGGTTGTTAATAACACGGGACAGGCGGTAAGCGTGTTTATTGAACATAGACGTCTGTAAGACGTTCGTTACTGATCTGGCATCAACAGTCAAATAATTACCTTACTCAGTTCCCGTATTAAATAATAATATATATAAAATTTCTCCTATCGTCAAGTCTTTGAGTGAAAAAAAATTATTTTTTTCGGAAAAAAGATTTGGAACCGTCCGGGACCATGATTAAAAAGTTATTGACACTATGAAACTTTTTGATAGTTTTTCAACAAAAAGGATAATACAATGAAAGATGAAAAAAATAAAGAAGAAAAAATAGAAAGAATAGAAAAAACACCTCGAATTCGAGCAACATGCCTGGTTACCCTCATTGGAATTTCCGCAACAATCGGCGGAGCAGGGTATATCATCTATAGTTTAATCGCCTGATGGGGAATCCCGGCATCTATGATCTGGCCCCTTATCTCGAACTGAACTGGGCCGGTCTTTCCGTTACTCGGGCGCGGCTCCTTGATGAAACGCGGAATTGGTATACGAATAAATTAAAGCACGTGGATGGGCCTGTCTGTGAGCTGGCCTGCGGATACGGCCGTCTCCTTTTAGACCTGGCGCGATCGGGAATTCCCGTTCACGGAACAGACGCTTCCTCTGAAAGAGTTAAAGCGGCAGAAAGTTTTTTTGATAATAAAAATATTTCCAATTGTTCATTTGAGGTTTGCGCGATCCCTGACGCGCCGCAGGGTGATAACAGGTTTCACGGAATAATCCTTGCCTGGAGCTCCATTGGCTATGCCGTTTCCCATGAAGATAAAACCCTTCTTCTGAAAAATATCGCCCGTCTTCTTGTTCCAGACGGCCTGCTGCTCCTTGACTTTGCCCGGGGCTCCCTTCTGCTCCGTTTATTGCGATACCTGCCCGGACTCTCGGGAAGTCTTGGCAAAACCGGCGCCGGTTTAAAGAGCTCTCTCCGGTGGGATAGGGAAGAGGGCTGTGTTTTGGAAAACTTTGAGCTGAAAGACCCGGAAGGTTCTGTGCTGCGTTTTCAAGACCGCTTAAAATTTCTTCCGCTTCGCAAACTTAAAACCCTACTCAGGGAAAACGGTTTTTCTCTTCAGGAAATTCACGGCTCCTTTAAGGGCGGGCGTTGTTATCCCTGGAGCAGGCGGTTTGTTATTAGCGCGAAACAGGACAGAAGAAATGACGCAGTTTGATATATTTCTGGCGGAAAAAATCGCCGCTTTCCTGGGAGACTTCACCCGGCTTCAGGCTTTTCTTGTTGGACTTGCAGAGAGCAATTTTACCAAAGCGCTTTTGTTTACCCCGTTTTTTATTTACGCCTGGTTCCGGCAGGATGACAGGGCGCGGATAAAGATTTTAGCCGCCATAGTCTCCTGCGCTGCTGCCTTAATCCCGGTGTGGATTATTAGCAGTACCTGGCCGGTGCCAAAGCCCATACACCCGGATTCGGCTTCCTTGAAAATGTCTCAGGTTTTTTTTCATTATTTCGCAAGCAAGCCGGTTTATCTTCAATGGGGCTCGTTCCCTTCGGATCATGCCGCCTTTCTTACGGCCTTTTCCCTGGGGCTTTTTTCGCTGAACAAAAAGATTGGTCTTTCCGCGTTTTTCCTGGCTGTTCTCTGTAATGGTTTTTTTCGTATCGCAACGGGCTTGCACTATGTATCCGATATCGCTGCGGGAATTTTGATTGGATTCCTGGCGCATTTGTTGATATTTTCCTTGCTGAAACGGAATTTTTTTAGTAAGATTCTTAGTACTGTACAGTCAATGATCGGGTATCACTGGGTGGGAGAGATGCTGTTTATGGGATTTCTCGTGGAGATGTCCGTCTTGTTCCGTGATATCCGTTTTCTTGATCCGTATATTTTTGGACCGTTCGCGCCGTGGTAGTGATGCTGTAATATGAAAAGCGAATCAAAAGAAAAAGAAATTGCCCTGGTCATTGCCGCAGGGCAGGGCAGCCAGCCTGCTTTTGAAAAACTGCTTATCCGCTACCAGCGCCGGATGTATGGATATGTTATGCCCCGGGCAGAGTCTCAGGCAGACGCGGGCGATATTGTACAGGAGACTTTTTTAAAAGCCTGGTTAAACCTCCATGCCCTTAACTCTCCGGAGAATTTCAGTCAATGGTTATATGCCATTTGCAAAAACTGCGTCTATGCTTACCAGGGAGATAAAAAAAAGCTCAATGAGCATGAGATTTCAGAGGAAGTATCGGGAATTGTTATGGCTCATGAGCAGGTTGAGTCGGAGTGGGAAAATTATTTCGATTCCCTGCGGGTGGCTATTGCCCTGCTCAAGCAGGAATTGAGGGACGTTATCCAGTTAAAATATTTCGCAGGGCTTTCTTACCAGGAAATATCGGCAGCCTGCGGTGTTGATGAGAAACGGGTTAAAAGCCGCTTATATGAAGCCCGTCAAAAAATAAAGCAGCAGATCCCGCATTTGTACCAGGGCCTTGAATATGATTATCAGCAGCTTAATGACACAAAGGAGGAAATCATGAAATCGATAGAAAACATCAGTAACGGGGCGTACGTTTTTGAACGGCTCTCATTATATGAGCAGCTTGCTCTTTGTAAGTCCGTTCAGTCCGGTAGCACATTCAATGAATCGCTCCTTGCCGGTATCAATAAGATCGCAGGCGGGGTTGATTTCCTGACCCGGTACAATGCCCGCTTAACACTGCCCGAAGTGGTGAATATTCTAACCTATGTTGATAATAATACGGCGTTTCGAGTTTTTGGTGAGCTTGAAAATAATGACCCGGACTTCGCGGAAACGCTTAAACAGAATATTTTTATTTTTGAAGATATTCTCCTGTTGGATCGTGACGCTTTACAGCTTCTGTTTGACCGGGTAGATCACGAGATCCTTAAAACAGCGCTTGCCAATACGTCGCCCCAGGTGAGAACGCATGTGCTGCAATTGGTGCCCAATACGCTCAGAGATGAGTGGGTGAGCGACATCATGGATGTGACGCCATATGGACTCGAGGTTAAGGACGCTCAGTACCGGGTGATCCATGAGTGTTATGTGATGATTGAGGAAGAACGTATCCGGGTGGAGAGGACTCCGGAAGGGGTCCGGTTAACTATAAAGCAGTAAGAGTACCGGCAGAGCCGGGAAAAAACAGGTCAGATACTGTTTCTTTTAATAGGCTAATTTTACCCCTGCGGGAGACGTTCGAAAGGAATTTTTTGGCAAATAATCAATTTTTTTTTAAAATATTCCAACTTTTTATGATTTTTCCCATCTTAACTGGTGGAGGCTCAATATGAAAAGTCAATATGATACACTTAAAAACGGTTTAAAAATACATTCTCTCACGGCTGGAGATCCCGCTTTACCGCCCCTTGTTCTGCTTCACGGCTATCCCACGAACGCGTATTTATGGCGGAACTGTATTCCGCGCCTGGCAGAGCATTTCCGGGTATACGCTCCCGATCTGCCGGGCTACGGCAAATCGGACAAGCCCCTGGACGCGTCCTATGACCTTGATTTTTTTACGGCGTTCCTGCTTGAATATTATTCCGCACTGGGCCTGGAACGCGCTCACCTGGCCGTTCACGATGTTGGAGCCCAGGCCGGACTTGGATTCGTGTCCCGGTTCCCTGAAAAAACAGACCGGTTCATAGTAATGAATACGGCGCCGTATAAAGAAGTTTCCCGGAAACTGGAAAAAGGCACGGCTTTGTGCAGCTCCCCTTTTTGGTCCCGGCTCCTGCTGCTGAAGTCCGTCTTTTATTACACCACGTTTCGTGACCGGGACATGGTATATGCACCGGGGACCATATCGGCCGAAACGTCGGGGCTCTTTCACGCGAGCTGGGTTGAAAATAAAACAAGCCGGAAAGCGTTTTCGCAAGTGTTGTGCGCTCCGCCGGAAGCTATCACGGTCCAGCCCCGAAGTAAGTTATCAAACATTAGTGCTCCAACGCTTATTCTCTGGGCGGAAAATGACGGTATGATGGGAACGGAACCGGCGAAAAAGCTTGCTTCCGATCTGCCAAATTCTACGCTTGAATTCGTTCCGGAGTGCGGCCACTTTTTACCGGAGGAAAACCCTGAGACGGTTACGGACCGTATGCTGGGTTTTTTGCTGCGGTGATACCGGGGTCTGTTTTGCTAAGATGCTCCGGGCAAAGGTTTGGTTCTGAGAGACGTTGCAGTGCAACGCCTTTACTGGCTGGTTTCAGGCCAGGGCTATGGAGATTCCGGGAAGGGGCGCGACCCTGCGAGGGGGGACGTTTTGCAAAGATGCTTCGGGCAATATCTTCGGGAAAAGGCCCGTAGAGGCGTTGCACTGCAACGTCTCCAAAACCAACCCCCCCGGGCAACATCTCCGAAAACAGATCCATTTTTAATTAAGTTTCTTGAGAGGATAAACAAATGACGGTAAAAACAAATGGCGAAATAAACCACGGACCAATAGACTTCGCGGTCTGTCCCGGATGTAAATCGAAATCCTGGAACGACAGGATCGCCTTTGGCGATGAAGAGCAAACCATGCGGTTTAAGTGTACCAGGTGCGGGAAGATGATTAAACTGACAGGCTGTTCCAAATGCAATGCCCATAATTGGGAACGCTTAAATGACCTGTACCGGAAGGGAGGGAAGAAGCCCGTAGTGCGGTATAAGTGCGGCGGCTGCGGCAGGGTTATAGGCCTTATCCTGGAACATGATGAAGAGTAGTGTTTAAACAAAAAAATAATCTTGACGAATAATTGAGCGCTATTTAGAGTACGTTCTTTAGTTGTTTTTAATGTTAAAGCAGGAGCGCCGCGATGTTTGAAAGGTTCAAGAAGAAAAAAAACGAGAATACAGCACAAGCACAGGATACCGGATCTGATGACGATAAAGCCCGTGTTATATGGGAGAAGTCAGTAGCGCTCCAGGAAGAATACTGGACTTTTAATGTTCAGGAGAAAGAGAATTTGCTAAAAAATTATCCAACAGGAATTTCATGGAGTGAAACCATACGCCTCCATCACCTGGCCTGTATGGAACTGCTGGCGCTGCCGGAAGTACAAAAACAGTTAAACTCCGATTCCCCGGATGATGAATCGGAACTCCCCGATGGAGAAGTTAAAACGTTTTGCACTGAGCTGGTAGAACGGCTTCTGGAACCACAAAGCCCTTTTCGAGTGCACCATGCCGCGATCTGGCAGAATTCGCCGGGATCACAGGACCGGGAGCATGATATTGAAGGACAATTTCTTAATGCCTCAATTACGCACCTGGGAAGCCTGGAAGTTTTCAAAGTTGATGAAGATTTTATGCCTGTAGAAATTGAATTCATACCATTTGATACCATACGGGGAGCGATTTTTGCTAATAATTCCTTATTGCGAATGGTAAAAATATTTTTTGAATACGGCCGGGAAGAGGAAGTCTTTTTGACGCCCCTCTTATACGGCATCTCTCACCAAACAGGAAAAGAATTCTACAAGGATGGTTCATTTACGGGGTTTATAGCTCACCTGGGAATACAGAATTCTTTAGGGATCAGCGGTATAGGAGTTGGACACCAGGATTTTGTAGCCGCGGGAGAGAACAATTCCGGGGCATCATTATTTGGACTTGGATCAATCAACGAACTAATGATGAGTCTTAATACAGCGGATACTAACTTCGAAGAAAAATGCCGGTCCAGGGGATTAGATCCCAATACGGTTCTTAATAATTTGCATTAATGGATCTGCATTATGGTTAGCATGCTAACCAAATTTTAAAAATATCAACAATTCTAAAAAAACTCCATATTTCATTCCTTCCGGCACAAAACGCGCGTAAAATCGGCAGTCCCGGGGAATCAAGCCCCCCTTATTTTTCCGGTGCCGAAAAAATATAATTTATTAAAAGAGGTAATCTATGAATAAAACAAAGAGATTTTTTCGAGTTCCTGGCATTGGCGTAATGGTGATGGCGTTATTTTTTATGGCGTGTGGAGCAGGGTTTGATGGTGGTGGGGGAGATGGAGTTGGCCCGGCCCCTTCCCTGAAAGGGTTCAACGATAAGGGTATTCAGGATATTGAAACCAACGGAGCAATAGACTGGGAGCATTTTACCATGAACAATGAGCATTATCTTGCAGTGGCGAATTATCATAATGATTCCACATACGGGGTAGACTCTGAGGTTTATAAATGGAACGGGAGCACTTTTGAGAGTCTTCAGGCTCTTTCCTCTACAGGGGCACGGGATTGTGAATTCTTTACTATTGATAATGAGAATTACATTGCAGTTGCGAATTATCACAATGGTTCATCAAGGAATATTAGTTCCCGGATTTTTAAATGGGACGGTAATTCTTTTGAATCGGAACAATCTCTGGCTACAAACGGAGCCTTTGATTTTGAATTTTTTACTGTTGACGGAACGCATTTTTTAGCAGTTGCCAATTATCATAATGACTCTTCGCATGAGATAGATTCCATGGTCTACCGCTGGAACGGCAGTTCATTTGAGGAATTTCAGCCCATTGCCACAAACGGAGCTCGTGATTGGGAATCGTTCACCATTGGAGGGGAGACCTACCTGGCTGCGGCAAATTGTCGTGACGATTCCGATTACCTCACAGACTCGGTGATCTATAAATGGAACGGCTGCTCCTTTGTTGAGTTCCAGTTTATTCCCACAGCCGGAGGTTATGATACTG
>JAAENB010000374.1 GCA_024224995.1 bacterium | reverse complement strand
TTTGCTGTAGAGCTGCGTATAATCCGTATTGGTCTGTGACTCTATTGTCCATGCCTTAGACTTCTGCTGCCACCTGATGTCGTAATTAATACCAACGATAAAACCCAGGGAATCAAAAATATCCCATGAAACTTCAGCTAAGGCCTCAAGATTATTTGTTGTTACATCAAAGTTAAAGACCCCCAGGTAACCGTTCATTTGCGCATAATCCAGATCAGTAAGATCATAATCATTCCACCAATCCTTATTAGCCTGAAGCCCTGCTTCCCGGGCGATATTAAATTTAGCAGAAGAATTAAGCTTTATTGTATTGGAGAGATTTGCCTTATATTGAAGAAAGGAAATAACACTCTGCCAGCGGTGAAAATTGGCTTTGTTGGGTTTATCAATTTCGGCGCTTCCAGCTGCCCACCCGGTGCCATAACCGTTTGTTCTATCCATATAAAGCACTCCCAGGCCCAGGCCAAAGTCAAAGGTCTGCTTCGCGTAAACAAAGGTCGCTTCCTGGTTGTCCCGGTATTTGTTATAATTCTGGCCGTTGAAAGTTTCAAGAGAAGCCTCGTTTGCAATATAAGACGCGCTGCAAATGAAATTAACGGAACCTGATTTGTATAACACGTTTGCCATAAAACGCTTGCGGAACAGCACAGTCCCGTCATCATTTGTTAATGATTCGTCAAGGCCGACGGTAAAATCCGTTTCTATTTGAGTTCCGTCCTCTTCAAGCCTTTTGGGAATAATATTTATCACCCCGTTAAACGCTCCCATTCCGTAAAGAGCCGATGCCGGTCCCCGCAGGAATTCAACCCGCTGGGCAAAGAGAAGCGGGATCTCTTCCTGGCATAATGCCTTATTGTTCCTGGCATGGTTTACCGGCATACCGTCAATAAGAACAAGATTCTTTTCATTGTTGCTGGCGGTTGTCCCCCTGGTTTCAAGCTGGTATTCAACATCAGCTGTTTTCATAGCGCTGTAGCCGGGAGTTATATTGGCCAGGTCTTTAATAGTATAATAGCCCAGCTGCCGGATTAGAGAGGCGTTATATACAGTAACGGTTCCCGGAGCGTCTTTTACTTTTTCATCTTTTTTGGAGGCAACAGAGACAGAAATATTCATTAGTTCATCAATAGACATATCGTATATATTGTCTAATGTTTCATCAGCAAATATTTCCGTTTCTTGAGAACGGAGAGAAAGAGGCATTAGAATAAGTAAGCTTAATAAAAAAGAAATTAATAATTTATTCCTCATATAAAGGTACCCTCAAATTATAGCTATATCATTTATTCTAGCATAATTTTCCGGGTATGCAACTCATTAATATTTAAAAATTAAAACACCAGGAACCTGAGACCTGCCTGGAACTCAAAAGAATTTTTATATGTGTACCGCGCGCGATAGTCGGTGCTTTCCTTGCTCATAATCAAACGTACTCTCGCCGGGGAGTCCATATGGGTAGGCATTCCCATCTTCTGCTCCTGTCATTCGGTTGAGAGTGCGGAGCCTGTTTTCATCGGCCCCCCAACCCCCAAAGGGGGCGCAAGAGTTTTTGTAAATGAGTCCATTCCTGCGAAGCCCACACGGGGTTTCAACCCCGTGCGACGCAGAGCAAGGCCCCGGATAATATCTTCGGGAACAGGTCCTATTTAAAAAGAGTTTCTTGAGAGTGCGGACCCCGTCGAAGCGGGGAAAAATACGAAAGAAACTGTGGTTATACAGGAATCCATTTCTGTGTAGGTTCCGGAGAGAAACAGCTGCTGTCAAATTCTAACAGAAGATGTCAGAATCTGACAATATAAATAACTATTGGGCGGCAACTCCATAGACTTGAAAAGTGGTAGTTGAGGTACTGTCTCTGCAACCATCTTTCCTGGCTGTTGCCTTTATCACGTATTTGGTTCCATGTCCATCTTTAGTCCCATTGATCCACAAGGCATTAGCGCCATTTTTATCATACAACTGCAGCGGGCTGGAATAGTTCGTAAGGGCCTTATGAGAAAAAAGAGAATCATTAGCAGTATTATTACCTAAATTATATTCATAAATTTCAACAAGGATTTGAGCTCCCGAAGTTGCGGAAGTTATAGTTAACCTTGGATTATAACCAACAGAAGCATGCGATTCTCCAGTGCAAAACATCATACCAGTAAGATCAAAAGTACCGCCATTGGATAAAGCCTTTGTTTTATTTTGAATTCCACTAGCCGAACCGTCGCCAGTATTAATAATATTTTGCTGATACGCAAGTTGAAACACCGGTGCCGATGTAAAAACATACCCCATACGGAAGCGTCTGCTTACAATACCGCTGTCCACCATACCGGCTTTGGAAGCTTTTGCGTATATTGTAAAATCCGTATCCATACCAACAATAGGGATTTCT
>JAAENB010000373.1 GCA_024224995.1 bacterium | reverse complement strand
TTTGTGGGCTCATCCAGGAGCAGGAGGTTGGATGGTGTAGCCAGTAATTTTCCCAGGAGTACCCTGCTTTTTTCCCCTCCCGACAATACGCTTATTTTTTTAAGCGCGTCATCTCCCTGGAACATTACCGCCCCGGCAATATCCCTGGCCCGCTGCCGGTCGCAGCCGGAACTTACCAGCTCGTCTTCTATGGTGAGCCTGGCATTGAGGTGCTGTATATTTGTCTGGGCAAAATAGCCGGGGTCCGTATTGGGGTGGGCTGCGATTTCACCTTCAACCGGGGTGAGCTCATTTGCCAGGAGCTTCAGCAGGGTGGTTTTTCCTTTCCCGTTTTTTCCAATTACGCAGATCCGGTCATGGCTTCCAATTGCCATGTTTAATTTATCGATTAGCCGGGGAAGGGCGGGATCGTATGAAAAGGAGAGATCGGATATATTTAACATAGTCTTCGCGTTAAAGGGCTTGCTGTTAAAGGCAAAATCAAGGGTTTTAATTGTTTCCAGTTTGTCCAGCCTGTCCTGTTTTTCCAGGGCTTTGATCCGTGACTGGACCATGCCCGCGAGCCTGGCTTTTGCCCTGAACCGGCTTATAAAAAGCTCAGCCTCTTTTCTTTTTTTCTCGTCGTTGACCCGTGTCTTTTCATGGATCTCTTCTTCTTTAAGGATTTGCTGGTAGAGTTTGCTGGTATTGCCTTCTATTTTCCGGGTTTTTTGCCGGTGTATTCCTACGGTGTGCGTGATGACACTGTCCATAAAAGAACGGTCGTGGGTAACCAGCAGCAGTTCCCGCTCCCATTGCTGCAGGAATTTCGACAGCCAGCGGATTGACACAACATCCAGGTAGTTTGTAGGCTCATCCAGGAGCAGCAGGTTTGGTTCCGAAACCAGAACTTTTCCCAGGTTAAGCCGTACCTGGTAACCGCCGGAAAATTCAGCCGGGTCCCGGCCCATATCTTCCCTGGAAAAGCCCAGGCCAAAAAGGATTTTTTCAACTTTCCATTTTTCATCTTCATGATGTTCCGGTAGTCCCCGGCACCCTTCTTCAACAATGGTTTTTTCCGTAAAAGCAAGATGCTGGGTCACGTACCCGATTGTGTAATTTTTGGGGATAACTATCTGTCCCGCGTCGGGATGGTCCTCCCCGATTATCATTTTTAACAGCGTGGTTTTGCCGTGGCCGTTCCTGCCCACCAGGCCAACGCGTTCACCCGCGTTCATATGAAAGCTCACATTATCAAAGATAGGCTGCAAGCCAAAGTTTTTATCAAGGTTTTCAATTTTTATCATATTTTTTCTCTCAAGAAACTCTTTTTAAATAGGGCCGGTTCCGAAAGATTTTATCCCGGGGCCATGCTCTGTTTCACGGGGTTGAAACCCCGAGCTACAACACGTCGTCCCGCTGGGGCTATTCTGTCTTGGGTCAGCATCAACCAATGATTAACCAATGCCCTGTGGGCTATTCGGTCCCATACCGGAAACACCCCGGAGGGGTGTAGTCATGTAGCCCGGGGTTTTTAACCCCGGGAGCAGAAAAGG
>JAAENB010000372.1 GCA_024224995.1 bacterium | reverse complement strand
CCGTTGCTCCCCCTCCGGGTGATCCGGCCGCCGCCTCCCTGCGGTCGGCCGCTCCCCTCTTGCGGCTCGCCGTTGCGCGGCTCGCCGGGATACTACGCCGCCTGCGGCGTGTTGTCAGCCAGTTGCCCCCCCTCCGGGTGATTCGGTAGCAGCCTCGCAAGCTCGGCCGCTCCCTTTTCGCAGCTCGCCGCTGTACGGCTCGCCGGGATAGTACGCCGCCTGCGGCGTGTCGTCAATCCAGCTCCGCCGCTTCGCGGCGCAGAGGAGCTGTTTTGAGTGTTTTGGAGCGTTTTGGAGCGTTTTTGCCCTTTTCTGGCCTCCCAGCGGCACTCAAAAATGCTCAAAAATGTGCAAACATGCTCCAAATGTCGCAAATATTGCCCAGGAACCCCCAGAAATGACGTAGGCTAAAATCGACTTTTGGCGATATTTGCCCCTATTGGGCCGATTTTCTCTATCTCAGAGGAGCTGTTTTGAGTGTATTGGAGCGTTTTGGAGCGCTTTGCCCTTTTCTGGCCTCCCAACGGCACTCAAAAATGCTCAAAAATGCTCAACAATTAATGTCGCAAAATTGCCCAGGAACCCTCAGAGAAGATGTAATCGAAAATCGATTTTTGGTGATTTGTCCCTATTTGGCCGTTTGTCTCTGTCTCAGAGGAGCTG
>JAAENB010000371.1 GCA_024224995.1 bacterium | reverse complement strand
GAGAGACGTTGCAGTGCAACGCCTTTACTGGCTGGTTTCCGGCCGGGGCTATGGAGATTCTGAGGAGGGATGCGACTCCTGCGACCCCTGCGAGGGGTGCGAGGGGATTGGTACGCGGTGTTTGTTTGGGTTCTACAAAGGAATCATGCTTAATACTTTAATACGATCTTTAAAATTCTCTAAGGAAGGCATATCAATTTTATCTATATCGAAATTTTCATTCTTCACCAGGTCTGCCAGTTGGGCGCCGCTTGAATCCGCGATCAGTGACAATTGATTGACTTCCATTAAATTTTTATCATGTTATTTGTAGCGTCATTATGTTATGTTGAAATTTTTTTGTTTTCATATTGACAGTTATTAACGTAATTCTCATGGTGTTGTAAGAGAGTGATTGAAAAAGCCCCTATTCAAAAACTCAAAATTATTTTTCAATATTTCTAAAACAAAATTTTATCTGGTAAAACAATACTGGGTGCGCATCCGGGTGTTTATAAAAAATTAAATTTATTTTATAAGGAGAGGTGTGTCATGAAAAGGAATACATTTTTTTCGGGTGTTGTTTCTATGGGGTTGGTGTGTCTGTTTGCTTTTAGTGGGTGTGAGGAAGGGCTTGGTTCGGGCACTTACAGTTTTTCCGACATGTATGAACGGATGAATGTGATGGAGGCGGAGATTGAAAGATTGAAAGCTACAAGTGACAGGGTTGATATAATAGGCGGAATGACAGACTACGGGAGTTCTATTTCCAGTTTGCAAATTGAGCAATCTGATAATACTCAAAGGGTAAGCGCCTTAGAGTCTCGTGTTGGTGATTTTTCCAGTAGTGCATTGGATTTACAGGAAGAGATACAAAATCTAAAACTGAAAACTTCACCTCCGGGAACGATAAATCCTTTTGCCGGGGTGAATGTTCCCGAAGGATGGCTTCTCTGTGACGGGCAGGCTTATGGTAGAACGGAACACAGTGAGCTTTTCCAGGTAATCGGAACTGCCTGGGGAAGTCCTGATGACTCCCGGTTTAATGTTCCCGATTTAAGAGGAG
>JAAENB010000370.1 GCA_024224995.1 bacterium | reverse complement strand
TACCGTTTTCCGCGGCATTCCCCGCATTCGTTATAAATATAAAAATCACTCCCCAGCCAGATCTTTTCACGGCCGCTGCCGCCGCACCCGGAACAGGCTCCTTTTGAGTTAAAAGAAAAATGACCTGCCGATAATTTTTGCTCCATAGCTTCGGGCTGCTTCGCGAAGAGCTTGCGTATTTTATCCCAGATGCCTATGTAGGAGGCGGGGTTGGAATTCATATGCCTGCCAATGGGAGCCTGTGATACTTCGGCGTAGCCGGAAAGGTGCTCCGCGCCTGCAAGTTTATCGGCCACGGTTTCTATTATTGCGGATTCAGCATCACCATCTATTTCGTCTTCTTCGATATCCGTATGAAAGTAGCCTTTCAAGAGAGGGATCAGGGTATCTGAAACAAGGGAACTTTTCCCGCTTCCCGAAACACCCGCGATTCCCACAAGCACTCCCAATGGAAATGACACAGACACGTTCTTAAGATTATTAGTTTTTGCATGCCGGATAGTGAGACACGGAGTTGATTTATCAATTACAATATCTTGCTTAATCGCTCTTTCAGGCATTGAAGCCCTGCCTGAAAGATATTGCCCGGTTATGGAATTATCACACTTGAGCAAGCCTGCCAGGTCACCCTGGTACATTATTTGTCCGCCTTCTATTCCGGCTTTTGGTCCCATGTCGATAATATGATCGGCCATTTCGATTGTATTTTTATCGTGCTCTACTACTATAACGGTGTTGCCCAATTCCTTAAGTGCATTAATCGATTTCAATAACTCGGCTTTTTCCGATTCATGCAGCCCTACGGTTGGTTCATCGAGTATATAGATCAGGGAATCCATCTTTGATTCAAGATGGGAATTTAGAAAGAGCCGCTGTATTTCGCCGCCCGAGAGTGTCGGCATTTCCCGGTACAACGAAAGATAACCCAGGCGGGATTTTATCAGAAAATCAGTTTTTCTCCGGATCTCTTTTACCAGGTTTTTCCCGAATGGCGTTAGTTTTTTTTGCTTCAGCAGGGTTTCAAAAAATCCTTGCAATTCTGCAATGGTCATCTTTCCCAATTCACCAATATTCCTGCCGTTCAAAAAAACTCTCTGCGCTTCTTCACCGATCCGGGTTCCGTTACAAAGAGAGCACTGGGATACAGAATAGATTTCGCTTAAATCTTCGCCCCTGGAAAGACGGTTTTGAAAAAGCCTGGTAAGACAATAGCTGACTTTTCCGGTGTTATTATTTAGATACTGCCCATAGATTGCTTCTTCTCTTATATCATCGGGCAGCTCCGCAAAAGGCATGTTCATGTACTGTTTGAATTTTCTGTAGAGCACTCTCAGGTACCCGGGAGTTACCCCGGCTGTTTCAAAAACCTGCTCAAGAGTTGTATTCTTTTTTGGTACAAGTTCTTTCATGTTTATTTCAAAATATGTCCCCCGCCCGGAACATTTCACGCACATACCATTAGGTGAGTTATAAGAAAAATAACTCACTTCCAGGCGTTCTTCTGTGCTGCCGCATTTTCCACAGGTAAGGTTTTCCTCTACCGGAGTGCCGCATGATGAACAGGACACCCGGCCTTCGCCCGCGTACAGTACAGCAAGCATATTTAAAATATTGGTTCTTGAACCTACGGTTGAACGCGGGTTGCTCTGACGAATAATACTCTGCTGTACCGCGATAGCAGGCCCAATGCCCGATACGCTGTCGAACTTGATCTCGTCGATAATTCCCGAGAGCATGCCCAATGATTGGAGGTATTGCTTGCGCCCTTCCTCAAATATGATATCAAACACAAGGCTCGATTTGCCCGATCCGCTGACTCCTGTTGCTACCACAAGTTTGTTTTTAGGGATGGAGATATCAATCCCTTTCAGGTTGTGGATTCGCGCGTTTGTTATGGTTATGTTTTTCATAGATTACAGAACAACGGTAGAGCTATCACAAAAAAAATCAAGTATTAACAGCTATTTTTCCCTAAAACCAGCTGTTTTTTACCGGGGATCGCCAACACACAGAGTGAGGCGGCGTTCATCTTTCTTTTCCCATGCTGATGAGCCGTAATGGTACATACATAAAATCTCCCCTGTATCGGAATGACGCTGCCCGGTCCAGAAGCAGTCCCTTAAACCCTTAATCTCCGGGAAGCTGCCCAAACCGCCGTATGTTACCGCGTCAATGAACTCCTGCATATTGGGAACTCTTAGCCCTTTACTGCGGCAATAATTTTTTGCTTCATCCCAGCGTAACTTTTTGATACTCCCTTCGGATAAAGACCAGCACCATTCTGCGGCCCGGGTTGAACTGCCGGGACAGGAATAGGTATCTCTTGAGGAAAATGTACTGATGTCCAGGAACTGCCCTCCGGCCATTATAATTCCGGCATCCCTGTTTATGGCCAGGGGAGTAAATCTTTTAAGCACAAAAGATTTAATTTTTCTGCCAAATACTGCATCGGTGAAAATAATTCTGTACCGGACCGGGTCAGAGTATGATCCGGCCAGGAGAACTACAGTATTGTTGTTGTTCAGTATATTCGCGAATGATGTTTTGTGTCTTATGAAACTGCTTATTATTTTTCCGCTTTCCCATTGCGTCACCAGGGTTTTATACCGTGTGGTGATTAAAAGCTGCTTGCCGTCAGGAGAGAAATAGCTCTTTCGCAGAAAATATATTTTATTCTTCCCGGTATTTTTTCCTATCGTATATTGTTTCAGCAACTTCCTTGTAGTGAGATCCCAGATACCGATTGAATAGGTTTCTTCATTTTTTCTTTTTCCGTCTTTGTAGGTAGTTTTTACTATTTTAATATATGATGACAGGTACCGGCAATTGCTGTCTATGGCTGCCGGTTTTTCACCGTATGGTGAGATATATCCTTCATAGTTATATTTCTTTTTATCTTTTAATTCTATAAAATTTTTATATATGCCGGTTTTAATATTAAGAGTTCTAACAATCTTGTCATTGCCGACTAAAATGAGCTTTTTTCCTCCCGGTTTAAACCTGAGGAGTTGAGATTCTATGGCTATTGTACGTCTGCCTGCCTGTATTTTGGGAGGCTCATATACTTTTCTCATGGTTCCTGTTTTAACGTCCCAGATTTTTATTTTACCGGGATTGGGATTGTACCCATAATTACCGGTTGTGGCTAATAATGTTTCATCATCTGAAAAACTGATATTTGTTATTATGGAGTTATGGGCCTTTATGGAAAATAATTTTTTTAATGGCTGTACGGAAAATATTTCCAGGTCTCCGGTATTATTTCCCCAGGCAAAATAATTGCTGTTCCATGAAAATGCAGCTTCTGATATTTTTTCCAACGTTGAGGGCACGTCAACGGTTTTGACTTTCCACAAAGGATCGGACCGGTGCCAGCCTGAGCTTTTGCTGCTGGTGTGCCCGCATGTCAAGGCAGATAGAATAGCCGCTATCGCAATAATAAACAGGATCAGATTTATCTTTTTAAGGATCCGGTTATTCATGCATACACCTCTCAACAAGCAGCCAGCCCCATCAATCCAGGTCTCCGGTATAACCTGTTTATTATCCCCACATCCATTGTTCAAGTATAAAAACCAAAACAGGGCATAAATGTCCGCTATGAGAAAGGTGCTTTAATGGAAATCACTGGTATTTTACCTGAATTTAAGAGATTATTACATATTTATCATTATTTTTAACTTAATTATTGCTTTTTTACCGAAAGGCTGAAATTGTTGTTCTTATCATTATATCCGGATTGAAAAGCAGAAGAAGGTGAATACTTTGCTATCAACCGGGCCGTAAGATGGGGGTCACCTACGGGATTTTCAAAAATGAGAGTACGTTTGATAAGCAGGAGAAAGTAAATGACAAAAAGATTTAATTATGCCGGCACCTGTATACCGGGTAAACATTTTATGGTGGACATCTCCAAAAAACTGGAATCAATTTTTGGTTTAATTAAAGAAGAGGAATACTTCACTATCAACCGGCCCCGGCAGTTCGGGAAGACCACGACGATGTTTCTACTTTCTAAAATGCTGGAAAAGCAGGATTACCTGGTGCTGCGTACCAGTTTTGCCGGTATTGGTGACGCGGCTTATGAGAGAGAGGATGTCTTTTCCAAAACATTCGCGGAATTACTATTAGAACTTCTGCAAAAAAAAGTACCGGAAATTGCAGCTCAACTTAAAACACCAGGCGATACCGTTACGTCATTAAAACTATTGTCATTATTTATTACCCAATTAATTAAAAAGTGCAACAAACCTGTGGTTTTAATGATTGATGAAGTGGATAAGAGTACCAACAACCAGCTTTTCCTCAGCTTCCTGGGAATGCTGCGGGACAAGTACCTTCTGCGCAACGAAGGAGAGGACGAGACCTTTCACAGCGTTATCCTGGCAGGGGTGCATGATGTAAAAAATATGAAGATTAAAGTGCGTCCCAATGAAGAAAAAAAAATTAATTCCCCCTGGAACATCGCCGTCGATTTTACTATCGACCTCACTTTTTCGGCTGTTGAGATTGAGACCATGCTTGCCGATTATTCTACAGAGAAAAAAATAAGCATGGATATACCGGCCATAGCCGAGCGGCTTTACGACTTTACATCAGGATATCCTTTTCTCGTTAGTAAGCTCTGCTATATTATTGATACATATATAATGGAAGAAAGTGATACAACGTGGAATACCGTTTATGTCGACCGGGCGGTTGACCGGATCATCCGCGAGGAAAACACCAATTTTGACAGTTTGATTAAAAATTTGGAGAACAATAGGGAGTTATACAAGCTGGTGGAAGCAATCCTGTTGGAAGATGTTGAAATTGAAAACAGTCCAAAGGTGCCTCTTATCAACCTGGGGCGAACTTATGGCATTTTTGATACCTCCTCAACCTATCTTTCCATTCATAATAGAATATACAAACAGATAATCTATGATTATATGTCACTGAAGCTGAAAATCGATACCTTACTTAACCGGAAGATCGGTGATTATAGTAAGAGCTCTATTTTTATCAAAGAAGACAATTCCCTGGACTTCGAAAAGATCCTCATCCGCTTCCAGGTCTTTATGAAAGAGCAATTCTCAAAGAAGGATAAAGATTTTATTGAGGCCAACTGGCGTCTTATTTATATCGCCTTTATTAAACCGATCATCAACGGTCACGGCTTTGACTTCAAAGAGGTGCAGGTATCGGAAGAGAAGCGGCTGGACGTAGCTATCACATTCTACGACAAAAAATACGTAACGGAACTAAAGATCTGGAATGGCCCAAAAAAGCACTCAAAAGGGATAGAGCAGCTCCGGGACTACCTGGAACGGCAGCACCTGGACAGCGGTTACCTGGTTATTTTTGATTTCAAAAAAGAGATGGACTATAAAAGCGAGTGGATTGAAAGCGGCGGGAAGCAAATATTTGCCGTCT
>JAAENB010000369.1 GCA_024224995.1 bacterium | reverse complement strand
AGGATCGGGGGGTAACTGTGGGGCATAACTGTTCATCATCAGTTATTTTCCCTGATGAAAACCTTGAAGCAGTGATAAGACAGGCGATAAACAAACCAACAGGGGATATTCTGAAGTCTGATTTGCAGGGGCTGACCGAATTGTCTGCTTACGGAAAAAAAATTAGAAATATTGAAGGGTTACAATATTGCACTAATCTGAAACAACTTTATCTCGGTTATGATCGGGAAAATTACACATTCAACTGGATAAGCGATATAAGCGCAATTGCAGAACTGAATAATCTTACAATGCTTGACCTTTCTTGGAATTGGATAAGCGATATAAGCGCAATTGCAGAACTGAATAATCTTACAAAGCTTGACCTTTATAAGAACCAAATAAGTGATATAAGCGCAATTGCAGGACTGAATAATCTTACAGAGCTTAATCTTTATGGCAACCGAATAAGCGACATAAACGCTGTGGACGGACTGACTGAGCTTACAGTACTTCGTCTTGGCAGCAATATAAGTGACATAAGTGCAGTTGCAGGACTGAATAATCTTACAACACTTGATCTTGGTAACAACCAGATAAGCGACATAAAAACAATTGCAGGACTGAATAATCTTACAGTTCTTTCTCTTCGTTACAACCGGATAAGCGATATAACTGCTGTGGCTGAACTGAATAATCTTACAGAGCTTGTCCTTGATGGCAACCAGATAAGCGATATAAGTGCTGTGGCCAGTCTGACCAATCTTACAAAACTTGTACTTTATAACAACCAGATAAGTAATATAAACGCTGTGACAGGTCTGACCAATCTCACAGAGCTTTACCTTTATCACAACCAGATAAGTGATATAAGTGCTGTGGCCGGTCTGACCAATCTGACAAAACTTGTACTTCATAACAACCAGATAAGCGATATAAGTGCTGTGGCCGGTCTGACCAATCTTACAGAGCTTGAACTTGATGGCAACGCTATAAGCGATATAAGTGCTGTGGCCGGATTGAATAAGCTGCCAGGACTTTACCTTTCTGATAACCGGATAAGCGATATAAGTGCTTTGACAGGACTGACTGATCTTACAGAGCTTGAACTTGATGGCAACGCTATAAGCGATATAAGTGCTTTGACAGGACTGACTAATCTTACATTGCTTTACCTTTACGGCAATCAGATAAGTGATATAAAGCCTCTGGCTGATAACACCGGAATTGGCAGTAATAACACCGGAATCGGCGATAATGATACTGTTAAGCTTTATAGCAGTTACACTGGAGAAAGCAATCCGCTAAGTACAACTTCATGCACGGTTTACATTCCGCAGTTGCAAAACAGGGGGGCAACTGTGGAGCATAACTGTTCATCGCCAGTGAATTTCCCTGATAAAAATCTTGAAACAGTGATAAGACAGGCAATAAACAAACCATCAGGGGAGATTCTGGAATCTGATTTGCAGGGGATTACTGAATTGGATGCCGGTATGAAAGACATAGAAAATATTGAAGGCTTGCAATACTGCACAAAATTGGATCAGCTTGACCTTTCTTTCAATCAGATAAGTGATATAAGTGCTTTGGCTGAGCTTAATGATCTGTATCTGCTTTACCTCTATTGCAACCAGATAAGCGATATAAGTGCATTGGCTGGGCTTAATAGTCTGTATCTGCTTTCCCTTTCTGATAACCAGATAAGCGATATAAGTGCATTGGCTGGGCTTAATAGTCTGCATCTGCTTTCCCTTTCTAATAACCAGATAAGTGATATAAGTGCTGTGGCTGGGCTGACCCGTCTAACAGGGCTTTCCCTTTCTGATAACCAGATAAGCGATATAAGTGCTGTGGGTGGACTTACCAGGCTGACAAGTCTCAGACTTCATGGCAACCAGATAAACGACATAAACCTTGTGGCAGGACTGACCAATCTGACAGGACTTCACCTTGGTAACAACCAGATAAACGACATAAACCCTGTGGCAGGACTGACCAATCTGACAGGACTTCGTCTTGGTAACAACCAGATAAGTGATATAAGGGCTGTGACCGGACTTAATAATTTGATACAGCTTCACCTTCATAATAACCAGATAAGTGATATAAGTGCTGTGACCGGATTGAATAAGCTGGCATGGCTTTACCTTGATGGCAACCAGATAAGCGATATAAGTGTCTTGGCGGGACTGACTGATCTGACAGAACTAAGGCTTTATGGCAACCAGATAAGCGATATAAAACCTTTAGTTGATAATAGCGGAATTGACAGCGGTGACAGTGTTTTTCTCTATAACAGCAACGATGGAAGCAATCCCTTAAGCACAACTTCATGCACAGTTTATATTCCACAGTTGCAGGACAGAGGAGCAGATGTGGTACATGACTGCCCATAAAACATAGGCTGCTTAAGTTTGAAACACTGTGCTGCTTACATCAAAGCCTGCTTTGTACATTTCCGGCCTGAACCCGGAACACGCACAAAGCAAGCTTTGAACTCCTCTGCCTGAACTTTGGATTCCAGGTTCTCCCAAATCCGTTATGCCAGTTATTTTTATATTGACTTATCCCGCATTTTGTGTACATTTATACAGTTTTCCAAATTGTTAATTCTTACAACACGCTTATAAAGCTTGTTCTT
>JAAENB010000368.1 GCA_024224995.1 bacterium | reverse complement strand
TTCAAAGACCTTAAAAAGAAAAAGGTAAAAGAAAGCAAGCCTGGGCATTATGATCAAGTAGTTGCTTACATGGGCTACCTTGAGCTAGATGATTGCTTGTATATGGCAGAGAACAAAAATGACTCCGAATACTATATTGAAATAATTCCAATGGATCACGAGAGATTCAAAGAGTTAAAGCAAAAGCAAGCGGAAGTTATAATGGCTGAAACTTTATTGCCCAAGATAGGTAGTGGAACACCTGCTTGGTTCGAGTGCAAGTTTTGCGAAGCCAGGTCTGTTTGCCATAAAGGAAAGATCCCTGCTGTTAATTGCAGAACTTGTAAATTCGTAGATGTGCTGCCTGATGGGGAATGGGCTTGCTCCAAAACTCTATCTACTTTGGCTATTGATGAGCAAAAGAAAGCTTGTGATTCATATCACCTTGGAGATATTTTTAGATGATAAAGCTAAGACACTTTCAAGCTGAAGTCACTCCTGCTTGTATTCACTACTTCCGAAAATCAAAAGGAAAGCACCCTGTAATAGCTTTGCCAACTGGAAGTGGAAAGACTTATGCAATAGCAGACCTTATAAAGTTTGTAACAAAGAAATGGAATACTAAAGTTGTAATATTGTCTCATGTGAAAGAGATACTTTCTCAAAACTATAAATCAATTGAGAACTATACTGGCAAGAAAGTGTCTTTGTATTCCGCTGGAGTTGGCAAGCGTGAGATTGGTGACATAACAGTAGCAGGTATACAGTCTGTTTACAGAAAGCCTGAGTTGTTCAAAGACTTCGGACTTGTTATAATAGATGAAGCACATATGGTAAATCCAAATGAAGGAACTATGTATGATTCATTTTTCAAAGGCATTGGCAATCATGTAAGAGTTGGCTTTACAGCTACTCCTTTCAGGCTAGGTGCTGGCTACATATTTGGAAAGATGGATGACACATTGTTTGATGATCTTATACTAGACTGGTGTACTAAAGAAAAATTTAATCAGCTAGTGAAAGAGGGCTTTCTTTGTAGATTA
>JAAENB010000367.1 GCA_024224995.1 bacterium | reverse complement strand
TTTTTAAAAAAGTTGAAGCCTGTTTCTACATAAATAATAACAATATATTGCAAAGGCAGATCAAAAAAACAGCTTGGATCAACTGGTAATTAAATACTTATATATCAATATATTAGAAAATAATCTTAAAAATGTGTTAAACAATGGCTCTGACATTGCTTATGCTGGATACAGGACGAATTGTTTTGCTTATAAGCATCCTTCCGGAAAACGAGGGTGTCAAAAAAGCTTATTCAGGCGAGTAAAGAAACTGTTTTTTATGGGGGAAAAACCCGGTTTTTGATTTTTTTAAAAAGTTATGCTTTGCGGAGGAGGATATTGTGGACAAAAATCTGGAAAGAAATCTTATTCAGAGGGTGGCTGTTGGTGACATTTTCAGGCGCAGGGCAGCCAGCACACCTGATATGACAGCGATTGAAGAAAAAAGAGGCGATCATTTAATAAACCTTTCCTTTAAGGAACTGAACTCAAAACTCAACAGTTTTGTCCGTGCAGCAAGGGAACTTGGTCTTGAACAGGGCGACAGGATCGGACTTCTGGGGCTGAATTCTGCGGAGTACATGATTGCGCTGTACGGGTGTGCAAAAGGCGGTTTTATTGCTGTTCCTGCCAATCCCGGCAT
>JAAENB010000366.1 GCA_024224995.1 bacterium | reverse complement strand
TTGTTACCTCAGTCCCTTCGGCCCAGTCGGAGCTGTCCGTGAGAGTCCGGTCGGCGTCGTCGGCCATGCGGATATAGAAGATGGAAACAGAATCGATTATCTCAATAATGATAATCGATTTTACCGCCACCGCCTGCTCCTGGGGGATTTTGGAGCCGTTCAGTTTAATGGAGAAATCCGGACTGGATTCGCTTTCGGACATGGGTTCCTCTTTATAAATAAGACGATTAAGGTGATATAAGTTTAGAGAATTATATTCTAAAAAGAACGGGTTGTCAAGGGGGAGCATATATTTACAGCCAAAAAAATCATTGAAAAAACGGAAAATTATGATACATTATTGATAGATTATATAGAAGAAAAGTAAGTAAAAAAACCATAAAAAGAGAAATAACCAGCATTATGATAAAAATTTTCCCTATAATATTTGTCTGTATTATCTTGTTAACTCATCCCGGCATGGCGCAAGATGCTGCTGAAATGACAGAATTGGAGTTTTTTAAACTGGAAGATAATATTGTTTTTACCGCGACAAAAACAAAGCAGAAACTCAGTGACGCGCCGGCCAGTATGTATGTAATAACCCGGGAAGATATAGAGAAATACGGTTACACCTCATTGGAGCAGGCACTGGCAAGAATCCCGGAAGTCTTTACTCATTTTAACGGGCATAACTACAGCAGCGACTTCAGGGGCTTTTTCGCTAATAACATAGAACGAAGGGTATTATATCTCATAAACGGACATAAAATAAACGACCGTTTTCATTTTGGGGACCAGTACCCGGATATAATATCGGATTTATCGAACGTGGAAAAAATCGAGGTCATCAGGGGACCGGGAGCGGCGCTCTACGGCAATAATTCCGTACTGGAAGTGGTGAATATTATCACAAAAAAAGCGGCGGAAACCAGGGCCACGAAAATACTCGTGGAGGGTTCGAACCTTAATACGGGCTCATACACGCAAAAGTACCAGGTAATACATAACAAGCAGTATACGGAAGACCTCTCAATAATGGCCGATATATACTGGTTCCAGGGAGCTATAGATTACGAAACAAATACAAGCTGGACATCACCACAGGGAAGCAATGGCAGGATAAACTACAGTGTAAAGACCGATGCCTACTTCACGGCCGACAACAGTACCGGGACCGGCGCGTTTGAAACAGGAACTCCCCTGCCAAACGGACACATCCTCATAAGCTGGGCCGATATTTCGCTGGGAGCTTTTTTATATTCAAAGGCAGTAACCTGGAGCTGGCCGAATTCAAATTTTACGTTTAACCATGACCGGAACGACCGGCAATGGAGCACCGGATCACTGTATATAAAATACGAACCTGAAAAAAATATTTTGGGGAAGCTCGATTTTAAGGCAAGCGTGAGTTATAATATACATACCAACAGGGAAGTCGCCGTGTGGCTGGAAAGCCACGAAGGTTCGGCAATGACGCGAATTGACCAGGCATTTAACAGGGACGCGTATATAAAAGATTCAAGCGGTAGTTTATATAATTACCCACAAACAGTTTACAGCGGAATGAGCAACGCCGTAATCAACGCCAATGGCGGGGGAGTGCAGTTTATTTATCATGGAATAGACAGAACAGCAGCGTTCGATTTCCAGGCAACTCCCCTGAAGCTGGGGAAGGATCTATTGATTATTATGCTCGGGGCAAATTGTGATATATCGGATTATGAGAATTATCAGCGGTTTACGTATTTGAATAATCAATTTATAGGCTGGGCAGGATGGGGTGGAATTAGCGATAACGGGTATAACATAGGAACCTGGACACAGTTTATCTATCACCCTTTGGCCCCCCTCACTATAACAGCAGGGGTACGATATGATTATCAACATATAACAGAAGTATACCGCCAGCTTGGAGGAAGCCAGATATATTTATCCAATGACACTTCATCGGCAAAACGCTTTGAAAATAAATCGGTTTATGATATTACTCCACGGGTCGCAATAAGCTGGAGCTTGAGCGAAGATCATACCATACGGGCCTTATATGGGCAGGCATTCCGCGCGGTAGCGGCACAGGAAATGGTTCGCTTACCCGATAGTATCACCGATGAAGCGAAGTCCGAAAAAACCCATAACTTTGAATTAATCTATAGCGGAAAATTCTTTGAAAGAAGTCTTGGAATTTCAATGAACGGATTTTATTTAATAGGGGATCAGATCTATTCATGGGATAAATCAATAGAAGGATTTTCAATAGGAGACGGATGGTACAATATCGGAGGATCGCTGGAAATATCATATTTCTCACAAGCCGGGTTTGAGCTCTGGGCAAACGGAACGTATTATTACTTACAAAAACCGGTTAGTTCTTACCTGGGAAAACTGGGCGGCAGTGCCACAGACGAATATAAGAACCGCATGGCAAATGAAACAAAACCCATGGACAGCCCCACCCTGCTTATAAAGGGAGGCGGCAGCTACCGGTATATGAAAAACAGTTCTATTGCAATAGAGGCTCTCTTTAACGGCGGAACGGAAATGATCTATGTGAATTCCGCATCAACAGAGTTTGTTGATTATACGGTACCGGCCAGTGTTCAGCTGAATATCATTGTCACGCATAGTTTTGACTTTGGATTGCGCTTACAGGCAAAGGTAAAAAACCTGCTGGAGCAGGACGAATACGCGGTGTTGTCTCCGGATAGTGAATCGGGGCTGGCAAGCTATTATAAAAAACCCCACCAGCTTCCGGAGTTTGGAAGGACCGCTACAGTTGTAGTTTCTTATGAGTTTTAACGTGCTATTCTTCCAGACCAGCGGCCATATTAATATCTTTAATAATCGTTAAGACCTTTTTACTGTTTTTATTCTTTTCCCACCAGGGTCTCATTTTCTGCTCTGCTATCACCCTTTCCTGTTTCAAATAAAGACTAATCTCCACAAAAAAACTTTTTTTCTATTTAATTACTTGCATATTTTTACCGTTATTTTTTATACTGTCCTCAGTAAAAAATAACTATAAATTTACAAAAAAATGTTTAATAAAATTATATTTTCAATCATATTACTGCTCAGCACCCTGGCATGGGAACCATTTCACCATATCATTTGCCATGAGCACGAAGAAGGCATTCAGCAGGAACATCATGGAGCCGAACACTGCTGCTTTTCCATAGATCATCTAACAGGTCAAGAAGATAGCAACAGCGGCAGCCGGCATTGCCTTAACCATTCCCAATATGTAACCCCGGATAACCAGCAACAATCATCAACAACAAAGCTTTACACGAATAACAGCTCATTAACGCTAAAACCAGAGGCTTTTTACGCGGTAAATAAACCCCGATTATATAACAGCACCACAGCTGCGGCACAAAGGCTCAAACAAAACATCACTCACACAGTCCTCCTTAACTAAATTACACAAAATTGAATAAAAATCATTGCATACTGGTATTAACCGGTATATAGTAAACTAACTCCGTGAAAGGTGCGCGTAAGCACCTGGCCTATTCGAAAAATTAACCAGAGGGAGGAAAAAATGAAACCTGCCGGAACGATAATGATACTATTCTTATGCCTGTTCGTAACAATACAGGATATATACCCGAAAGAAAACCGGGAAAAAAAAGAGAGAACAAATAACAGCCAGGTCAATTCAGTACAAAAACTGGTAACAGTGACCCTGAAAAACCATCCGCGGATAAAAGTTTTATCCGTAGAAAGCGACCGGGAAAAGTCCCTGGAAAAGATCGCGGGCCAGGGGCCAAACCTGGAATTCGACTCACGTCTTTTATATACAATAGACAATCCCGGGTTCAACAGCGAATTCAGCCTCAAGCATACATTTGAGCTGGGCGGAAAACAAAGCGACCGGGAAAAAGAGGCAAAAAGGAAATTAAGTCTTTTTGAAAAAAAAGTAGTAATAAAAAAACAGGAGATCGTAAGCGAGCTGCTTCTTTCCCTGTACCGGCTGCGCCAGGTAAAAGATGAAATAGCCGTAATACGGGAATCAATAAATACCTATTACGGAATACGCACCCGGTATAGAAAATTACCGCGACTGAGTCCGGAGCAGGAGATAAGCCTTACCATATATTCTCTTGCCGAAAACGAGAACAGGACCAAACTGCGAATGCTCAAGAGTGAACAGATTTCACTGGAGCAGAAATTAAAACTCTTTACGGGCCTGGAAAAAATCTCCTTTACCGGGCTGCTGCCAAAAGGATATACAAAGTGGCCTGAAGTAATTAATCTCACCAATAGTGAAACCATGAACAGCCCGTTAATCGATGTGGCCGCAGAAGAATTAAAACTGAATGAGGCGTCGTATAACGTGGCCCAATCGGGTGCATGGCCAAACCTGGGAATAGGCCCCTCCGTAAGTAATCTCAATACCAACAGTATAAATGAGACCGAGGCGGGAGTAGCTTTTTCTTTTACTATCCCCCTGTATCATCAAAACCAGGGAGAACGTGAATACGCGAAAAGAAGTATTCGTCTTTCAAAAGCGAATATTGAGGCAGTAAAGAAAGAGCTTCTTTCGGTACGGAAAGCGTATGTGCTCTCGTACCGGGAATCGACAAAAAATTTTAAGAAAGTATCGTCCCACCGCTTGCGGGACAGGAAGCACGCGAAGCTGCACCGCTTTTTACGGCGGGGACTGGTGTCCACAGGGCTGGTAATAGAATATCACCGCCAGGAGTTTGAATTGCTTAAGACCCGGAATGAAAATGAAATGAACGCGTTGCAGGCCTTATGGAGCATCTACGCCATTGACGGAGTGATTTTCAAGGAGGGAATACATGGAAAATAAAAATTTTTTAACAAAAATCCTGGGACTGTTGCTCAGCATGGCCCTTGTTATTTTTTATACGGCAGGCTGTACAAAAGAACATGATCATGATCACGATCATGGTGAAGAAAAAAAACATGTCGATAACCACAAGGACGAGCATGGCCACGACGATGAGCATGACGATGACCACGACGATGACCACGACGATGACCATGACGATGACCATGACGATGACGATGACCATGGCAAAGAAAAGAAGCATGACGATAGCCATAAAGACGAGCATGACCACGACGATGAGCATGACAAAGAAGAGAAGCATGCCGATAGCCATAAGGACGAGCATGGTCATGACAACGATGACCATGACGCGGAGGACGGGCACGAAGAACAGTCCAATGTTGGTGAAGGAAAGGCCGTAACAAAGGC
>JAAENB010000365.1 GCA_024224995.1 bacterium | reverse complement strand
TCAAACCGCAATGACTGTGGTTAACGAAACCATGAATGATATATTTGAGGGAATTCCGGAGGAAGAGATTGAACGCACCAAGAATTTTTTACGCCAGGTACTCATCAATGTAAATAAGTAAGCAAATCTAATATAAAATCAGAACTATCCAAGGAGAACAAGAACAGATGAACAAGAAAAAAGTTATTGGTGTTACCTGTGCTTATACTCCCCTGGCACTAATCGATGCTGCGGGCTTTTCGCCCTACCGGATCCTGCCAATGGGAGATAATCCCGATGAAGCCGGACAGGTTCTTCATGACAATCTCTGTCCTCATATTAAAAAGATCCTCGATAGAGGTCTGGCCGGAGATATCCCGGATATTCACGGCATGGTATTCATGAACAGTTGTGATGCCATGCGAAGACTGGCCGATGCCTGGAGAAAAGTGGATTCTCAAAACAGGATAACACTGGTTGATCTGCCCATGACCACGGACGAACGGTCTGTCGATTTTTTTACCGGTGAACTTATAAGACTTCAGGAGACTCTTGCAGAATGGGGCGGTGAACCGGTTAGCGAAGATTCCCTTATAGCTAGCATGATTCGTTACAATGAACTTTTCGACCTGATCTCACAGTTGAGAGAGCGGGCCTACAGCAATAAACTCGCCAGCGGTATGGAATCAATGCAGGCTATTTACAACACTGTAATGACCTCTCCTCTTGAAGAATCTCTCTCGTTCCTGAAAGAAAAAATTGCCGAACAGGAAACAGCAGCGGACATTACCGATGAAGTTCCCATTTTCATCTTTGGTAATGTTATGCCCGACCCTGAGGTTTTTTCATTATTTAAATCCTGCGGCGCCCGTATCGTAAGCGAAGAGCTCTGTACCGGGTCACGGATATTTAACCCTGTTGATCTTAGCATAGAGGGGTCTGCCTTTACCAAACTGGCTCACAGCATTCTTACCAAACCCGCCTGCGCCAGAACCTTTTCAGCAGCGCAGCCGGGTAAACTCTCCACTGATATTTTGAAGAGCGCGCAGGAGAGCGGAGCTAAGGGAGTTATTGCCCATACGGTTAAATTCTGCGACCCCTACCTGGGCAGGATCCCTGACGTGCGCAATACGTTTAGAGACGAAGGTATTCCTTTTCTGCTCCTTGAAGGAGATTGCACGCTCCGGTCTATG
>JAAENB010000364.1 GCA_024224995.1 bacterium | reverse complement strand
AGAGACGTTGCAGTGCAACGCCTTTACTGGCTGGTTTCAGGCAAGGGCTATGGAGATTCCGGCAAGGGTGGGTTCTGAGAGACGTTGCAGTGCAACGTCTTTACTGGCTGGTTTCAGGCAAGGGCTATGGAGATTCCGGCAAGGGTGGGTTCTGAGAGCAGCTACCTCCTTACTTCAACAATTCCTCACCGGAAAAATCCCGGTGCGGGCTTAACTCTTCAAGAATAGAATTATACTCCTGAGTCTTTTCAACAAGGACTTCTGCCAGGATCTCTCCCAGGCCCGGGCCCAGCATAAATCCCTGGCCGCACATCCCGCCCAGGTGAAACAGGTTCTCTATTTTCTGCGAAAAACCAACAATAGGAAGCCCGTCCGGGGTCATGGGATACAGGCCCCGCCAGGTTCTTCGTACCCGGAGATTTCTGAGACGGGGGTATACATACAGCATTCTCCGTATAACACCGGGTAGAAAATTGGAACGGTTTTCGTTATTGTTTCCCGTAATCTCCGGGTTCGGAGTGACGCAAAAAATCACCGGCCCTTCTTTATTCTGATAAAAATAGCAATTGTCCGACCCTTCAATAGAACGGGTATCCACAATCATTGGGTTAAAAAAGCGTTTCACCGGCTCCGTAACTCCGGCTTCATGGGGAGCGGGATAGACCGGAACAGTCTCTCCAATAAGTTTGCCAATACCGGAGGCATGCGCCCCGGCCGCGTTAACAACAAACCCCGGAGTATAGGTATCACGGGAGCCCTCAACCGTCACAACCCGGTTTCCCTTTTTCTTAACAGCGGTCACTGTTTCACCAAAAGAAAAAACAACTCCTTTCTCCCTGGCAGCCTTATAATACTGCCCCAGCACCTTTAAAGGATTAGCGGACCCATCTCCCGGCGACCAGGTCCCGCCAAGAAGCTCCCTGCTGTTTATCCCCGGAACCAGTTCCGCGATATCTTCCGGCCCTATCCAGTTAATATCGAGCCCATAGGACTGCTGCTTCACCAGAAGATCTTTCAATTTTTCTTCGGTTCCCTTTTCGTAAACCGGGAAAAGATACCCTCCCCGGAACCAGTCCACATCGCTGCCGAATATCTCTTCCATTCTTTTCACGATTTCAATAGAACGCTTGCCAATAACAATCTTACCAGGAACCGAATGCGTGGCCCGAATCCCGCCTATGGCAGCCCTGTTCTGCCCCCTTCCGGGCGAGACCTCTTTTTCAATAACAAGCACCCGGACACCTTTATCCGCCAGGTTATACGCCAGGGGAAGACCAACGCTTCCGGCACCTATTAACAATATATCCGGGGTTTTCATTTTTTTTCATGAGCCTCTCTTTATTTAGTTTGAAGTTTGAAGTTTGATGCTTGAAGTTCAGGGAAATTTTTAACTTCAAACTTGAAACTTTAAACCTCGAACTATTCTTTTTCTTCATTAACCACCCTCCCCATAGGCACCTCAACCACCAGGGGACGTTTTTTTCCTTCTGCGACCGTGTCCCAGTCTACGCCAGCCATTGCAAAGATCCGGGGCATTAAAACAGAACAGGTTTTTGAGCCGCATGCTCCCATACCAACACGGATTTGTTTCAGCTGGTTTACGTCACGCACTTCATGTTCTTTAATAAAAGCAACAATTTCATCTACGGTTACCCGCTCACAGCGGCATACAATACTTTTCCCGGGCGCGTAATTAAAGAGCGGCTCCCGCAGGGGCGCGGTTTCAGTATCTTTTTGGATCCTGATCCCGGCTATATGAGCAGCGTTACTCCGGCTAACCTTCACCGATACCAGCCAGGTCTTATATTGTTTATTCAGTCTTATTTTTAATACCTCGCCCCTTTCGAGAATATCCCCTTCCATTCCCGTGAGCTCAATGGCCTCTCCGGGTTTAAAACGCGGGACGCATTCATGGGGCAGTATAATTTCCGCGAAAGTATCATCGATTTTTTTGGCAAGGGTCACCGCGAGCCCGGGGCAAACCGCCACACAGTTACCGCACCCAATACAGCTTCCTTTGAAAAAGGGTACATCCAGAATAGTGCCCCTGCTTTTTTTCAGGCTAATCCCTTTAATAGAACAGACCGAGGTACAGGGATTACAGGGAATCTCCTGTACGCAATGAAAAACCGGTACAAATTCTTTTGAAAGCTCCGGCTCTATAAACGGAAAAGTTTTTCCCGGTTTCGACTTGAGTTCTTCCTGTTTCTTTGTCCAGTTATCATGCTGACCGGTCTTCGTTCCCAGAAGTTTTGCCAGTTCATGAGCGGCAATACGCCCTTCAAACATGGCGCTTGATGCCTCTGCGATTGCTCCGGCATCTCCGGCAGTAACCACCGGGACTCCTGCCGTTTGCGCGATAGAATATAATTCATTTACCGGGGTAAGCCCCACTGCCGTAAGCAGGGTATCAACTTCAAAGGTCCGGGCTGTTTCAAGAAGGGGATTACAGGCGCTGTCTACTTCAGCAATAGTAACCCGCTCGACCTTCCCCTCGCAGGGGTCGCAGGGGTCGCACCCCTCGCCTTCTGCCGCGATTACAGTTGAGTTCAAATAGATGGGCACTCCGGCCCGTTTAATTTTATCGGCATGGACCTTGTACCCGGCAGTTCTGTCCAGGATATCGGCGATGCCAACGACAGTGATCCCGGCCTGGACCGCGTGGTAGGCCGCGATGAGCCCAACATTTCCGCTTCCCAGAATAAAAACCCGCTTTGCCGCTGCCGTGAGGTCACGGTTTACCAGGGTCTGGAACGCTCCCGCGCCATAGACTCCGGGAAGCCCGTTCCCCTTAAAAAGCGGAGACCGTTCACGAGCCCCGGCGGAGACAACAACTCCCGCAGGTTCAACTATCATATAACTTTCGTTATTTTTAAATATGGCGGCCTTTTTGTCGGTGTAAAAACCAACAACAGTGGCGTTACGCATAAGGATGATATTCTCATGCCCGGATATTTCCTCTTCGAGCCGGGCTGCTATATCCACGCCCCTGGTTCCGGCATAACAGTCTTCTATTGAACCAAAAAATTTATGGGTCTGCAAAAGCAGTTTGCCTCCGGGCCGCGATTTATCGTCTACCAATAAAACAGAAAATCCAAGCTTTGCCAGCTCAAGAGAGGCCGTAAGTCCGGCTGGCCCCGCCCCAATAACAAGCACACCCGTTTTTACCTCCAGGTCTTTTGTTTGAGCCGCTCCCCTGTTATCCTCGGGCAATGCCGGAAGATGAATCAGCCGTAAAATTTTCATTCCCTTCCGTAAGGGCGTAATACATGACTTCAGCGGCACCCCATCAATAATAAGAGTACACTGTGAACACTGCCCGTTCGCGCAAAAAATCCCCTGAGGCGAATTATCCTTTTTATGGACCGAAAACGAAGTTATCCCATTAGCAATAAGAGCGGAAGAAACAGGCTCTCCTTCATACCCGGACAGTTCCTCCCCTTCGAAGAAAAAAGAAACCAATTCCCGTTCCTTCGTGGGCTCTAAGATTGGATGGTCTTTTATTCTGTTCATAGTTCCAACTTATAGTTTGAAGTTTAAACTTCAAACTCCAAACTTCAAACTCCTCCTTTTACTCCATAAAAGGATACCCATAATCCTTTGGCGGGCAAAAGGTTTCTTTTATTGCCCTGGGGCTTGTCCATCGAAGCAGGTTCAGGTGCCAGCCTGCTTTGTCGTTTGTTCCGGAGCCCCGGGAACCGCCAAAGGGCTGCTGCCCCACTACTGCTGCTGTTGGTTTGTCGTTAATATAAAAATTACCGGCAGCATGGCGCAGCACTTCCGCTGCCTTGACAATGGCCTGGCGGTCCCTTGAAAAAATTGAACCCGTAAGGGCGTAGGGTGAGGTGCTGTCGCATATTTCCAGGGTCTCTTCAAATTTGTTATCATCATATACATAAACCGTAAGGACCGGGCCGAAGATTTCCTCTTCCATGGTAACAAAGTGGGGGTCCCGCGTTCGAATTACTGTTGGTTCAATAAAATATCCTTTCGTTTTATCGCCGGTTCCGCCAAAAATTATATCGGCCTCGGGAGAATTTTTGGCTTTTTCGATGCAGCCCATTATTCTATCAAAAGCAGTTTCATCGATCACGGCGTTAAAAAATTTAAAATCCCTGGGGTCTCCGGTATTCTTTTTAATATCTTCTATCATACTGCCTAATTCTTTTTCTACCTCGTCCCGGAGGGATTCCGGGATATAGGCCCGGGAAGCTGCGGAGCATTTTTGTCCCTGGTATTCATAAGCTCCCCGCACCAGGGCCACAGCAGCCTCACGCGCGTTTGCCGAATTATGAACCACGACAAAATCTTTTCCCCCGGTTTCTCCCACTATCCGGGGATAGGTTTTATACCGGTGAATATTATCCCCGATCTTTTTCCACATTCCTCGAAACGTGGCGGTTGAACCGGTAAAGTGGACTCCTGCCAGGTGCTCGCTTTCAAAGACCGGGTCGCCTACCGCAGCCCCCGGACCGGGTATAAAGTTTAGAACGCCATTGGGAACGCCTGCTTCTTTAAAAAGCAAAGCCGCGTAATACGCCGAAAGGACCGCAGTGGAAGCCGGTTTCCATAAAATAACGTTTCCCATCAATGCCGGTGTTGCAGCGAGATTTGCCGTAATACAGGTAAAATTAAAAGGGGTTGCCGCAAAAACAAATCCCTCAAGGGGACGGAACTCGGCCCGGTTCCACATGCCTCCGGGACTGTACATGGGCTGCTCACTGTAAATCTTCTGCATATAATAAGGATTAAAACGCAAAAAATCGGCCAGTTCGCAGACGGCATCTATCTCGGCCTGGTAAGGATTCTTGCTCTGGTTCAGCATTGTGGCGGCATTAATTATATACCGGTACTTTGTCGACAACAGCTCCCCTGCTTTTAAAAACACGGCAGCCCGCTCTTCCCAGGGCAGCGCCTCCCACATCTTCTTCGCTTCCAGGGCCGCGTCTATGGCCATTGCCACTTCTTTTTTTCCGGCCTTATGATACCGCGCAAGCACATGCCCGTGTTCATGCGGGCAAATACACGTCCCCATGTTACCGGTCTTTATCTCTTTCCCGCCGATGATAAGCGGAATCTCTATTTCATGATTGTATTGTTTCTCAAGTTCCTGCCTTAAAAAGTCTCGCTCTTTAGTACCCGAAGCATAAGAATATATCGGTTCGTTATGCGGAATTGGCGTAGAGAAGAATGCGTTGGTCATAAAATAGCCTCCTTTTTTTTAAGTTTGAAGTTTAAACTTTGAACTTTATCCCCTGCGCAAGCGGCATATCTTTACTCCAATTAATGGTATTCGTCTGCCGACGCATATACGCTTTCCAGGAGTCTGAGCCGCTTTCGCGACCACCGCCGGTGTCTTTTTCTCCGCCAAAGGCACCGCCGATTTCGGCGCCGCTGGTACCGATGTTGATATTGGCGATTCCGCAGTCGGAGCCTTCATGAGAGAGGAAGCGTTCGGAATTGATAAGAGAGTTTGTGAAAATCGCGGACGAGAGGCCCTGGTCTACATTGTTGTGAATGGTCATGGCTTCGTCCAGGTCATTATATTCAATAATATAGAGAATTGGCGCGAAGGTTTCTTCTTTCATCGAAGGCAGGTCTTTTGATGCTGCCACGATAGTGGGTTCAACATAAAAACCATTTTCAAAGCCCGGAACCGTTGCGGGTTTGCCGCCATGCAAAATAGTACCGCCTTCTTTTTTAATATTCTCAAGCACCTGCATCATGGTATTAACCGCTTCCCGGTCTACCAGCGGACCCATGAGAACTCCTTCATCAAGGGGATTTCCTATTTTCACCTGTTCATACCCCTTAACCAGAGACTCTACAAACTTTCCCCGCATACTCTTATGTATAATGATCCTGCGCGTGGAAGTACAGCGCTGTCCCGCGGTTCCCACGGCCCCAAAGAGCGTTGCCCGTATCGCAAGATCCGGGTTGGCATCTTCCGTTACGATAATGGCATTGTTCCCGCCAAGTTCAAGCAGCGTTCTGCCAAGCCGGCCCGCAACAGCCTGCCCCACTTTCCGGCCCATGGCACAACTTCCGGTGGCGCTTATTAGCGGAAGGCGTTTGTCTGTAGTCATCGTGTTTCCGACTTCTTTGCCGCTTCCTATTACAAGATTAAAGACGCCGCTAAGACCATGTTTGTCGGCAACAGGAGCGAGAATATTATGGACCGCAACCGCGGTTAGCGGCGACTTTGAACTGGGTTTCCAGAGAACCGTGTCTCCGCATACGGCGGCAATAAGAAAATTCCAGGACCATACTGCCACGGGAAAATTAAACGCTGTAATAATTCCCACAATCCCCAGGGGATGCCACTGTTCGTACATCCGGTGAAGAGGCCGTTCACTATGCATGGTACGTCCGTACAATTGCCGGGAAAGCCCTACGGCGAAATCGGCGCAATCAATTGCTTCCTGCACTTCACCCAGCCCTTCCTGGTAAATTTTTCCCATTTCAAGAGTAACCAGCTTTCCCAGGGGATCTTTATATTTCCGAAGCGCGTCCCCAATCTCCCGCACGATCAACCCTCTTTGCGGCGCGGGCATCATCCGCCATTTCTTAAACCCCTCTTCCGCTTCCCGCATAACCTGCTCATACTCCTCCCCCGTTGCCTGTACAATAGAAGCAATGGGCTGCCCGTCTATAGGCGACACCGAAACAAGCTCCTTCCCTTTAGTAGAGAGCCACCCGTCACTGGTCCCCACGGTAGCTCCATTATTAACCTCTTTTATTCCAAGCTCTTCCAAAAAATCTCTATCAATAGTCCCTTTCATAACACTCCCCTCTTGAACTTCAAACTTCAAACTTCAAACTTCAAACCTTTTTTCCCCCGGCGAAACCGCGTCTAATTATAATATATAAAAGGGAATAGGCAAATTCAACTATTAATTTAGCTCAAAATTATTATATAAGTTGTTAATTAAGAAAGATTTGACACAGGTGATAAAATCAGGTACACTTTTATCTATCCGGAGATAGAGCATGAACAAGAAGCTATGAGAAAAAAATATTATATTGATTATTCTTATCCCCCTTTTTTCTCTCAATCTTTACAGTGCGGTTCCCATTCCTTCCGAACCGGATGGTTCCTTTGATCTTGGCGCGGTCCCGGGAGAATGGAAATTTACCAGGGGCGACAATCTCAATTACCGGCTTCCGGAGTGGGACGACAAAGAGTGGCAGGCTATTGCGTCAATCCCCCATAATTGGGGGGAACGATCTCCCCGGGCAGACTGCCAGGGAAACTTCGGCTGGTACCGCATACGCCTGCGCTTTCCCCAAAAATTGCACTCCATACCCCTGATGTTCCGTTTAGGTCCCATCAACAGCGCGGATGAAGTCTCTTTATTTAGAGTCAGGAGGCTTTAAGGCAAGATCCAGCCGGGCTCTACTGGGATACTACCCGGAGATCATGGATAATTTTGTTAAAGAAAACCTGGTTCCCTTTTCAACCGTAATTATATTTTTTACCGTTGGATTTTATTTTATTATCCTGTTCCTTAGAACAAGAAAAAGGCCCGAAATTCTATTTTTTGGTGCAGCCGCGATTCTCTTCGCGCTCTATTTCTTTTTAAGAACCCAGTTCAAATTCTATCTCTCATCCGAATACCTGCTTTTTAAAAGGCTTGAATATATAACTTTTTTTTCTGCTGTATTTATCCTGTGCAATTTTATCTATTTCTTCTTCTCCGAATTCGAAAGCAGGTTCGAAAAACTCGAAAAACGCTTATTATATATAAACAATATAGCATTATTTTCAGTAATACCGGTTCCTATTCTTTCCGGAGATATTACTTTTTGGAATTGGTTTAACAAAACCATTGTACAGCCATTGTGGATACTCCCTTAGGCCTGAGCCTGTGGATTGTTATTAAAAACACCGTCAAAAAAAACGGGATGCCTGGTATATAATGAGTGGTGTTATTATAGGAAGTTTGTCTATAATCAATGATATCCTGTCCGACCGGGACATTTTGCCCTGGGGAAGTATTGGTCATTTTTCCTTTTTCGTTTTCCTCATCCTTTTCGCGGCTATACTGGCAAATCGCTCTGTTCGGCTCAACAATGAAGTGGAAGAATTAAACCTCAACCTGGAAAAAAAAGTAGATGAACGGACCGGGGAACTTGAAGAAGCAATGGACAAAATGGAATCACTGAACAATCAACTGATTGATATAAATGTTGATCTTGAAACAGCCCAAACCATAGCCGACAGGGATCTGCGTATGGCTGCCAATGTACAAACCACACTCTTTCCCAAAGAGCCTCCCCAAACTGCGGAGTGGGACATGGCAAAAAACGATACACTCCTGTTATATTCCGACTGTCTCACTGAAAGCATGAAGGCCGATATGATCCCATACGAACGCCGCCTGGTTCCTTCATTTCAAAAAGCACCTGCCGGTTCGGCGCAGCAAATACTTGATTCAATACTAAAGGACTTTTATGCTTTCATGGAAGGCGCTGAAATTAAAGACGACCTTACGGTGATAGTCATCAAAAGAAAGATTTGACAGAATTCAAAAAACAATGTAGTCTAAGTGGTTACCAGGGGCAGGAAACCGGAGAACATGAAAAGAATAGTACAAATTACTTTTTTACTCATATTGTTTTTTTTTACGCATAACCTGCGCGCGGAGATTATAGTTCCCAATGACCTGGGAACAGCGCTTAACCTGGGTACAGCGCCCAATGAATGGAAGTTTATACCGGGAGACAACCTTGATTACCGGCTTCCGGAGTGGGACGACAGCTCCTGGGAAACAGTTGCTTCTTTGCCTCACAATTGGAAGGATCCCGCAGTCTCCCCCCACTCTAACAGTAATTTTGCATGGTACCGGATCCATTTACGTATTCCGGAAAAACACAATTACAAGCCCCTGATGTTTCGAATCGGTCCTGTTGATGACGCTGATGAAGTCTTCTTCAACGGACAGCTTATTGGAAAATCAGGAGAGATCGCCCCCGGGAAAAACAGGCCAACTATCAGCGCGTACGACAAGGTTCGTCTTTACCCCGTCCCCCTGGGCTCAATAAAACCGGGGCAAGATAATGTCCTGGCAATCCGGGTACAGGCTCTGTTCGCGGATTACGCCGGTTTTGATCTTGCTTTCTGCACGGTTTTCCTGGGACAGGAAAAAAAGATCCTTGAATCATTCTTCATGGAAAACCTTGTCATTTTCTTTATTGTTGCGATATTTCTCATGGTTGCATATTTTTACCTATTCCTATACTTTAAAAAAGCACAATTATACGAGAATCTTTTTTTTGGATTAACCAGCCTCTGGTTTGCGGCATATTTCTTTTTAAGAACCCAGATTAAATACTACTTCTTTGAAGACTATTATATAATGAAAAGAATTGAATATATATTTCTTTTTACCATGATCTATTTATTTATGAATTTCATCTATTTCTACTACGCAAAAACCGAAAAAAAATTTGCCAAAATAGAAAAAAAAATAATACAAATAAACAATGTTATCGCTCTATGTTTTATTGCTGTCCCCCTGGTATCCAATGATAGTACTACCTGGTTCCGGTTTTATATAACAGTTGTTCAGCCCTTATGGATTATCCCCCTTGCGTTTGCCGCCTGGACCCTTATAAAAAACGCTCTGAGAAAAAACAGGGACGCTATATATATGCTTCTGGGATTTCTCCCCGGTCTTGCGGCTCTTTTTAATGATGTGCTGGTGAATAGAGGACTTTTAACATGGGGGCGAATAGGCCATTTTGGATTTTTCGCGTTTCTGATCACCTATGCCACAATACTGGCCAACCACTTCGTGAGCCTCAGCGACGAGGTGGAAGAATTAAATCTCGGCCTGGAGAACAAGGTTACGGAAAGAACCGGGGAGCTTGAAGCTACAGTAAAAGAGATGGAATTAATGAATAAAGCCCTTGTTGATACCAACCTGGATCTTGAGCGGGTGCAGCGTATTGTCAATAAAGATATGATGATGGCCACAAATGTACAGGCGTCATTATTTCCGGAACTGCCTCCCCGGAGCAAGGAATGGGACATTGCTTTTTTATATAAACCCATGAGCGGGGTTTCCGGTGATTTCTACGATTTTTACCAAAAAGATGAAACACTGACAGGGCTTTCTCTTCTTGATGTTTCGGGACACGGGATAGCTTCGGCTCTCATTACCATGATCGCGAAACCCATTCTATTCAGGAATTTTCACCGCAACCGGGACAAACCGCTTAATGCCATAATTGAAAAAACCAATACCAATCTTATCGCGGAAATAGACTCTGTTGATAATTATCTTACGGGCATCTTTCTCAGGTTTAATAATAATACGGTAGAATACGTGAATGCCGGGCATCCGCCCTTACTGAGCAAAAGCGGTTCTTCCGGCAAAATAACGATTATCGATTCAATTGATCCCGGTTTTAAAGGCGCTCTCCTGGGTATTCAAAAAGTTGCCGGCTCTTTTGGTAAAATAGAATTTTCTATGGCTCAGGGTGATATCATACTGCTCTATTCCGATTGCTTAACCGAAAGCATGAACAGTCAGGATATTTCATTTAACGAACGGCTTATCTCTTCTTTTGAAAAAGCTCCTGCCGGGTCCGCGAAACAGGTCCTGGACCATATTGTTCATGATTTTTATGACTTTCTTGGCGGCGAGAAACTTGATGACGACCTTACTGTCATTGCGGTAAAACGGATTGTTTAATCCGGTTCTACTACTCAGGCATATTATCAAAATAAAAAAGGGATCAGCCCCCTTGCAGGAAGAGGGCCGCATGTTAATGGGCATGTATCCCCTGGACGGCTATAGTATGAGAGCACTCTCAACAGATCATACTCGCGCAAGCTCCGGGCGGGTAATGGCTTATGCTATTAAAATAAAAAAACTTGCCAGTGATTAATGAATTAAATTTCATATAAAATTGATGCCGCAAGGGTGAGTCGACCTTGCGGCTTATTAAAAAGATAAATGCTTTCCTTAGATCTTCCCTGTTAGATACGTATGATGAATATTTATTTGTTTGGCTTCTACCTGTTTGGCTTTGAGCGTTTATGCCCTTTTACATAGACTTCTTTCACATAGGGCCTGTACCCCGGACCTTTATCAAAAGAAGAGTTTGGCAGTGACCTTTTATATGACTTTACTCTTACCTGTTTATTATTCATAATCTCACCTTTTTTATTCTTTTATTTCAAAATAAACATTTTTATGCTTTACATGAATATGCTACACATCTATTTATGAGTCAAGTGATTAATTTTAATTTTTAGATTTTTTTTTATTTTGATAATAATAATGGAGAAAATAATGACTGATAAAATAATAAATATTGATACTACTATAAATATAAAGGGTGAATTGCTGGAGAAACTGCTTGATGCTTCCGCAGAAATGGGGCTATCCCGCAATAAGATTATTATCCTGCTTATGAGACGGGTTATTGAAAATAAAGATCTGCCTGTGGTGATGTTTCACCAGGTTCATTATCAGGCTCGCATGGAAGACGCTAACTGGCACAGGGTCCATGTGTGGCTGCCGCCTGAGGTGTATGAATCCTGGCAGGATCTGAGAAAGTTTCATAAAATGTCTATTTCTGCCATAATAGCCTTTGCCATTCACGAATACCTGGATATCGTACTGATGCAGTCTACCCTTACCAGGGACCCCTATTTTGCCGATAATTATCTTCAACAATATTTCTTTACGGCAAGGGACTCCGGTAGTATACAGAGATTCGTCACGTTTTGGGGGTTTCCGGGCACGGAAGAGCTCGGGAAGCACTTCGATTAGGAGCCGGAAACCAAAAAACAGCCCCAAAGAAAAAATTCAAGGGCACTGGTATGCCCTTATCTCATAAAAATAAGGATATTTATTGACTTGTCCCATAAATTTTGTTAATATAAAATTGATAAAAAAATAAATAAGAACTGTCATACGAAGGGGGAGCCATGAATAACCACAAACTCGCATTTATTATAACCATAACAATATTTTTATTTACGGCAGCAGCAGCAATAACCCTGCCGGGATGTTTCATCAATTCAGATAACGACGCGGTCGTTTCAATTGATCTGGGTTTAAACCGGGCAGGGAGCAAAGCAGGAACTGCTCCCGGGGGTATTACCGGAATTATCGTAAGAGCTTCCGGTCCCGGCATGCAGCCAATTGAGGGTAACTACGGAGGGAACACGTCCGCAATAAACCTGCGGGTACCGGCCGGGAAGAACAGGCTCATTGAGGTAACGGCGGTAATGAACCCGGCGATTGTGAGCGCGGTTCTCACCTATAAAGGAAGTACAACTGAAAACCTGAAACCCGGTGAGGAAAAGACCGTGGCAATAAAGATGATAACAAACACCACGAAGCTGGTAATCCCCGATTATTTAAACAGCCGCATAGTGCAGATAAACAACATGGAAGGGGGCGACACTGCAATCAACGCCACGTGGCAGGAGCTGACAAAAGCCGAACTCCCCTATTTTGCCAGTGTTGGATTTAGTACGGGAGATATTGATTTTGATGCCAGTGGAAGGATCTATATCGCAAGCGGAGGACCATCAACCGGAGAAGCGAGGGTAGTTCGTTTAAACAATATCACCGACACCACTGCGGAGGAAGTGTCAGTAGGAGGTATGAACTATTATCACGCGGTAACTGTAGACAGGGCCAACGGCTATGTCTATTATACAGAGGGGACCAACCTGTACCGGAGAAAAACAGATCTCTCCACATCAGAGGAAACCTTTACGCTTTCCGCGGAAGGTTTATCGAGCCAGGATATCCGGGGACTGGCGGCCGACCAGCAGGGATATGTATATCTTGCGAATGCTAATATCAGTGCCAGTGCCATATATAAATTTAATCCCTCAGCAGCGTCAGGTTCCAGGATAGAAGCAAGCTCAGTGGGAAAATCCTATAGCTCCTCTTTAGCTGCTTCAAAAGATGTTTTACTTAAAGACGGGTCTCTATATGTGGCAAACAAAGCCGGAGCAGCCGGGTACCGGTTATTACAGCTCAGCGCGGATCTTTCGACTCTTGTGGCCGCCTATGGAGCAGTTGCCGATTCCGCCACTGACGTAGGCGACTTTTACGGCCCTCAGCGTTTTGTGGGCGCAATAAACGGAAAGATATACCTTATTGATGAAGATACTGCCGATACAAAAACAAACAGGATTATATATATGGATGATATGAGCGGCAGCGGGTGGACCACTTATGGGGAGTATCATGCCAGTGATACCAGCGCGGGATATTTTCAGTTTTTCACTACGGGTGGACCATAAATTTCTACTTTACAAGAGTGTGATTATTCCGAATACTGAATTATATTTAAGTATATAAGGCAGGAATACTTTCTCACATACCCAAATATGGAAGTAAGAAACTCATTGCAAAGGTTCCGCGAAGAAAGCGTTGAAGCAGATGCAGGATACAGGGGACGTTTTTACAACGAGGAGCTTTACTCCTCGTTGTAAGAAAACAGAAATCAGCCAATGGCCTCTTTCCCCCGTTCCCCGGTCCGGATCCTCACGCATTCGGACATATCAAAAACAAATATTTTCCCATCGCCAATTTCGCCTTCTCTGGACCCTTTGACAATAGCGTTAATTGTTTTTTCTTCGTATTCTTCGTTTACCGCGATCTCCAGTTTGATCTTACGTCGAAGGTTTTCAACTTCTTTAACGCCTCGATATATTTCGGTTTCCCCTTTCTGCCTGCCGCAGCCCAGGGCATCAACAACGGTCATAAGATGAACATCAACTGCGTCGAGTTCTTTCTTTACGTCTTCCAGCTTATGGGGACGAATTATTGCTATTATATATTTCATACAATCCTCCTTAAATATTACAAAAAAGTTCAAGGTTCGAGGTTTTTTGCCGCCGCAGCGGTTTCCTTTTTCCTTTCACCTTGCTCCTTGCACCTGTCTTTAACGCCTCTACGGGCTTCTTCTCTTATCCGATCACCGATAACCCGGCCCTCCGGGCCACCGATCACCTTACTCTTTAGTCAATTAAGGTATACCCGGCTTCATGGTGCTGGGTTAAATCCAGCCCGATATTCTCTTCACGCGAGTCAACTCTCATGCCAACAAGGGCGTCCACTACTTTAAAAATAATAAACGTACCAACACCGGCAAAAACAATAGCAACCAGGACAGTAAGCGCCTGAACTCCAAGCTGTCCGGCATTACCGTTTAACAGGCCATCGGTACCGCCAATAGCTTTATCCGCGAAGATCCCGGTAGCAATGGCACCGAATATTCCGGCAACGCCATGAACCCCGAACACATCCAGAGAATCATCATATCCAAACTTTTCTTTCACGTAGGTAACAAAAATAAACCCGAACACGCTCCCGCCAATACCAATCACAATAGCGGCCATAGGGGTAACAAAACCCGCAGCCGGAGTGATGGCGACAAGCCCGGCAACAATACCGGTAATAACTCCCAGCATGGTAGGAACTTTATTGATCATACGGTCCATTATAAGCCAGGCAACCACCGCTGCCGCAGCCGCGGTATTAGTGTTCACAAACGCAGCAATAGTCTGGCCGTTTACTCCAAGCGCGCTTCCCGCGTTAAACCCAAACCAGCCAAACCAGAGAAACCCGGCTCCCAGAACGGAAAAAGGCAGGTTATGAGGAGAGCTGCTCATTGCGGCATTCCCGCTTCGTTTTCCCAGCATCAGTGCCATAACCAGGGCAGACACACCAGCTGTTATGTGAATAACCGTACCGCCCGCGAAGTCGAGCGCGTGCAGGTCATAAAGCCAGCCGCCTTCGGCCCAGACCCAGTGAGCCATGGGATCGTATATAATAGTAGACCAGATAACAGTAAACAGCAAGAATCCTGAAAATTTTATTCGTTCAACAAAAGCGCCAACAATAAGCGCCGGTGTAATAACCGCGAACATCATCTGGAACATCATAAAAAGCTGGTGCGGGATAGTCTGACCTTCAATAGGAGCCAGACCCACACCGTTAAGGAACACGAAATCGAGTCCGCCAATAAGACCTCCCTTGTCGGGACCAAAGGCGAGACTGTATCCAAAAAGAACCCACTGGATAGAGATGACACCTAAAATAACCATTGTCTGCATTAAGACAGAGAGAACATTCTTCTTTCGAACAAGACCGCCATAAAAGAATGCCAGGGTTGGAATCATTATCATAACCAGGGCTGTGGCAACCAGCATCCAGGTTGTGTCAATAAGGTTTACGTTACTCATACAAAGACCTCCTGTTTTTTATAAACCATGCGCGCTTTCCCCGGACGCCGCGCGCATGGCATAATTTTCAAATTGTTAATGAGTTAAAAATAATACTTACCGCTCCGTTTGTCAACCGCGCGAGGCATAAAACAGGGTATTTCGAGGCCTATTTAACACCGGCGTAACAATCGCATAACAGAACGAATGTTTAAAAGATAATAGGGAGAAAGTTTACGCTACTGTAACATCAGGAAAGAAAAATTTACACTACCGTAACAATTGGATTCCCGCAGAACAGGCACAGACACACTGCGTATAGGAAAAAATACGGAAGAAACTGTGGTTATACCGGGTTGGGTTTGTGGAGATGCTTCGCAGGGGTCGCACCCCTCGCAGGGGTCGCACCCCCAAAAGGGGGCGAAAGAGTTTTTGGAAAGAGAACCCATTTTAGCCCGGGGTTTTAACCCCAAAGGGCAGCAGAGCAGAACCCCGGCTCAACATCCCCAGAGAACAAACGTCTCAAAAATCAACCCTGCTCATCCTGCTCCCTCACATAATCCCAATACTCCCCGGGAGTCTTCTCCCTTTCAACAACATCCATCTCACCAATCGAAACAATGGCTTTGATTTTATCGTTAATAAACTGCTGAAAACAGCTCGGAACATGATCTTTAAAATGTCTGTGCAGAGTAACACACTCCAGGCATCTGCCGTGCCATTCACACTTGACTTTCGGGCACGAGCATTTTTGATTTGCAGGGTCCGCGGCAATTTTTCGTAAGTCTTTAACCATCGAATAAAATTCTTCTTTAGTTCTCATTTGTTTGCCTTTATAGGAAGTGTTATTTTAAATTAAGTGAACACGGCTAATCTCGCGGGAAGCCTTAATAAGCTCAATAGTTTCAAATTTATTTTGAAAATCCTGTTCACCGCAGTTGGGGCAGTTTTTATCATAAAATTTTATTGCGCCGCCGCAGTCGCAGGGCGGTAAATGTTTTTCAAGTTCCAAACCTCTTTTGGCTTCGTCGTTAGCGGCAGCAAAAATACTATCAACAATATCTTTGTTCTCATGGCAATCAATATAATATAAGCGGTCACATTCACAACACTTAAAAAATCTGTCAAAATTATGTTTCATGTCCATAGTGTTCCAACAAAAGGAAAACTGGTGGCTGCAGCTTAAACACTTCCAGTGGAAAATTTCATAGTCATCTATTTCATACATAGCAGGCATTCTGGACGCAAGCGAATAAAATATCAAGACTTTTTCAGCGAGGCGCTGTGTACATATACATATAAAAGATTCGTGGCAATGCGGTAAATCCATGTATAGAGAGATGAGTTCTTATTAAATTTATTAATTGAAGTATGAACTTTTAAAAAAACTTCCTTCCCGTAATGGCGGGGCATGTTTATAATTGCTTAGTCATAATAAAGTCGTTCTCCGGATCTTCGACTATGGCAAACCCCACTCTTTTATATAAATTAACGGCTCTATTTCTTTTATCAACACTTAAACTAACAGCGGAATACCCATCCGATTTTATTTTATTCATGAGAGTAAGAAGCAGTTTTGTGCCCAGGCCTATATTTCTAAAATCTTTTTTCACGGCCATGGCAATTTCAGGAGTATGATTATTAATAAAACCATACCCTTTGT
>JAAENB010000363.1 GCA_024224995.1 bacterium | reverse complement strand
GCAAAAAGAGCGCCTGACAAGGCTCTGCAACAGATGCAGACAAGCTGTGTCGGATATCTGCATCTAAGTAATCTCACCCTGCCAGAGGCTATCAGCCGCATCAGAAGGCATTCTCCAGTCTCCCCGGGGAGAAAGGCTTATTGTACCCACTTTGGGCCCGTCGGGAATACAGCTCCGTTTAAACTGCTGTGAAAAGAAACGTTTGGTAAAGACCTTTAACCATTTTTTGATAGTTGCTTCATCATATTTATTATTAAAGGCTTTAAAAGCCAGGAAAGCCACTTTTTTGGGCTGCGCTCCGTATTTTACAATATGATACAGGAAAAAATCATGTAGCTCATACGGACCGATAATATCCTCGGTTTTCTGGTTCAACTCCTGATCCTTCCTGTTGGGAAGCAGCTCCGGACTAACTGGAGTCGCGATAATATCCTCCAGGATCTTTTTCAGCTTACTCCCGGAAGTGTCAGCAACCCACTGAATTAAAAAGCGGATCAACGTCTTGGGAACACTGCAATTAACAGCATACATAGACATATGATCTCCATTATAAGTAGACCAACCCAGCGCAATTTCAGATAAATCACCCGTTCCAATAACCAGCCCGTTTTCTTTATTGGCCATATCCATAAGAACCTGGGTCCGTTCCCTGGCCTGGACGTTTTCATACGTAACGGAATGGTCAGCCGGATCATGACCGATATCTTTAAAGTGCTGCATACAGGCATCTTTAATATTGATCTCTCGTAGATCAGCACCGATTTCCTTGCAAAGGTCCACAGCGTTATTAAAGGTTCTGTCTGTTGTACCGAACCCGGGCATAGTAATGCCAAGTATATCTTTAGGGTCTTTACCCAGGATCTTAAAGGCCTCAGCAATGACAAGGAGAGCCAGGGTAGAGTCAAGACCGCCGGAGATGCCAACAACAGCCTTTTGAATATTGGTGTGCTTCATCCTTTTGGCGAGCCCGGAAGATTGTATTTTGAAAATTTCCCTGCACCGGTTGCTTCTTTGCTCCGGGTTAGAGGGAACAAAAGGATGAGGGTCGATATATCGTTCCGGCAGGTTTTTTTCGTTTAACAGGTTAATTTTATCGACCTTAATGGTCTTATAAATCTTTTCCGGCGGCAGGGGGCAATCGGTGAAAGAAGTTTCGCTAATTCGTGAAGTAAAGAGCCTTTCACAGTCGATATCAGCATAAATTATTGAAGAATTGGTGTTAAAACGTTCATTTTCACACACAAGGGACCCATTTTCAACAACAAGAGCGTCACCGCTAAAAACAAGATCAGTAGTTGATTCATGAACTCCTGAAGAAGTGTAGACATAAGCTGCCATACAACGGGCACTCTGCTGCCGCACAAGGCTGCGGCGGTAATCGGCTTTAGAGACCAGCTCATTACTGGCAGAAAGGTTTAGAATAACCGTAGCACCGGCAATACTGTGATAAGAACTTGGAGGAATAACGGTCCAGAGATCTTCGCAAATCTCAATGGCAAACTTAAAATATTGATCGTATTCAAAAATAATATTCGTACCAAAAGGGATATTGCTGCCGTTTAAATTAATCGAATCGTTTGCTATATTAACTGCAGGAGTGAACCATCTTTTTTCATAAAATTCTTTATAATTCGGATTATATGTTTTAGGAACAATTCCTTTTATAGCACCCTGATGAATTATAACAGCACAATTATAGAGCTTGTTCTGGTGATAAACCGGGGCTCCAACAATAGAAATAATATCAAGTTCACGAGTCGATTGAGCGATTTTTTCTATAGCAGAAAGTGAGCTGTTTACCAGGAGCGGCTGAAGAAAAAGATCGGCACAGGTGTAGCCGGTAATGCTTAATTCAGGAAAAAGAATAAGAGCGGCAGAATTCTTGTTTGCAGCTTCAACCTGGTTAATAATCTCTTTTGTGTTAAATTCTACATCAGCAATTTTTATTTCCGGTACTGCGGCAGCCACCCGATAAAATCCGTACATTGTTTACTCCTTATTGCTCTTTTATGCTTTTTCCCTGCCCCATTTTGACCGAATAAATGAGGGAATAAAAATTCTCTGGCAAATGAGCCTGGTGAAAGCAGCTGAATTTCTGCAAAAGTCAATAAAAGGACGAAAGTGTGATATTCGTTCCATCCCGGGCCGGTAACTCACACTGATCGGCGCTTCAACAACGGGAATTTTTTTCCAGTGTGCTTTAACAAGGACTTCCACTTCAAACTGGAACCGTTTAGCCTTGATTCTAAGGTTCGCCGATTCCGGCAAGGGGTATATTCTAAAACCGCTCTGGGTATCGGCAACTTTTGGCCCGCCGGAGCAAATAACCCAGAAGTTAGAAAATTTCCGGCCAAAACTGCTGGTCCAGGGAACATCGGGGCCAACCATTCCTTCACGCATGCCAACAACAATAGGCCGCTTTCCATGAGGAATTGCTTTTATAAGGTTCAGCGTGTCTTCCGGGGCGTGCTGTCCGTCGGCATCAATGGTAATGGCCCAGTCGGCAGAACCGGAAGCATGGGCAAAACCGGTCATGAGCGCTTCGCCCTTCCCCTTGTTTTCAGGGTGCCGCAGGATAGTTATCCCTTTTATATCTTTAATCTTATTATAGGTAGAATCTGTAGAGCCGTCATCTACAACAAAAACAGGAATATTAAGTTTTTTGCATTCCGTAATAACGTCAGCAACTTTTCCTTCGTGATTATACACAGGGATAATAAAGGCAAACCGGCCTTTTGTTTGAATTTTATTGGCGATATCGTTCATAAGTAAAAAATTGCTCCGATAGTAAATTTTCCTAATTTTATAACAGTTTAATATGCTATGTCAACAAATTCATTATTTGGGGCAATGTCAATTCCAATTTTTAAGCAACCGGGAATAAGCGCCGCGTTGAAGTGATTAATTTAATTTGACTTTATCAAAAAAAAGAGCTAAACTATTGTTATCTGAATATAGGATATTGGTATGCGACAATATAGAGCATGTTATTTTATTTTAAATATATTTATTTTACTAATGATGTCCTGTTCTTCAGGCTTTTCAGGGAAAAACCCGCCGGTTGCCAAAAACGGGGTTATTGACCTTACCGGTTGGGATTTTGAAAAAGACGGTGTACTGACACTTGATGGAGAATGGATTTATTATAAAAACCAATTTATTGATCCCGAAAAGATCATTGCCGGGGAAGATCTACCCGGAACAAAGGAGATAACGGTAGTTCCGGAACTGCGAGAATCATTTTTTGATTCAATGATTCCTTCAAAAATAGAACACCGCTTTGAAGAATACGGCACGTATTTTTTAAAGATTAAAGGGCTAAAAAATCCACCCCAAAAGGATCTTTCATTCAGTTTCGATTATGTTCTTGTGGCATATTCATTATATTTTATACCGCAATTTAACAATTCCGATTTGAATAATAAAGAAGACCTGTCTTCTCCGACATCAATAAGTGGTATAATTTCTTCTGACAAAGAAGGAGAAATCCCCCAATATTATCCTGCTATAGAAAGAATAAAAAGAGTTGGAGATGAGAATTATATTGTACTCCATTTGTCTAATTTTCAAATGCCCTATGGAGGAATGGTTACCTCGTTAGAGATAGATCTTGAAAATGCAATGAGAAATAAATGGGATAAAGAACGGGCTCTCTTGTATTTAACCATGGGGGTGGTTCTCATAATGGCTTTTTATCACCTGGGACTTTTTATTGAACGGAAGGAGGATAAAGCAAGTCTTCTTTTTAGTATCTTTTGTTTACTTATATCGGCACGGTTTCTTGTTTCAGTTGACTATCTCAGTCAATTTTATCCCGAACCAAGTCTCTTTTTATATGCCCTGGCTGCAAAAATTGATTACTGGACGTTTTATCTTGGGTTACCGGTATTTTATACGTTTATGTATAAAGTGTATAAAAAGGAATTTTCCAGCATTGTTAATCGTTTAACCTGGATTATATCCATACCGTATAGTATCATTGTTCTCATATTTCCTCTGCCGTATTATTCATTTCTTCTTCCATTTTATCAAATATTCTGTCTCATTATTGGGGTATATATACTCTGGTGTTTGATTAAAGCTGTGGTAAAGAAAAGAGTTGCTTCATTTTATTCCTTTCTGGGGTCTGTTTTTTTGTTTGTTACCGTAATAAATGATATCTTATATGCTGCTGATGTAATTTATTCCATCTATATGACTCTATATGGACTTATAGGATTTATTCTATTTCAGAGTTTTATTTTATCAAAAATGTTTGCCAAAGCTCATGAAAAAGCACAAAACCTTAACCGGGAGCTGCAAAAACTCGACCTTCTTAAAGATGAGTTCCTGGCAAATACCTCTCATGAACTTCGGACCCCTTTAAACGGCATAATTGGGATTACAGAGTCTTTGATTGATGGAGCTACGGGCGAGCTTTCTGTTGAAACAAATAAAAATCTCTATATGATCTCATCAAGCGGAAGGCGCCTGGCCAGCCTGGTAAACGACGTCCTTGATTTTTCAAAATTAAAAAATCAAGACCTGGTTCTAAAATTAAGGTCAGTAGATTTGCGCCAGTTGGTTGAAATTGTTTTAACCCTTTCAAAGCCGCTCCTGGTAGACAAAGCTGTTGAACTTAATAACGAGATTCCTGAAACTATTCCATATGTTTTGGCTGATGAAGAGCGGCTCCAGCAGATATTTCATAATTTAGTTGGAAATGCCATTAAGTTTACCGCTTCAGGAACTATATCCATAAGTGCTGAAGTGATACCGGGAACTGATAAGAATAAATATGTTGAGGTAGGAGTTTCCGATACGGGTATAGGGATTCCGGAGGATAAGTATGATGATATTTTTAAGTCTTTTGAGCAACTGGATTCTTCCGCGTCAAGGGAATATGGCGGAACCGGTCTTGGTTTAAGTATTACCAGACAGCTGGTTGAGCTTCATGGAGGTTCTATCAGGTTAGATTCGGAAGTGGGGACCGGTTCAACGTTCAATTTTACTCTTCCCGTGGCTCAGGGGGATGCCAATGTATTGCCTATTGATCCCGGCCGGTTAAGCGCTTTTAAGGAGCTTTCATCGCTGCAATATAATGCAACAGGTGCCGGTATTATCGCAGGGGCGGGTCAATATGAGGAAAGCCAGGCTGCCATGGATGATAGCTCTAAAAAGCTTATGGGAGCAAACCTTAATAAATTCAAAATTCTTGCTGTTGATGATGAACCGGTAAACCTCCAGGTAATCCGGAATAACCTTCATCTTGCCGGAGCCGAAGTAATAACAGCACCTTCGGGCCGGGAAGCCCTGGAGAAGCTGGATTTATTTTCTCCTGACATTGTTCTGCTTGATGTAATGATGCCCAAAATGAATGGGTTTGAAACAGCAAAACTGATACGAGAAAAGTTCTCCAGAGAAGATCTGCCAATAATATTTCTCACGGCCAAAAACCAGGTAAACGACCTTGTTGATGGTTTTTCCGTAGGAGGAAATGATTATATTATAAAGCCTTTTTCGAAAAGTGAGCTCTTTGCTCGAATAGTTTTCCATGCCACTTTTCAACTGGCGGTAAAAGAAAGCAAAAGATTGATTTCTATTGAGCATAACCTGGAAGTAGCCCGGAAGATCCAGCTCTCTACAATTCCCGAAAATCTCCCTACCCTGCCCGGTCTTGATATTGCGGCAGAATATATTCCAATGGAAATGGTGGCAGGAGATTTTTATGATTTTAATGTTCTGGAGGATGACTGTGTTGGTGTTCTTATATCAGATGTTTCAGGGCATGGTATTCCTGCGGCGTTGATTGCCTCAATGATAAAGATTGTCTTTTATATGCAGGCAGATATCGCGGGTAATCCGGAAAAATTTCTAAATAATATGAATCGAATATTAACCGGAAACATTGAGCAGCAATTTATAACCGCAGCCTTTGTCCATATTGATATCAAAAGCAAAAAGCTTCTGTATGCCAATGCCGGGCATATGCCATTATTAATCTTTAATCGAAAAAATAATAAACTGGATATCTACAACCCCCGGGGAAAACCGATTGGAATTTTAGATGAAATTGATCTCATTCCCCAGGAGATAGACATAAAATCGGGAGACAGGATACTACTCTACACTGATGGTGTCACGGAAACGTTTAACGAGAATAAGGAAATGTTTGGTGATAAAGGTTTTCACCAGGCTATTTATGGATCAGGAGACCTCAGCGCAGCGGAATTCACCAGCCGGTTAACAACACTTCTGAAAGAGTGGAGAGGCACCGGGAAAGCCTTTGATGATGACGTCACTTTTGTAATTATTGATATTGAATAAATTTTTCTCATAACGAGGGAATTTAACCCCTCGTTATACACGGCGATAAAATTTATCAAAGAGTTTCCACAGGCTGGTTATCCTGTTCCCGGAGCCTAATTTGCCAAAAGCCAGGCGTATGCCGGGAATAAGCTTTTTGTACTGCCCTTCAATATGGTTATATATAAAACTCTTTTTAAAGTCCTTATTCATTTTCTTTGCAAGATTTTTATCCCAGGGCTGACCATTATGCTGATTAAGAAAGTCGGCAATAAATAAAGCATTCTTCATGGAGGCAACAACACCGCATCCGCCGCTTGCTTCCACCAGGCCAATGGAATCCCCCATAAGGAGAAGACCCGGAATCGAAGTCGCTTGTTTATGCATGCCTGCCATGGGCAAAATGGAGACCCCTTCAAATTCTATCTTCGCGTTTTTTAATTTATCGGAAAAAACCGGGTAGCTTTTTGTCATTTCATCAAAAACATGGATCAGTTCTTTTTTTGTGGGCCAGTCTTGTTTTCTCTCTTTTTTTGACATGCCGCTTTTAAGAACCATAAACCCCACTTCAGCCTCACCGCCGCCGTGAGGGAAAATAAAAGCAATTCCCGCAGGAAAATTCGGCGCGAATCTAAGGCTCTTCCGGGTTACAAAAAAGAATTCCATACCGCTGAAATCGGACTCTACCCCGGTGCAGATTCGTTTTATAACAGGACAATTTAATTGAGAATAATCGACTCCGGAGACAAGCCCCAGACAGCTGTTATAACCGTCAGCTGCAACAATTGTATTCGCGTAAAGTTTTGTACCATATTTGTTCTTACCGGCAGTCTCAAGACCAACACATATACCATCTTTAAGGATTGGGCTGGTAACCCTGGTATTAAACTTGATAACAGCACCGGCTTTTTCCGCTTCTTTTCGCAATCCTTCGGTTAGGTCTCTCCAGTGAAAGAGATAAGACTCATGTGAACGGGTAAGGGAAAAGCTCCGGGTAGCGCCGGGGCTGTAATATCTTCTCTCAGCAGTCCGGCTTGTGCTGATGCTATTCATAAAACCTTCTCCAAGAAGCTCTTCAAGGATAGGATCGGGACGAACAGTTTCTCCTCGCGGAAAGGATCCCGTAATGGACGCTTTTTCAAGAACCAGGACATTCATGTTATTTCTCACGCAAAAAATGGCGGTGGAAAGCCCGGCAGGGCCGGCACCGCAGATGATAACATCCGGATTGGTTTCGTTTGTATTATTGTTCTCGTTCTTGTTCAAAGTGGCCTCTCTTTTGGTTTCCGGTTAAAGTTAAACAACATAAGCTTGTATCGTCAGTTTTTTTTGTCAATCGCGATTTGGTTTTAATCAAATCGCGATTGACAATAGAATAATTCCGCCTGTATAGTAATAATATGTATTTTACTATAGAAGAATTACAAAAAGGGTTTTCTCAGGGAAAACCGATCAAGTTTCTGTTCTTTTGGGGACACCAGCGTCAAAAAGACGGAACAATGGGGCCGGGCTGTCTCAGCCAATGGTGGCCGTCGAAATTTGTGGTTAAAGGAATAGAATATCATAGCGCTGAACACTGGATGATGGCGGAAAAAGCCCGCCTATTTAATGATTCGGAAGCATGTGAAAAGATTCTTTCAGCAAAATCTCCTGAAGCAGCAAAAAAACTTGGGAGAGGTGTTTCCGGTTATTCGGAAGAAATTTGGAAAAAGAACCGTTATGAAATAGTTAAACAGGGAAGCTTACATAAATTCAGCCAGAATGATGATTTGAAAAGTTATTTATTATCAACAAAAAAGCGGGTTCTTGTGGAAACAAGCCCGGTTGATAAAATATGGGGTATTGGCCTGGCTCAGGATGATAAAAAAGCAAAGAATCCGCTTCTATGGAAAGGATTGAATTTGTTAGGGTTTGCTTTAATGGAAGTACGTGAATTGCTGCGGGAGGAAATATGTCTCAAGGAATCTTAATAACCCAGTGTCTTCAAAATGATTTTGTCCAGCTCCTGGAGAAGTATGACCCCTTGCCAAATAATCTTCACATAGGATATGATGAGTCGAAGCGGCTCCTGGGAGAACGTCCCGAAGAAGGGCCTGTCGCCAATATCATGGATTGGGCCTATTCCCTTCCTGAAGATGATTTGACGATAATTCACATACGGGACTGGCATGATGAAGAAGACTCTCATCAGGAAGGGCACCTGCACCAGTTTGGAAATCATTGTATAAAAGATACCAGGGGAGCGGAGTTTGTATTCAGTGAGAGCATTCATCCCGAAAGGAAACATCATATTGTCAATGCTTCGGGACTGAATGATTTTTATAATACCGGTCTGGAGAACATATTATCGCCCTATACCGGAGCCCCGGTACGCGTTGGGCTTATTGGTGTATGGACAGAGGCAAAGGTATCGTTCCTGGCTTATGAACTTGCCACGCGGTATGAGAATTTTAAAATAGCCCTGTGCAGTACTTTAACAGCAAGCTCTTCACGGGCAATGCACTTTGTAGCGCTGGATCAATTGAAGAATATTTTTGGAGTAAAGATTTTTTCATCTATCGGAGCTTTTACCTCGTTCCTTGCAGGAAGTATGCCAACGATCGTTCATGATATACACCGTAGTCTTGATATCTCCAGGATCCACCTGGATGCGGACTGTGAAGTAAGTGAGGTTGATAAAAAACTACTTCTGTATCTGTTCAGGGAATGCAGTAAAATTGAAGGAACCTGTCTTGATGGAGGATTCTCCGGAAATGTGGTTCTCAAAGCCAGGAGCCTGGATCTAATGGGCCATGTTCAGGTGCCAAGTGTGATAAAGATCGGTGACAGGGATATGATCGCAAAAGAGCGGATCGCTTTTGAACGGATTCAGGAAGTTCTTGGAAACAATGCCCCCGCAATTGTTGATTTCGCAGAAATTGAAAACAGGGGAGCAATAAAATATCGATATGCTTCCATGCTGGACGGGAATGTCCGAACCCTGCAGGATCTTTACGCGGAGCGTAATATTGAAGATCTAAAACCAATTTTTGATACGGTTTTTATAAAACAGCTGGGAAGGCTTTATGAAGCAGCGGTTTCGGAGAAATTGAATCTTTTGGAATATTATGATTTTTCAGCAAAGTACGCCGGTGGTGTCCGGAAGCGGGTTGAAAGCCTTCAGGGAATAAAGGCGGACTCAGAAATAATTTCCTATCTCAGCGGAATAGATATCCCGAATGTTTGTCTTTTTTATGAAAAAGACCTGCTAACGTTAAAGGAATACAGCGCAGTTTCTCACTATATAGCATATGGTCATGGCGATCTGAACGGGAGGAATATTATAATTGATAACCAGGAGAATGTATGGCTTATAGATTTTTTTCATACACATCAAGGGCATGTGATCCGGGATCTGGTAAAGCTGGAGAATGATATATTATATATCTGGACTCCCGTAAACTCCGAGGAAGAGCTGCGTGAAGCAGTACGATTAAGCGAACTCTTGATTAATATACACGACCTGGGAATTCCTCTTGATACGGAAGTAACTTTTAAGTATCCCCAATTTGAAAAAGCGTATCGTACTATAGCTTACCTGAGGTCATATTATCCGGGGCTAATCCGGTCGGACAGGGACCCTTACCAGCTCCATGTGGGGCTTATGCGTTACGCTATTCATAATCTTTCTTTTGATGAGTCGAATGAGTTTCAAAGAAAGTGGGCTCTGTATAGTGGTACACTCTGCTCTGAGAAAATCAAACAGTATATTCTTAAATCAAAGGAACTCCGTATTGATTATATCGAATTTCCCAAAGGGGAATATGATTCTTCTCTTGGTATAACCATTCTTCCCGGAAGAAAAGACCGGGAACGAAACATGAATGATGATATTGAAAAGATCAAGAGCGAAGGAATAGATAATATAATGTGCCTGCTAACGGAAGATGAATTTCAGGAATATGGAGTTTCGAACTTAAAAGAAATATATTCAAAAGCCGGATTTACTGTTAACTATTTGCAGGTAATGGATCAGGGAGTTCCCACAAAAGCGGTTATGGAAAAAGGAATCGAATGGGTACATTCAATTCTTCAGGGAGGAGAAAAAGTTTTGCTTCATTGTGTTGGAGGTCTGGGCCGGTCCGGTACGGCAGCAGCCTGTTACCTTGTGCAAAAATATGCTCTTTCACCGGAGGAGGCAATCAGCAGAGTGCGGCAAAGCCGGTCGCAGCGGGCGATTGAATCGAAGGAACAGGTCGAGTTTATTTATGAATTTTAGTTGTTTTGCTGCTTAAAATGCATCAATTTCTAGTAAATTTCTGCACCAACTTCTAGTGAATGTTTTAATAGAAATAGCTGAAGTATAGCCTAAAACCGGGTAAATACAGCTAAAAAACCTCTTTTTAACTGAAAATAGCACAAAAAGAGCCAGTTTCTCGTAATTTTCAAGATACATATATTTAATACTTGCATCAATTTCTAGTGATTTTTAACATTGATTTCTAGTGATTGAGAGATTAAAATGGAAACAGTAAACAGTGTATCAGAACCGCATAAAATTCTGGCAGCAGCACTTTTGGAAGCAAAGTCTGTAAGCAGAGATACCATTGTAAAATCATCGGATATTTCACGATCTGTTAGGGAGCGTCTGGTTAAGACCGGTTTTTTGGATGAGATAATTAAAGGATGGTATTTATTAATTACCCCCGAAGGCAGCGGAACAAGTACAGCCTGGTTTTCCGGCTTTTGGGCATTCATTAAACACTACCTGGCGGATAGATTTGGAGAGGATGGGTATTGCCTCTCTGCAAATTCTTCCATTGATTATCATACTGGAGAAACAGTCATTTCCAGGCAGCTCATTGTTATAACCAAAAAAGCGAGTAATACGAATATTGAGTTGCCCCATGATGTCTCTATTCTATTATATACCGACACAAATGGATTTCCCGGAACATTTAAAAAATTTAATGGGGTAAATATAATGCCCCTGGAATTTGCGCTATCAAAACTTGGCCCTTCATACTTTGAGAAAAAACCAAAAAATGTTGAAATTGCTCTAAGAATGATATCTTCCGTATCGAATATTACAAAAATTCTACTTGAGAAAAATTGGATCTCTGCTGCCGAAAGAATAGCAGGAGCGTATGAATATTTAGGTGAAAAAGAAAAAGCCGAACAAGTCATTACGGGCATGGAAGTGGCCGGATGTACACTGCACCCGGAAAATCCATTTCAAGAGTACAAATCCGGTATGAAGAGCGCTCATATTACCTCTCCATATGCAGGCAGAATAAGAATTATATGGGAATCGATGAGAGAAGATGTTATAGCAAATTTTCCCAATCCGCCAAAATTGCATTTTGATGGTACAGGCAATGATTCTTCAATGCAGATTATAGAATATATTTCACAGGAAGATGCCTATCATTCTTTATCTATTGAAGGTTTCCAGGTCTCTGAGAGTTTAATACAAAGGATTGGATCGGGAGATTGGAATCCTGATAATAATTTAACAGACAGTCAACATAAAGATGCTCTGGCAGCAAAAGGATATTTAAACACCTTTAAAAAAGTAACCGATAGCGCAAGTAAAGTGTTAACCGGGGAAAATGCGGGAAACGTGTTTGAGGAAAATTTAGAATCCTGGTACCAGGAATTATATTCACCACTAGTCCAGGCTCAAATTATTAAGCCTGCTGACCTGATCGGATATAGGAATCAACCGGTATTTATCAAAAATGCCAGACATATTCCCCCCCCGGCAAATGCTCTTATTGATTCAATGGATACTTTATTTCAACTTTTAATTGAAGATGAACACCCGGCAGTTAGAGCAGTACTGGGGCATTATATTTTTGTATATATTCATCCGTATATGGATGGAAATGGCAGAATAGGACGTTTTTTAATGAATTTAATGCTAATTTCCGGAGGATATAATTGGACAGTTATACGCTCTTCTGAAAGAGCCAGGTATATGAAGTCGCTGAATACAATAGCAGAAAAATCGGACATTGTTCCGTTTACAAAATTTGTTTCCGATGAATTATTCTATTGGAAGAATTATATTGAAGAAACGTTATTTGGTTAATTCAGTTTTTGAAAAATTTCCCCTGCCGGGAGGCAGGGGGGTAATATCCAATCCGTATTCTAACTTCTGCATGATAAAAAATATGCAAAAATTCCATTTAGGCGGCCTGTTTTTATCCGCCTGGTTGAATCCTGTTTCTACGAGGGGTTTTTGTAATAATAAAATCCCTGGTAACTTCAAAATCGATTGAGGAAAGACCTTCCGAAAGGTCAACTGCTTCAATCCTGATGTTGTTACCTCCATAGTTAAGAGTTGAAACAGGAATTATAAATGTATAATAATTTTTTTCTATAGCATTTCTAATTCCGGGATAGGCGATTCCTTTAAAGTATGCCTTTACCGAAGCAACTCCCCTGTTGTCCTTTATTGTTGCGGTAAGCCGGAACGAACCGGTATTGCTCTTTATTTGAGCAGGACCCTTTATGTTGCTTATCTCAGGAGCATCATAATCCGGATTGTTTTTTTCACTTTCCTCATCATCATATTCTGATGATATGGTATCCTGTGCTGAGAGTTCCGTTTTGTCGTTGGAGTTTTTTCCACAAGATACTATTATCAGACAAAAAATTAACAGAACTATTGCTGCGTTAATGACCTGTTTCATGGGAGCTCTCCTTATAAATTTTTACGATTTTTATTAAACTATGCTTAGTACAATACGCCAAGCCTGACACTGAAAAGTAAAACGCCTCTTGGGCTGTCGGTGTCAAATAGAACTCCGCACTGGCTTTCTCCTTTAATAAAAAAACTGTTCGCAAAGGTTTTTTCAATTGTTAATCCGCCCATAAAAGAAGGCATGATGACACTGGTAGGTTCACCATTATCTATATCATTACCGGCAATACTAATTCCGGAGCTTATAATAGGAGCCCATTTTAACGAACGAGTAATCTTAAAATTGTAATTAGCGGTAATAAAGACCGGGATGATCATAGATCTATCATAATCACCTTTGCCGCTGAAGAGCCAGTATCCCGATTCAATACCCAGTTCAAAATTTTTAAAAAGCACGTTATTCATTGATGCCGATATTGTTGCTCCCCACCCGGTAGAAAGATAGCTGCTGAATTTTCCAAAGGGAACAATGAAAGAAGGAGCAGTCGATATATTAAGGCCCAATTGATGTGATGTTTCAAATGTATTCTCAACACAGTTAAAATCGTTTTTTAAGGATTTAATACCCTGCCTGTTCATGGATCGAACGGAAAAGAAATGTTTTTCGCCTGGAAGAAGACCGTTTAGACTAAATGTTGTGCCTGATGTTTCCCCAATAAGACGAAAATTTTTACCTCGCCATTTATAAATGAGATATTTTTCTACGCTATTTCTTTTGTTTGGTATTTCCCCAATCCGTAAGAAACCGGTTTTACCAACTGATACATATTTATCACCAGCTCTCCTGTATACTTCGTAGAAGATGGTTTTTTCTTTTATGGCTCCAACTGCCTGCCATTGGAAATTAGCGTTCAGGCTTTTTCCGTCCTTTTCTTTTATTATTGTATATACGGCATTTGTTGGTGGTTTGATCTCTTTGTTGACTTTAATTGGAAAAGTTAACCACTTTGACTCTCGGTATACCCTTTCATTTTTAGCATCTTTTATATAACCAATTTTTGCTTTATAGGTACCGCTTGAAAGTCTACCATTAATTTCGGTTTTGCTGGTTATCTTGTTAACAAGAACTTCACCATCATAATTCATTATTTTGATCTTATATTTGACTGCATTCTTATATTTCTCCCATTTAATGTATACTTCAACCTTTTTATTGTCTTTTTTCTTGCTTCTCGCAAAGAGTGGAGTGGTATTAATAATAATTGATATAATTGATGTAATTATAGTAAATACTATTGCTTTAGAACTTAATTTTTTCATTTTATAACACCTCGTTTGTTTAGAAATTCTGTATCTACTTAATAAAAATGAGATAGGAACTCCCTATTTACTAGAAAGGTGTCGCTTTTTTTAAAAACCGGACAAAAATTTTACTAAAAAACCGGACATTTTTCTGATTTTTTTCTGTTTTTCTGTTTTTCTGTTTTTTCAATAAAAAATTGTCCGATTTTCCTTTTGATGGACACTTATATTATAGAAGGTGTTCATATATAGTTTGCTCAACAGGAAAATCAGCAAGTTACAATATTGAATTTGATGAAAAAGGACTTGACAAAGGACCGGATTTCTCAGGCCGATTAATAATTATGGCAATGCTTGAGAAAAAAGATTCTGAATTTACAAAAGCCTACAGTCTGTATTATCCTGTTGTATTTGGATCTATCTATACAAAGATTGGGGATACGCATACTGCTAATGACCTGGCTCAAGAGGTTTTTATGCGGTTTTTTGCGAATCAGCAGACAGTAGAAAAACCCAGGCCCTGGCTTCTTGGTACAGTGAAAAATGTATTATTTGAATACTACCGGAAGGAATACAGTATGGAAGAAGAGGTCGCGCATTCGGAGGCTTATAGTGATATAGCCTTAACATTTACGAATGGATTTCGTGATGCCCGGATCCTTATTGATGAGGCTGTGGAGAGTATATTTGACCCGGTAAACAGGAGTCTTTTTGATCTTGTTGCGGTCTATAACTTTTCCTATAATAAGGCTGGAAAACAGCTGGGCCTGTCGGAACGGCAGGTAAAGTACCGGTATGGGATTATTGTTAAGAAAGTCCTTGAATTCCTTAAGGAAAAAGGAATTGAGAATATTGAGGATTTATTATGAAAGATGATTTTAGTTTATTACATGACATATTTGATGAGTACAAGGTCGCCGATCCTCTTCCCGGAGAAGCTCAGGATTTCATTGTAGCGAATGAAAAAAGAACATTGGTCGATATCTTGAAGAAGTTAGGCAGGTATAATTTTTTTCTTGGATTGGTTATTTCTGTTTTCTATTTTTTTAAAAAGATTGGTATTGGCCTTTCCATTGTTCAGAGTGCTGTTGTTGTTGTAACAGCTTCTTCTGTTGCGGCTGCTTCTGTTGCCACCGGGGCGTATGTGGGGGTTCAATATATATCTAAAGAGGAAGCACCTCCGGAAATAAAGATTGAGAAGAAAATTGAAGATACCGGTACACTTGATTCCGGGGTAAATCCCGAAAAAGAAAAGAATACGACTGATACACAAGTTGTTACTACTCCGAAAAAACCGGCCAAAGTATTTGAAAATACTATTGCGGTTAAATCTTTTGGCAGTGAAAGTCTTGATATTAAAGAAGCAAACAGGGTTTCCGGGATTTTGAAAAACGAATTTGCGCGGTTAAGAGGGAGCGGCAATAGCCTCTCTTCATCCGGTCCCAAACCCGATTTTGTTATTCTGGGCTCAATTGAAAAAACCGGAGATGCGTATACGCTTTCAGCGAGAGTTGTTAACAAAAATGGCTCTGTTATAGAGTCGCCCAGTGTGAAATTAGATTCATTAAACGATATAAAAAGGACATGTAAAAAAATGGCGAGAAATATCTCAGCCGGAATAAAGTGAGTATATGAAGTTGTTATCAAACAAAATAAAGCTAATGGCCTGTTTTTTCTGTAATTTGATCGTATGCTGTCTTTGCTGTACGTTCTTTTTTCAGGAAAATGTATACGCGGCTGAAAAAAAGCGTGTAGCAGTTCTTAATTTTTCAGCAAACAATATTGCTAAATCCTACTCAAAAATTATTCGAGATACGATAGAAAGATCTCTTATAAAAACAAAGCGGTTCAATATTCTTGAAAGAAGTATGATTGAACTGGTTGTGAGGGAGAAGAAACCTGGAGCGCTTGATTGTATTGAAACAATGTGCGCTGTTCAAATTGGAGAGTTTGTTTCCGCTGATTATGTTATTATTGGGAGTATTGATGCTGAAAAAACCTATACCCTTATTGTTCGTATTGTTGATGTGCGGTCGAATAAGATTGTTAAGGTAAATTCCAAAACCTATGATTCAAAAGAGGATATGGTAAAAGGCTCTCCAGGCATTGGCGATTCTTCTGCCGATACTCTTGATGTATTGATCCCCGGAGATGATAGTGCCGCAGGGAAAGAGCATGATTCCTCCTTTGATTTTTATGGAGCCCTTTCCGGCGGATATGTTATGCCGGTGAGTACGTTTAGCCAATTAGTCTATTCCGGCTTTGCAGTATCAATCTATGGGGGAGTTGAAAATTTATTTTTTGAGAATTTTTTACTTGTTCTCGAATCGGGGTATTACCGTTTTCCCGGAAAAGATGATGATGTCCGGTATGTTTCAATGATCCCTGTTTTATTTTGCGCAGGGTATTCTCTATATGTCCTGGATGATTTCTACCTGTTGCCATCGCTTTCGTTTGGGGCTGTTGCTGTATTAAATAATAAAATAAATGGTGCTCAATCGGGTATAGAGCCGCTGCTGAAATTGAGCCTTGATGTTGGGTATCGTTTTAATTCTCTTCTAAAAGTCCGTGTTGGAGCTTCTTATAATAAGATCTTTGAAGAAGATGGCGAGATGGACTTCCTTTCTTTTAATGCCGGTGTTGGCATAATTTTTTAAGATTTGAAATAGCTTAAATTATTAAATTATACGATTAAACGGGGACTATTATGATTCGAATGAATAGCAATTATTTAAAACTTGCGGGAAATTATCTCTTCGCGGAGATCGCGAACCAGGTGCGCCGGTACCAGGAAGAGAATAAGGATAAAAAAATTATTAAACTGGGTATTGGCGATGTAACTGAGCCTTTTGGTCCTGTTTTACTTAATAGCCTGGAGCAGGCTGTTGCCGATATGGGGAAAAGAGAAACATTTAAAGGATACCGTTCCGACAAAGGATACGAATTTTTAAGGGAAAAGATCGCGGAGTTCGATTTTAGGCAGCGCGGCGCGGCAATTGACGCAGATGAGGTCTTTATTTCAACGGGAGCGAAAGAAGATTCTGCAAATATACAGGAATTATTCGCTGCAGATATCACCATAGCTGTTCCTGATCCTGTATACCCGGTATATGTTGACAGCAATGTTATGGCTGGAAGAACAGGGGAACACAAAGACGGGCGTTATGAGAAATTTGTATATCTTGAGTGTACGCATGAAAATGATTATAAACCTCATTTACCAAAAGAAGATGTGGACCTGGTTTATCTCTGTTTTCCCAATAATCCTACCGGGCAAACAGCGACGAAAAAAGACCTGGAGCAGTGGGTACAATACGCGAAAGAGAAAAAAGCCCTTATTTTATTTGATGCCGCATATGAAGCGTTTATCAGGGATGATGATATTCCTCATAGTATTTTTGAAGTGGAAGGAGCCAGGGAGGTTGCTGTTGAATTCAGGAGCCTGTCCAAGACTGCCGGCTTTACCGGCACCAGGCTTGCTTATACGGTTATTCCAAAAGAGGTAATGATCTACGACGAAAACGGAAACCCTCACGCCTTACATGAATTGTGGGATAGACGCCAATCAACCAAATTTAATGGTGTGGCGTACATTATCCAGAAGGGTGCGGAGGTGCTTTTTGCCCCT
>JAAENB010000362.1 GCA_024224995.1 bacterium | reverse complement strand
TCTTTTCTTCCTCTCCCGGTCCCGGAAATAAGAGATCCCGGCTTACCTGTGTGGCAAGTTGAACAAAAAGATCTTTTCCTGCTATGGCCTGCGCTACTGCCACGGGGTGATACCCCGCAAAAAGCTCTCCTGAGATATTGTCTATTGCCCGTATTGCTCCGGGCGGATAGAAGAACATTATTATCATCTTAAGCCAGGGCCCTTCCCGGTACTCCCCGGCCAGTCTTTTGTATGCCCGGTAGAAAAACAGGGTGATAATACTTTCCAATAAAAAAAGCCCCCACAGTAAAAAGGTCCATATTTGTTCCAATCCAAAAAGATAGACTGCCGTAGGCACCTGGATTACCAGGTATAACAGGAGCATATTCGTAAAAAAGCGAAGCCACAGGGTTTTCTTTTCAAAAACCCGGTACTCTTCTTCAATTGCTTTTGTATTAAACCGTTCTTTTAAATATTGGGCGATTATTTTCTTTCGTTTCCATGACGGCGCTTCCGCAATCCGCTTTACGTTCTCCGCAAGCACTGCCGCTGCCGTTTCGGAATGGAGCGTTATAAATTTCTCCCCATTAATAAGCAGGGTTTTCCCGCGAAATAAAACTGTTTTTATTTCTTCATAGCGGTAAGACTTCTTGTGCCGAGGGTCCATATAACCCCCTCCCTGTGTTCCCGGGTTCGTGACCGATTCAAGTATGGAGAATCCTTCCGGGGAAAACGCAACGGGAAACAGGGAAGCCGGGAAAAAGACCCCCAGGGGCGGGAACGCATTCCCCCGGAACAGGCTTCTTCCCAGGAGAGTAAAACGCCCGCGTGAAAACGCGTATTCCCATTTCTTCAAGAAATGGGAATAGAGTATTACCGAATCGCCCGGTACCGCGAGCAAGCATTCGGAAAAATACAATACAAAAAAGACAAGTAATAAAGAAAGATTCTCATCCATTTTCGCTGTCTGTATCTCTGTTGGTATCCGAATTCAGGTCTTCCCGGTTGGCAAGAACACTGGGATTGGTATTTTTCCCTCGAATAGAATTATACATCTTTTTGAAAAATGTGCCAATAGCCGCAAGGCCGATTAAAATAAATTTCCAGAATTTTTGCAGCAATCCGGCTTTGGCTGCCACTGCTACCGCTCCTCCCGTTACCAGTGCTGTTAATCCATACTCAGCAAGTTTATCGCCCTCCTGGTATTCGGCATAACTGTTTCCTTCTTTGAAGTTGTACCGGTCCAGAAGAGCGGCTGATTCTTGAACCGCTGTGTCAAAATCCTTTGGATCGGAAACTACGACAGCTTTCATAACCCCATTTCTTCCCAGGTACCTGATATTATGATTAATACTTCTAAATCCCTGGGATTCAATGATCGTTGCCCACTCAAGATTGTTGGTCTTCTTATTATAGAATGGCTCCTTGTGCCATCCCACCATGTGCATCTCCGCAAGCCCTTGTTGTCTTCGTATTTCGTTCGAAGGCTCATCCCCTTCTTTCATTGATTTCATCATTGCATCGGCATCAAGGGAATCCTTTTCATCATCTTTTATAAATCCTACATCTTCAAATTCAAATACGATGAACCATTTATTCGAAACCGGGGCAATATATCCCTCTTCCCTGAATGATGGGATATTCCCGAATAATTTCATTATTTTCCGGGTATCGGCTCCATCGGCGAAATTGTACCCTTTTGGCACCTGTATCTCTGCAATATCTCCGATATCGGCCTTTTTAGGGCCATAGATCCAGTTTATTTTCGGTATCTCCGGGGCTTTTTCCTGTACTTGTTCCTGCGCCGGTAACTGCTCCTGTACCAGGAACAACGACAGTACCGCTATTACGCAGGCAAATAAAGATACGCTAATACATTTTTTCATATAAGTATTCTCCCTCATAAATTATTGAATTAAATATACTGATTGATACGTACTCAGACCGGGGCGAAATGAATTTCTACAAAATCCGGCAATTATGTCAACTCCAAATTCCCGGGCACAAAAAAAAGTCCCGGGACAAATTTGTACCTACTATCATACTTCTTGACAGACTTTATCCGTCTATGGTACCATGCTCCTGTTATTAAATGTTTCCCGGAGGAATTATGACAGACCTGGATATTGAAGAATTTACAAGTCTTTTCCCTGTTGATCTGCCGGGACATAAATTCGTCTGCTGGGACGGTCCTGTTTTTCTTCCCGCAGTTGGTTTAATTGCCGAAATTGAATTGTATGATACTTCCACTTACGAGACTAATTCCACGGAAATTATCCTCGTTCACAAGGACCGGCCTGATGATCTCGTCCCGGCGGTTGAGAGATTACGTGAGTGTTGTAAACTTTTACGCGACGAGAGTACGTTAAAAAAGGCCATGAAAAACCCGCTTCACGAATTCCTTGAATTTAACGAACTTGTTTGTGAAGAATCTCTTTTTTCGCCCTCTCCTGAAGATGATGAGCGGCGCAGGAATGCCCTGGAAAAAGCGTTCGATAGTTTTGATTTTATTGCCATAAACATGCGTGGAATTTTCGGTTTAAAATTACCCCGCCACATGGCGGTTTTTGCCGCTTTTCTCCGCAGCTTAAACGAGCTGGAACACCGGGGCCTTGAATTCCTGGGTAGAAGCCCCTCCGGTATTATGGCCTGGTTTGAAACAAACGGCCTCTTCCTTCCCCCCCTTGATGGCCTCGACCCCCGTCTTCATTACCGTTACCGCTGCGATCCTGCGGAATTTATCACCATCATGTCCGGAGACAGCGACGGCCTCCATTACGGCTTATGGTACGATGACCCCGCTGAATTTCCGTCCTTCATCGCAAGCAACTATGCCCGTGATTCCGCTGAAACCGGTTCCACCGGCTGCACCACTGCCTGTGAAGTCCTGATCGATGAAGTTAATGAATATATAAAATACCAGAAAGCCACTGCAAAAATCCTCGCCCTGAAAGCGGCTCTTGCCTGGTTTGCCGATGCCGATTCCCTGGCCCTCAAAGAAGACGGCCCCCTCCCCCTGGCAAATGCCGAACGGGTTGAACACATCGGCGGGACCTGCCCTGCGCTTCCCCCCGATTCCGGCGATCCCCGCTGCTCCTCTAAAGAGAGTGAATCCCGCTACAAAGCCTATGATAAACGCTCTCCTGAAGTTCAGGAATGGATAAAAGAAGCCCGGGCGGAACTTGATCAGGGCAAGCCCGCTTTTGCCCTGGTTCTCGGCAGGGAACTGCACTGGTTTGACTGCGATGATTACCGGGAGATTTCTTTTGAACTCCTCGTTGGGGCTTACAGGAAACTGGGCAGGGATGCTCTTGCGGAAATTGCGGAGGTTCATTTTAAGAACCGGGATTTGAGTTCGGTAGATGTGTATTAGGCAGGTTCAGGGGGAAAGGGGGCAAGGTGAAAGTCCTTTTGGCTTGTTCTAAAAAATCCAGTTCAGTTAACCGGGTCAGAAAAAAACTATTTGGAATGTCGAGGAGAATGGAGTCGGATATCAAGATATTTAGAATAATTCGTAAAATCTTTGTCACTGGTAAATATGGGCATATCATTATTTGCAGCAATAGCACAGATCAAAAAATCAATATGAGAACCTTGAATACCATTTTTCCTGCAATCATTATAAAATTCAGCGGCTAATTCATAATCTGAAAAAACAATAGGAAAATCATCAAAAGTATTAAGCTTTTGTTTAAGAAGATTAAACTGAGACATATTAGAAATTCCGGATAAAATCTCTTGCCTGATTGGACCAATAATAACAGCCCTGGTTTCATTTATAAGTTCTACTAATTCCTGAAGAATTTGAGTTTCAAGCTTACTACGCGTCCCCTTCTTCCTTCTAAAAGCCAGGGACCAAATCGAAGTATCAACCAAAATTTTCACTAACGAGTCCTTTTAGCTTTATAATTATAGTCATCATCGTATTCAATAGAATCAAACAAATCAATCACTTCAAGCTGTTTATGTCGCTGAATATACTCCTTAAGCGCTTCAGTCACAGCTGACTTTTTTGTTTTATGATTACCGATTTTCTGAGCTTCAGAAATCAATGTATCATCAATTGCTAAATTAGTAGCCATAGACGACCTCCTACACAACAAGATACACAAAGAGCTGTGTAAATGTCAAGTTAATTATACTGTTTTTATAAAATCAGCTCCTCACCCAAAAAGGCTCAACTGCGCCTCATCCTTAACCGGTCTCGCCCTCTCCTTCCGCTTCCCAATCTCCAACAGATCTTTCTCCAACCGATCCAAAAATGAACTCCGTTCATTCTCAAGCACCCTCCCCTTATACAATCTCTTCTTCGCATGCGTCAAAAAGAGATTTTTCTCGGTACGGGTAATACCCACGTAAAAAAGCCGTTCCTCTTCCTCCCGTTCTTTATCTTCGGGCTTGCCGAAGAGGGAAAAGGGAATAATCCCTTCTTCGCAGCCGGGGATGAAGACCGTGTTAAATTCAAGGCCTTTTGAAGCGTGGATAGTCATAATGGAAACCGCTTCGGCCCGGGGGTCGAAATCGTCAACGCCCTGGCGAAGGACCAGGCGCCGGAAAAATTCATCATAGTCGTTGTCGAAGTCATGGGCAAAACGCTCCATCCGTTTAAGGTCGGCCTCTTCGGCCCCGTTATGTGCCAGGATGGCTTTAAGCGGGTTAACCACGGGTTCACCGTGAACAATCATGTCTACGATGTCTGCGGAAACCGCATCAAGAGAAATATCTTCAAGGGAACTCTTGTAATAGGTATTACGAAGAATGCTGATAGCAGACGCAAAGGGCTCTTTCATATAAAAAGGCTCGGAACCGATAACCTGGTAGGCAATGCCGTGATTATTAAAAGCCTCAACAAAAAGATCAAACATAAAAGCGGAGCGGCAAAGGACGCAAAAATCGGAAAAACCCATGTTCTCATCATAGGCGGCCCCGTCACTCATACCGCTGTCCATGGAAAAACTCCGCACCCCGCCAATCATCTTTTCCACCTGGGCGGCAATCCAATCGGCCTCGCTCTTGCCCGTACTCATTTCACTGATATTCACCTTCAGATCATGGGGCTTGCCGGCGAGAAATTTTTCTTTATTCAAAACCTGTCCGGCAACCTTCAGCACCGGGGCCGGACACCGGTAACTCCTGGTTAAACGGATCTCTTTAAATAACGGAAAGTCCTTTTTAAAAATATCGATATAGCGAACATCGGAGCCGCGGAACCCGTAAATAGCCTGGTCCGGATCGCCGATAACAAAGATATTAGCATCTTCTTCATGGGCAAGGAAACGGATAAGCCGGTACTGGATAGCGTTAATATCCTGGTATTCGTCAATGAGTATCCAGGAAAAACGCTCGCGGTAAAGGGCCGTAAGATCGGGGTCATTAGCCAGAAGTTCAACAGCCAGAAAGATCAGGTCCGAGAGGTCAAAGGCATTGCGCATTTTTAATTCATTATTGTAACGCTCAATAATAGTAAGCAGCTCTTCGGAGTCGTCAGAGCCCTGCTTAAAAGCTTCTATGGCCTTCATGGTTTTATTAATCTTCCGTTTGTCCGGGACAAACTCAGAAATAATCTCCCGCTTTTCATCGTCATCAATAATATAAAAATCTTTCTCCCGGCCAACTTCGGCATAGCGTTCCTGTAAGATAGAAAGCCCAAAAGCATGGAACGTGGAAATCGTAAGCCCGGGAGCGGAAACACGCTTGTTAACCCGGTCCCGGATCTCTCCGGCAGCTTTGTTTGAAAAAGTCACAGCAAGAATATTCTCAGGAGCGATATTATTTTTATTAATAAGCCAGGCAATCCGCTCCGTAAGAACCCGGGTTTTCCCTGAACCGGGACCGGCAATAACCATACAGGGCCCGGCACCATGTTCAATACCCAGAAACTGCTCAGGCGAACCGGTAAAACCGCCATCGGGATAAACCCCGGGAAAATGAGCCTGTTCGCCGGCAGGATCAGAAGAAGAATCGTCAGGTGTGATAGAAGACTCAGCAGAAGAATCCTGTTTAATAGAAGAAACCACCTCATTTCCCGCCAAACTCTCCGAAGTCCCCCCAATCTCCGAGGTTCCCCCGGACTCTGAGCGGAGCCGAAGAGCCCGGTTCAGAGCCTGGAACTCGGCAACATTAAACTTAATGGAATAACCTTTTTCTTCCTCACCGGAGGGGATTTCCTTTGCGGGGGCCGCCGGCATGGCAAAGAGAGAATTTCCCGAAAAGGAGTCCAGTTCATCTTCGCTGAACGCTTTAATTCTGCCGAATTCACCGTCAAAACCCTCGTTGATAATAACGGAGCCATTCCGGAGCCTGCGGATACCTTCGGCCAGGAGCTCTCCCCCGACCTGTTCAATTTCTTTTAAATCGGCAAAGAGAAGCAGGTGAAATTCCGATCCCAGGCCGGAAATAAGCCGGTGGTATTCGTGCTGGATCTTTTTGGTTTTACTGCTTTTTACCCGGTTGATTTCGGCCAGAAGATCGGGAAGCTGGGTAATGGAATAGAAATCGCAGCGGTTAGGAGCCTCTTCAAGAACGGAGCGGTCGGCAAGTTCCGCGACCCGGTACATAACGCCCCTGGTAACGGGGTTTCCGCAAACCGGGCAAATACCCTGGTGCCGGATAGTTTCCACGGGGTCCCAGATAATATCGCACTTGCGATGGCCGTCGAAAAAATATTTCCCTTCCTGGGGGAAGAACTCAACCGTACCAAGGAAGCCCGAATCTCCTTTAAGGGAGGAATAAATGCCCTGGAAACTCAGTTCGGCATCAAAAAGATTGGCTTCGCGGCCCAGTTTTTCCGGGGAATGAGCATCGGAGTTGGAGACAAGTTTAAAGCGGTCCAGGAAAGAACAGGCCCAGTTCATGGCCGGATCACTGGAAAGCCCGGTTTCAACGGCAAAGATATATTGGGTTAAGTCTTCATAGCATTCTTCAATGGTATCGAACCCCGATTTGGAACCCAGAACAGAGAACCAGGGAGTCCAGATGTGAGCCGGAATAATGAAGGCGGAATCGGCACTTTCAAGGACCATTTCCAGCAGGATCTTAGAATCGAGCCCCAGGATAGGTCTTCCGTCGGAGCGGATATTCCCGATTTTGTCGAGACGGTTACTGAGCTTTTCCGCAGACTCAAAATCGGGAAATACTGTCACATTATGAACTTTTCGGACCTTATCGTTCTTTTTGTAGATACTGCTGACCTCACCGGTGAGCATAAAGAAGATCTCCCGGGGAATAGCAGGATTACTCTGTTTGTCCAGGGCCAGGGATTCGGGCAAGCGGAATTCCTGTTTAAGGCGGAAAAGCCCGTTTTCTGCGGGTTCCAGCTTTTCCTTGAGCTCCGAGAGCCACCCGGGATGGACACAATCCCCGGTACCAACAACATTAATCCCTTTTAAACGGGCCCAGTATTCCAGGTATTCGGGAATAAGTTTCTTGCTGGTAGCCATAGAATAATGGGAATGAATGTGGAAATCGGTAATATATTTCATGATATCTCTCCGGACCGGCACTTGCACCTTGTACCTGTGTTTTATAGTTTAAAAAAGAGCAAAAACCTGTCAACCTCTTTGTTAGCTCTCTCAAGAAACTAAATTGTGCAAGTGAGCGGGCCTGGAAGCATCCCTCTTCTAAATGCTGCGGAACTCGCTCCGCTCACACAGTCCTCACATTTAGAAGAGGGATACTTCCAGGCCAGATGCAGATCGCAATACTATTTAGTTTCTGACGTATTTTTTCCCCTCGCAGGGGTCGCACCCCGCTATACAGGGTCGGTCGTGTCTTAATATACCGAAAAACG
>JAAENB010000361.1 GCA_024224995.1 bacterium | reverse complement strand
TGGAAGGGAGGGAACCGACGTAGGACCACACCATGACACCAATGAACAACGTCCCCAGGTTGGCGAGCAGGAGAAGGAGCGCCGGAGCATCGGAGTCGGCCACTCCCAGCCCCACCGCGATCCATGCGCATACCCCGGCCGCGAAACTGAGGACCTTCCATGCCATGGCCCACTCTCTCACGCCAAGGTCGAGCCGGCCATGGAACTCGCTCCGGGCAACGGGGAAGGTTCGACGAAGGCATCCCCGCTCGCCGGAGAAACACACCATCAGCTATCAGTGTCCGCCAGTCGGTCGACACTGTCTCGGCTCCCCCTACCGGCCATCCCAAACTCCCGAAGCCGACCATCCCCATTCGCGGGGGCGTGACGCGCACCATGGCTCGAACCGTCGACCAGAATGTCGGCAATGGGTTGGTCGATCGTCGAGAGCTTCGTCGAGAGCAAGGTCGATGGCCGCGAGTCAGAAGATGTGGTGGTGGCCTCGGCCCACTTCGCGGCTGTCATAGACGGCGCCACCG
>JAAENB010000360.1 GCA_024224995.1 bacterium | reverse complement strand
CACTACGCCCCATCCCTTTTCACCTCAACAACCTTCCCCAAATTAACAACCGCATCCCGAATAAACACCATCAACGGCTCAAGAATCTCCGGATTCTTCTCCGACATTTCAAACACCAGCCGGAAAACCTCCTTCGCGTTATCCGGCAGTCCCTCCCAATTCTCCACATCTTTAAGAAAAACCGGCTCCATCCCTAAAATAATAAAATTAGGAGAAACCCCTAACTCGGAAGAAAGCTTGATTAAAACATTTCGCGAGGGATCCTGTTCATCCCGTTCAATCCGGCCAAGATAATCTTTATTAATACCAAGACTATCAGCAAATTCATATTGCTTAAACCCAAGCGCAATTCGAGCGCTTTTAATATTTTTTCCTATTGTCATAATATACCACGTTGGGAGCAGGTATTATCGAATCGTTTTATACAAGAATTAAATAAAAAATCACAAAAAGGTCGCTTTTATTCTTGACATTTTCAATAAATAATACCATATTAGCTGTATTGTTGTTGGTGTTAAAAAACCTCATTCCCGCAAGAACGAGGCATCCCGGACAATTCCAAAGGAATCGGTCCTCTTAACCACCCTTAAAAGCACACCGCTTCTCCCGGAGAATGTCAACAAATTAATCCCCCGGGGAGGAAAAAATCCCCTGCAAAAAAACAAAGGAGAAACCCCATGAACATCTACCGCTTCGATATCGAAAACATAGAAGAGCGCCTCACCGGAATCCGCGACAACTCCGAGGCCCTGTATCTCGCACTCCTGGGCCTTCACCACCTGGGGCATCTCGGGCGGAGGGAGCTTAACGGTCTGGAAAGCATACTCACGGAGATGGATAAAAAGATAAAAACGGTGCTGGGCGGTATGCATCCCGTAAGCCCCAAAGAGTTTAACTCTTCGCCGGTGAGGTATGATATTGTTCGGTAAGCCGGAAGGCATAGGGAAGGGGGATCTTGCGAAGGAGAGCCCTTCAAAAAAGAAAAAATTTAGAAAATTTTCTTGCAAATTATTGTTCATCTAGTTATTACGTTGTTTATTCGAGCGTTGGTTGATACTCAATCGCTCAATGATGATGGCCCTCGACAAATTGGAGAACACGGTGCGAATTCCTTTGAAAAACTATTTGGAAAATATGGGGAATAGCAAAGATTTTGCCTATTCTAAATTTTTAATTTCAGCATGGTTATAATAATGAAAAATAATAAAAATGAAATGCATGGTCATTTAAATCGAAATAAAGAAATGTGGAAAGATTGGGAAAAACATGGAGTTACCCCTGACATTGAGTTGACAGTAAACTTTCACTTCTATGCTGCAAGTAGTGAATTGAACGAAAGATTATGTAAAATATTAACTGAGGAGAATATTCCCTTTCGAGTAAAAAAGACTCGTACCCTGTTATTCCTAAAAGGATGGGAAATTGAAGCGGATATCACTCAGAAATGGACATTCGCTGAGCTTCAAGGTAAAGCAGGAAATATGTTTCTTTTGTCGAAGCAAACTGGTGTATGCTTCGAAGGTTGTGGTGCTTTTATGCCTGAATAAAAACCGCCTTTCAAACCGGATTCAACCGGCCTCTTCACCGCCTTCTCTTTTAGCAGGTAGTCAACAGAAACATCAAAAACCGCAGATATTTTCAACAAGGTATCGGCCGACGGTATAACCTTACCGGTAAAAGCCTCATTCCCACAAGAACGAGGCATCCCGGACAATCCCCTGCAAAAAAACAAAGGCTGGACAAACAGCTTATAAGCTCTGTTAAAAGGAGTGGTTAAACGCAAAAAAGAGCGCATAAAAGCGCTCTTTTTTGATAAACAGTATTTAGAATTTATTCCGAAACTATTTTATTCGCAATCATCAATCTCGTATTCAAAAATGGAATAATCAATAGTATCATCCGCTGTTGTTTCCCAATTGGCTGTTGTGGCCCAGTTCGTGTCAATACCCGAGTCACTCATTTCCGCCAGCAAGGTTCCATAGTTCATACTTTTTACTTTCTTAACAAGATCGCCTGAGCTATAAGTATAAGTATACTTGTATTGTTCCGTAGCGCCGGAATCATACCAGGTCTCAGTTATTGGATCAGCGCCGCTATAGGCAATAGAGGCGTAAGAATTCTTAGTATCATCGGCGTTTAACCATTCACCGTCCGCGCCCGGGTCATTATAAAAATTCTTCGTGGTATTATTATCTCCCGTATACTCATTGGCGAAATAAGATTCCACAATATAATCGCTCTCAGACCATGATGGATTTGAGTCGGTAATGGTTACACTACCGGTAAATGTTCCGGTAAAAGTTCCACTTATTGAACTACCGGAGAGAGAAATACTCCCTGCAATAGCTTTCGTAATTGTTCCCGTGATCTTAACATCACCGTCATCGTAATTGCTGAATTTAAACTTTGCCGAAGCTGTTCCACCGGATATATCAACGGCCGTTGTTATTTTACAATACCCGCCTCTAAGACCATTGATAGTAGTACCGGTATCGGTATAGCTGGTATTATTGGCGATAGCTTTAATCTTTTCAACCCATAGCTTTAAAGACTCTGAATTATCCGGCACGCCATCTGCGATAGTTCCTATGGGATCACCGCTGGTGTCATAATTAACACCACTCACTGTATAGTAACCGCCGTCATCAGCGCTGCTGGAAACTGTTATATTCCAGCTCACTGTTTGCGTGTTGGCGTCGGGTTTTATATACTTAATCTCTTTTTCAATATGATCACCATCGTAAATATAGGTATAATAATAATCCAGAGTATCATCGCTGTTATACTTTTCTTTTTTTGTTAATTTATCATTTTCGTAAGTATAGAGAAAATAGTAATCAACATCACCGGAATTATCATCCTTATATTTTGTTTCTTTTTGAAGATTATCGTCATCAAAAATATAGGTGCAATGATAATCAAAAGTATCAGTACCGTATTGTAAATACTTATTCATTTGCGAAAGCTTTCCGCTGCTATAGGTATACGTGAAATAATAATCAGCATTATCTTCATAGGAATAAGCGATCAAACCATTCTGAGTATCACCGCTATCGTATTTTGTTTCTTCCGTAAGATTTTCGCTATAAGTGGAATAAGAATCAAGCACATCATCACTGCCGGTATACCATTCTCCATTTAGTCCGGCTCCCGTATACTTATCCGTCCTTGTAAGATAAGTGCTATAGGTATAATCCAGGTAATAATCGATAGCGTCGCCGCTGGTATACATAGTTTCCAGATTAGGATTTCCGCTGTCATAGGTATAGGTTATATATAAAAGGAGCGAATCACTGCTATCAAACTTTCTCCTCTCAGTCAGGTTGCCGCTTGTATAGGTATACGCATAATAATACTCAACCGTATCGTCAGAAGTGAGCCACTCCCCATCAGAACCGGAAGCGCTATACTTTGTCTCTCTTTCAACCTCACCGCCGGCTGTATACGTATATACGATATGATAATTGACTGTATCATCACAGGTGAACCATTTTCCGTCATCACCTTTTCCGCTGTAATAGGTCTCAATTACCTTTTTACCATTACAATCATTAGCATACTCATAATAATAATTAACCGAGCCATATCCCCTGTCAGATCCGTCGGCGTTATATTTTATCACTCTTTTGGTATCAAACGTGGGAACCCTGTACTCAACAATACTGGAATCTTTCATCCCATCTTTGTAAGCGTAAGCTTTTATAACCATTACCATATCAATTGTCAGTGAAGTCCCGTCTACAGCAGTACTACTTGTAGAAGGATTCGACAGGTCTGTGGTATACTTTATAGCAGCCCCTTCAGTAGAACTGGACAGGGTAACATCATAATTAGTCCCCCCGGCAGTGCTAAAAGCGGGAGCTCCAACAATATCTAGTGAGGTTAAATCATCTTCCAGGCAAGAACAGCCGTTCAGAAGAGATCCAAAAGAGAACAGTACTAAAAGCAAAATTCGGATAGAGCGTTTATTGATCGGTTTCATGACAGGCCCCCTCAAAGGTATTTAAAATCCGGGAATTTAATGTTCATAATAAGATTAATAATGGTGTGCAGTATTAATCTTATTAATATACTAAAAATTGACCAAAAGGTCAACCGCTTATGGGTATTTTTTGCAATTAATTCCATAATAGGTCAAAATTCGGGGGAAAACGCGTCACGGGCGACGTTGGTGCGCGCGGGAATGAGCTTCCTGCTTTCCTCCACCCCTGTTATAATACGTCCTGTATTAAACAGGGGCGTCGCCGTCCGTGGCTCCTGTTCCGGAAAGCAGGAAGCTCATTCCCTGATGCAGTCAGCGAATATTTCCAGCGGATGAAAAGGGTGTTGAAAAATTGCCCGCGCACCCCTGCAACAGCTGTTAATCGATCTTTAGTACTGTAATCTCAACTCTCCTGTTTTTCCGGCGGTCTTTTTCGGTTTTGTTGGACGCTTTACTTCCGGATTCACCAAATCCCCGGGAGATAAGTCTCTTCCTTATAATACCTTTTTTTACAAGATAATCGGCAATGGCGTTTGCCCGCATTTGTGAGAGTTCCATATTTTTCTTGTAATTACCCACACTATCGGTAAAACCGGCAATCTCAATAGTAACATCGGGATTAAGAGCCAGGAAGTTGTAGACATTATGAAGCTCGGCTTCCGATTCCATTTTAAATTTAGCGGAACCCGTATCAAAATGAATATCTTTTGCCTCAAAAGAAAAACCTTTTTTTATTGCTCCTCTTTTAATATAAAAAGTTAGTTTTCTCTTTTCACTTTCACCGGTCTTTTTAATAGTAACCTTTTTCCGGTAATATAAATATCCTTTCGCGCTAATGGAAACCAGGTACTGAGAACCGTCCTGCAAGGGCACTCCAAAAAAACCATCGGAGAAAATAAATTTCATAAGAACGCCCCTTCGTTCTCTTTTTCCCACCTTCATGATCTTGACATCACCTTCGGAGACAGGCTCCCTGGTCTTTTTGTCATAGACAGTACAATCAAAAAACGATACGGGCCGGGGTGAATTCAAAAGAGTGTCTGTTGAATAAAGGGAAAAATTATCCCCGGCGGAAAAATTAAAAAAACCGGCATCTCCTCTTTTATTAACCATGAGAGGAAAAGACTCGTTTCTGAAAGTATTGAGTTCTTTTATATTTTTAATTTTTGAAACTGTATACGTATCATCCTTATGGGATAATTTAGATCCGAAAATATCAAAGCCACCCATCCCCTTTCTACCGTTCGTGGTAAAAAAAAGAGTCTCTCCGTCGGGATGGAGGAACAATGAATATTCATCAAGAGGAGTATTTATTGTTTTTAACTTTTCCGGAGAACTCCAATTCCCCCGGTAATTTTTCATGGTGATATATATGTCCAGGCCGCCGGCATCATCCATGTCGGAAGAAAAAATTACTCCTTTTGTGTCCGAAGTAAAATTTCCAAAACCATTCCACGCGCCGGGATTCATGTTCCCAATAGTTTTCCATGAAGACCATTCTTCTTCTTTATGCGCTTTTTTCCTGTATAGAATATTCGCCTTCTCAACTCCTTTTCTCACTGTTGCCAAAAGCTCTCTTCCTCCCGGTGACATGGAAATAAAAAGAATATTTTTAATGTCGATATCCTCAAGAAAGACAGGAATATTTTTTAACGATTTAAACGACCCGTTGTTATGGAAATAATAAAACAGGTTCTCTTTTTTCCTGTCGTAACCCAGGATCGCTTTTTTTCTTTCTATTAAACCGAGAAAAATTTTTTCATTTCCAGGGGCTATTCTCTTTGTCTCACCGGGAGAAGCTTTTGTTTGATATCCTTTATAAACTTTTCTTTTGTTTTCAAAAAGTTTTTTTTCATCGTCCGTAACCGCATACGTCTTTAAGAACAGGTTTATTTCCTTAAGCGCTTTTTTATACTCACCCTGGTTCCCATAGGATATTATTTTTATATAAGCCGCTTCTTTATCCTTTTCCAGTGCCAGGTATCGCGACGCTGTTTCCAGGGCCATTTGAAAATCTTCAAGAGTGAAATATATCTTTAACAGTCTTTTAAGTGAAACCGTATCATTGGGTTTTCTTTTAAGAATTCTTTTTAATATGGTGATATCTTCTTTCAGGTCTTTCTTCGTAAGGTGGGAAGTCTCCTTTACCGCGGCCGGCGATATGGACAATAATAAAACAATAATTACCGGTATTAACAAAAACTTTCTCAAAAACATAATTCCATACCTATCCAGACAAAAATTGGTAAAAGATCCGCCTTGTTCTCGGGATTTTCATTACTATAGGGACTGCCGCTGTTAAAATCCTGGTAAAGATAGTTTGATTGAGTATACAGGACATTCCAGACCTCAACATAAAACCTGCTGTTCCCTTCTGTTGTATAGGTGACCTTGGCGTCAATCCTGAAATGAAGGGGAAACCGTTCGGAATTATAATCGCCATACGTGGGGCTGTAACTGCTGCCGTTCTGGGTGGCCCCGGTAACTGGAGTATAGGGAAGAGAAGAATATAGATGCAGCAATACCGAGGGAGTCCAGTTTCCAAATTTTGCCGCCGCGGCTATTTTAAACAGGTGGGTCTGGTCAAAATCGGAGTAAAAATCTTCCAGGTTATTATCATCATTACTTCTTTTGGAAACAGAAAAGGCGTAACTTACCCATCCGTAAAAATCTTTTATGTTCCCTTTAACGGATAATTCGGCTCCATAGCTTGTTCCCTCTTTTTCCCCGGAAAAAGGATTAAACTGCGTGATCTTTTTATATTCGCTATTATTAATCATCCCAATATTCACCGACGCCAGGTCTTTATACGAACTGTAATACAACTCAAGCTGTCCCGTGAGATTGGGAAGAAATTCTGATTTATAACCCAACACCGCGTTATACGCTTTGCTGTCGTTAAAACCGGGTTCCGTTTCACCAAGATAATAATAAACATCGGGATGAGCGTGGTATAATCCGCCGCCGCCGTATACCGTGTTTTTATTGTTGATATTCACTCCGCACATGGCTCTCATGGAAAACGAAGAGTTCGACAGGGGACCATAGTACTTAAATTTTACCCCCAGGTTTGCCCAAAAGGGATCAAAATCAGCTCCCATCTCGGAAAACAGGGAGATGGTTTTACCCTCAACAGGATACCGCACTGTTAAACTGTTCCCGGTATTATCAAGGAGATCCAGGTCCGGAAGATCACTGAGGGTGATATTCCCCTCTACACCGTTGTCGTGCAGAAGAAATTCATATCCCGTTTTGAGATAAAAATTTTTCACCACGGCGTTAAATTCCTGGTAAATCCTGTATTGCAGCGGGTTAAATTTGAGATAGGCCCCAGCCATACCCTGGTAGATATTGGTATTTTCAAAATATTGTTCCGTACTGTACCGGGAGATAATGGTCTTTAAAAAATATTTTTTTGTTATAAGATATTCCCATTTTAAGGCCCATACCGTATAGGTGTTCCTGGCGGAAAAATTCTTATATGCCTGGTAGTCATCAACGCCAAAAGAGATAAAATAGATCCGGTGATTATCGAACAAATTATAAGACACTTTTAAATAATGATCCTGGAAAGAAACTTCCACATCATCAAGATCAGTCACCAGGTCTGCGTAGGATCTCCGTCCGGCAAAGGTAACGCTTAAATCTTCCAGGGGAACCGCCGTAACATAGACCGATGGCAAAACAGGAACCACCGGGTCGAGCTGGATTTTTCCGTGAACACCAGCCTCGTCGGGATCTTTTGTTTTGATGTGAATAATATTTCCAAGAGTATCATCATAGTTTAAGGGAGCTGTTCCTTTTATAACCGACGCTTTATCAATAATATTTTCATTTATAGAAGAAAAAAGAGGAACAATTGAACCCACGTAGTGATAGGGAAAATCAACAGGAATATCATCGATGTAATACCTGTCATAAAGGGGATTGCCTCCACGGATAATGGGAACCGTTGACAAATAAGATCCTCCTCCCACTCCCGGAAGCGTT
>JAAENB010000359.1 GCA_024224995.1 bacterium | reverse complement strand
TTAACTACAACCTTATTCTTTCGTTTCTCTTTTGTCATATATAATCCCGATATTTACTAATTTTTTTCGACTGGAAACAGTTATTTTTTGGATAGGCGACATACTTTTATAAGTGGTTATTTTTTTCAAGGATTATTTTTTTGAGTGTTATTTCTGATTGGTAATTAATACGGTTTTTTGCGGTTTTCGTTATAAAATAGCGGGAAGGGGAGGCTCCGGCCGTCCTTTTTGCGTGATAAAGGAGGCAGCGTGACGGATGGAATAAATCCCCCTTTATCAATTATATAGTCTTTTCCATTCCATATTACAAAGCAGCCACCATCAAAAAATGGAATATAGTTAACTACAATAGAATAACTTTACACCAGTCTGTTCCGCTTTGAAAGCAAACTGTTGCACTTGTTACTTGAATCCAAGTTTTTTATTAACAATGAAAATTCTATTATAATTAAATCCAAAATATTGTATAATATGAAATTGTTTTTTCACTTTTTCCAGGATAATGATATAACAGTTCTTTCGTATATCTTCAACACATGAAAGATAGGTAAAATTTCTATTACTAAATGTTTGTTCATAAACCGAAGTATATTTTTCTGATTTAAAAGCTTCAATATCAAATTTATAAATGATTTCCTGAACGGACCTTTCGGGATTATAGACTCTTTGACAGTGGAGTCCCTTCAATAAGTTTTTTGACTATGTGAATTTCGTCACCGTGTAGTATCATTATTGGCTGAGAGATACCGTTTTTAGAATATTCAATAAAGAGCCCTTTTTCAAGAAAATCTCTTTTTATCTCTATTTTCTTAATTTCTTCTTTCTTAATCAGTATATTTTTTATTAAAGCACTGTCATTGTTAATTATTACTTTAAAAGGGATGCCACGGTGGCGAATCCCTTGAATTTTACCCGAACCAAACATGCCGGAAAATAATATTGGACCAGGCATTTGGCTTATTAGTTTTTTCCGTTTTTTTGTACTATCTTTAATAATCACATATAGTATAAAAGCACCAAGACCAATAAAAAAAATAACCATAAATAATATAATAATTCCTAAATCGTTTGATTGTGTAGATGCTTCATTCATATAGCTTTTTACTTACCTTTAACTTTATATTTTTTTTCTAAATTAGCAATAGCGTCCTCACCCGAAACCCATGTTTTCTGTATAGTTTTGGAAACTTCTATTGGAGACAATCCCACGCCAATCCCAACCTGACAGCTTAGCCCAAGGTATTTACATTCCGGGAATGGAGTATAAAGAACAGTAATGCCGCCTGAAACAAATTTTACTCCTATATTTACAGTAATCCCATTACAAGTTCCCGAAAAATTTTTTATCCCCCCTTCAACCACTGTGGCTTCCATCCCAATCGATAAACTTGCAAAAAATCCCATATTTACCGATGACGCACCATATAAACTGATTATACCTCCGGGAGCTACAACGATCCCCCCATTAAAAGTAAGTCCACCGCCAGCTCCTCCACTTGCTGCCGGACCAAAACCAATAGTCATATTATATTTATTCGTGGCAATAATAGCGGAAGAAAGCAAAAAGGCAAGTTGATAGGTTAATGGGTTAGCGGTAAGCGATGCTACAAAAATACCGACTTGCCAGGCCGGTATTCTTCGACCATTGGGAAATGTCACTCCAAAAGTTGGAGATTCACTTTTTCTTGGCGAGGTTTTTCTTTGTATGATTTCTCCATTTCCGGTGTGATGTTCATTCTCTTTCCTCTGTATGTTTGAACCGGAATCGGGAATTACCCCGGTGTATGGAGCATTCATCTCATCCATAAACGCCAAAATATCTGCTTCCGGAACCCCTTGGGACAATGCTTTCCGCACTGGGAGAGAAACACCGGGACCGATCTTTCGGGCAACTTCAATAGACTTCCTTTGTACCCCCTTTCTCTGCACGCCCTTCCTCTGCTGCAAAACATGAGTCAACTCATGCCCCAAGAGCTTCTTCCCCTCTCTCGATTCAAAGTTTCTACCATTCCGCGCCGCGAAAACAATGTCATGCCCTGTAGTAAACGCCTCGGCGTTAATAGACCTTGCAAGCTTATCGGCCCTATTCCCGGTATGAATACGCACATCTCCAAAATACGCGCCCATCCGCGATTCCATGTTTTCCCGCGTTTGTCTATTCAGTGGAACTCCTGCTCCCTTTATACTGTTCAATCCGGATTCAAACCCCACCGGAACTTCCATACCACCTGAAGAGCCTTTTGCCTGGATCTCCGGTGTTTCAACTTCTTTAGACTGCACCTGGGCGTCTGTCATATTCACGACCTTTTCAGCTACGGCGTCGGCTTCTTTTTCATAAACATCGTTTGGGCTGCCTACGGTCAGTTTAGCCTGGATATTGCTCATTAACATCTTTCCGTATTCCTGGTTCCCAACAGCGCTTTGGAGGGAGGGGTTACTCCCCCAGGATCTCTTTTACGCGGTCTGCTGATATACCGGCTATTTCTACAATATCTTCTATGTTCATACCTTTCTTATGCATCCGAAGGATCATTTCCTCTTCCCTTTCGTCCCGCCCGTCATCATGGGCACCTTCAATGATGTCTTTCTCACTGGCAAGCCCGGACAGATACCGCTCGTATTGCTTTCGTTCTTCCGGGCTCATTTTAAGTATATCGAGCTTTTCTTTGGCCTTATCAATATTTTTGGCCTTGAAGTCATCCCGGACTGCGTCATGTTTAAAAAAGTAGATCCATTCGTCCAGGTCATTCTCGATAATGTCCTGGAATCTCTCTACCTCAATAAGGTAATATTCCGGAAAGATCTCTTTTGCCTCTACCCGGGTGATAGCTTCTTCTTCTTTTCTTCTCAGGATCAATTTTGTATTACTGTGCATCCCGATAAAATCGGTGCTCCCGTAATACAAATAGTCGTCGATACTTACCCCAAAATTAAAATATAGAATACTGATAGATATAACCTTTTTGATCTTTTCGTAGGGCTGCCCCAGGTTCAGGTTTTCGACAATCAGCTTTGAGCTCCCATATAAAAGCCGTTCCAGGAAATGGACTTCACGAGCGTTTTGAACCTCAATCAAGATTCGGTCCCCGCTACTGTCCTCTACCAGCATGTCGACGCGGTTAAATTTATCATTCTCGTGTTCCTGGTTACTTTCGCTTTCCAGAATTTGAAGTATAATAATATCTTTCTTGAGTAAGGCCGTGAGGAAACCTTCAAGGACAACAAAGTTGCCTTTATCCCGAAGCATCCTTTTTATAACCCAGTCGAAGCGGACTAATTTTTTTTCACCCATTTCCTGTTTTCCTTCAATCCTTGTTTAGTACAATATAATAAATATATACAAAGATTGCAATCAAAAAAGAGCCTCTTTAAACCGGGGAATTTCTCCCCGGTTTTACGCGTTAATTATCGCTTAATAATCAAAGCAACAGCCTCTCCGCCGCCCAGGCAAAGCGTGGCAAGGCCCGTTTTTTTGTCCTGCCGGATCATTTCATGGAGCAGGGTAACGAGAACCCTGGTACCGCTGGCGCCGATGGGGTGTCCGAGAGCTACACCGCCGCCGTTAACATTAATTTTTGACGGGTCAAGTTCAAGTTCCTGCATAACAGCGCATGAAGAACCGGAAAAAGCTTCATTGATTTCAAACAGGTCGATATCGTCCTTGCTAATGCCCTCTTTTTCAAGGCACTTGGGTATTGCCCAGATGGGAGCAACAAGAACATACTTCATGTCAATACCATACGAAGCCTGGGCGCCGATTGCGGCCATAACTTCACAGCCAAGTTCTTCCGCTTTTTCCCTGGACATAATAACCATGGCAGCAGCCCCGTCGCTGATAATAGAAGCGTTCCCTGCCGTGCCGGTTCCGTCTTTTTGAAAAGCAGGCTTCATTTTAGATAATTTATCGTAATTGGTATCCTGAGGACATTCGTCCGTGTCAAAGATTATTGGGTCTCCTTTTCGCTGAGGGAGCGATATTGGAATAATTTCATCTTTAAATTTATCGGCCTTAATAGCCTCTAAAGATCTCCGGTAAGATTCAGCCGCGTAGGTATCCTGGGCTTCCCGGCTGATATTGTATTTTTCAGCGCATAACTCATTGGAAATTCCCATGTGGAAATCGTTTACAACATCCCAGAGCCCGTCATTAACCATATGATCCTTGATCTTACCGTTTCCCATACGATATCCGAACCGGGCTTTCTCCATGTAAAAAGGAGCCATGCTCATATTTTCCATACCCCCGGCAATAACCACATCAGCATCACCGCATTGGACAGCCTGGGCAGCAAGCATTATGGCTTTCAGAGAAGAACCGCACACTTTATTAACAGTAATGGCTTCCACTTCCCAGGGCATGTTTGCCGCGACAACAGCCTGTTTTGCCGGGTTCTGCCCATAGCCGCAGGGAAGCACCTGGCCCATTATAACTTCGTTCACATCGGTCTTTTGAATACCGGCTCTTTTTACTGATTCTTCTATAACAATAGCTCCAAGTTTGGTGGCGCCGATATTCCCTAAAGAGCCGTTAAAGCTGCCAAGGGGAGTCCGTACCGCGCTCACAATTACTGCTTCTTTCATTGTTCTTTTCTCCTCTGTTTTCACAATTCTATCACTATATATATGACTAATTATGTTCGCGGGAAAATATTGTCAATAACGTTTGAAGTTTTTTGCTGCCGCGGCGGTTTGTAGAAGCGTTGTATGTTTGTAGAGACGTTGATACAAACATACAACGTCTCTACGGGGCTTTGACCGATTACCGATCACCCGGGCCTCCGGGCCTCCGATCACCTTACTTCTTTATCTTCTTCTTCAACTCTTCCAGCCGCTTGCACTGCTCTTCCGTTCCGCTGGGTTTGCTGCCGAAAAAGGACTTGCATGAGATGGAGTTGTTCGTGAGAACCTGGCTGAAGGGAGGGGTGAGTTTGTTCTCCTTTGCCAGTTTGTCGCAGGCGTCAAGGACGGCATCAATGTATTTGCCGCCGCAGCGGTTTAAGGCAGAGGCGGCCTGGACCGCGATCAGGGGATTTTCGTTTTCCAGGTACTTAAGCGCCCAATCGCCAACGGCTTTTTTTTCTTCATCGGTATATTTATACATACGGATCGGAGCCTTCATGATATAGGAACCAAGCCATTTATCGGCATATTTTTTATCGGCCAGTTCCTGTATTTTGTTAAACGCCTTAAGCCGCCCGAACTTCATAAGGTTCTCATACGCTTCATACCGCACCTGGACGATGGGGTGCTTTTCAAGCATGGTATACAGTTTTTTTTGTTTGCCTTTGATCATTGAGATATGGGTTACAGATGCTGCCGCGTAAAAGGCAATATAGGTTTTAATTTTCGAGACACCGGTAATAAGGTTTTCAGCAACCGCGTCCGAAACAAGTTCCGGTTTTTTCTCAATTTCATGCATCCGGTCTTTTATTTCCCGGTAGAGCAGTTTGCATGCCACTGCTCGAACCTTTTCGTCCTTGTCATTTAATGCTACACTAACGGTAGCAACAGAGGCGGGAACGGTTTTCTTCTTTATAAGTTCCGCGACTTTTTTAATTTCTTCACAGTCTTTAACAAAGGCATATTTGAGATCAATAGTGCATTTTGAAGCGGCATCCTGGATGGCACCCATTAGTTCCTGGTCCGGTTTGACTTTTTTGCAGCCTATTGTTAAAAACAGAACGCTAAGGGCCAGAGAGAAAATAATTGTTTTTTTCATGATATAAACTCCTTTTTTTATAATTGCAATAATATAAGCATATCTTGAAACTGAAGTCAATTTAAAATAATTGTTTATAAAAAAAACCTTATTGAAAAGAATTGTGGTGTATGCTATAAGATGTAAATAATAAGATGTAAATAATAAAAAAAGAGTTATACCGCATGGAAAAAATATATCGATTTATAGCAATGTTTGGAATATTTAAAAAAGAAGCGAATAATTATACTTTATATGGGGCTTTGTTCGGTTTTGCCTTCCCCGTATTCTCGTCCCTTTTTGACGCCTGGATGAATTTCGGCAATTGCTGGCCCTCGTCAATTATTGCAGTTCAGTTATCAACCCCGCTGCATTGGGTCATCAATTCGGCTCCCTTATGGCTTGGACTTTTTTCGCGTTTTGTCGGTATCCGGCAGGATCAGCTGAACGAGAATATAAACGTCATGAGGCTCATTAACAAGGATCTGGAAGCCGAAATAGAGAAACGGAAAGAGGTAGAGGCGCAGCTTCGAAAAAAGAATGAGGTTATGGAAGATGATCTGGACGCGGCCCGGGCCGTACAGCTTTCTTTTTTACCGGAAATTCCCGATGTCTCGTTCCTGGCTATTGATTATCAATATACCCCCTTAAAAGCCGTTGGAGGCGACCTGCTGTCGTTAATTAAATTGAATGAAAAACAGCTTGGTCTTTTTATTGGGGATGTAACAGGACATGGCGTTAAAGCTTCTTTGTATACGTCACTGGTCAAAGTTATATCGGACAGAATGAGCCTGCTCTATGGTCTTGATCCAAAAACCTACCTGGAGCACTTGAACAAGGAACTCATAAATATGATGCCCGAGGAAAGCTTTCTTACGGCATTGTATGGCTTTTTTCTCCGGCAGGGAGATGAGGTTCTTTTGAGCTATTCACGGGCAGCGCATCCCTATCCTATTGTCTGGAGATCGGCCCATGGGGAAGCAGAACTCTTAAAGTCGGGAGGAGTGCCCATATGCTATGACGACGATTCCACGTTTGTGAATAACCCGGTCTCGCTGCGGCAGGGCGACAGGATCTTTTTCTATACCGACGGCTTTCATGAAAGCAGGAACCGCAGTAAGGAAATGCTCGATTTTGCCGGTTTACAGCGGCTCATAAAAGAAATTAATAACCGGGGACTCTCCCTGGGTGAAACGACAGACGCCATAATTAAAGAAGTTGAGGTGTTTACCGAAGGGCTGCCAGTTACGGACGACAGAGTGCTCATTGGGGTTGAAGTCACCCTGTGAGTTATTGGTGCTGATTTTAAAAAAAAATAGCTTGATGTTTCCTCTTTTTTGGTCTAAAATCTTTTTCATGTTTTTAGTAGTCTTATATCGTTCCTGAACATCTACCGGTTTTTTCCTGTTACCGGGGAGAACCGTAAAAAAAAATATAAGGAGTTATATTATGAGGATTAATGTCAAAGTTTTGGTTTTTCTACTGCTTTCTACAGCACTGATTATTGGTATCGGATGCAAGAAAAAAAAGGCCGATGACGCGCAGGAAGCAAAGCCGGAAGAAAAAAAAGTTGTCCAGGCACTAACCGGTACTCCGGCTCAAAACATGATCACTGTTTTCGAAATGGGAGTAACAGCTGTTAAAGGCGGAGATACTGCTGCGGCAGCAACAAAGCTCAGCGCTGTTATGACAGATTATGATGTTGCTGACGTGCGTGCCAGGTCTAAAGCCGCGAAAGGTACGGACAAAGGAGCTACCCAGGCAGAAAAAGATAAGTTTAAGGCCCTTAATAAGGAATATAAAGACCTGGCCGCGAAACTGGACAACAAAAACGCCGGTTTTCTTACAGCCCATAAAGACTGGTCAAAGGCCTGGGGAATAAAATAATATTCTAAAAAAGGAGATAAACTATGGATTATGATGTAACCAGTATTCAAGAAGCATTAATCTTGTGCGGTTTTAATCCCGGAGCAGCTGACGGAGCAATGGGACCAAATACCGAAAACGCGATCAGCGCGTTCCAGGAATCGGCCGGACTCGGTGCTGACGGCATTGTAGGCCCCGATACCGGGGCAGCACTTGCCGCAGCACTTGGCGAAGCTTCGGTTAAAGCTACGGGACTGCAAGGCTATTTTGAAGGCGGCGGTTCAAGCGCTGAAGATGATATGTAGAAATCAGGTGCAAGGTACAGGGGATTTTGCCCCCTGTACCTGTACTTCTCTCCCGCGCGAACCATTCCCCGGAGTTAAAAATATCTCTTGACAAAAAGCAACCCTGCATCGAAACTCTTCCCAGTTAACGTAAACTGTAAACCACCGGGGCGAGATTATGGCAAAAGAGAAAACAGGCAAAAAATCAAACCAGAAGACAACAGGCCAAAAACTGGCGGTCTTGCGAAAAAAGAAAAAAATATCCCTTGAAGAGCTGTCGGAACAGACCGGGCTCAAGATCGATCATCTCCAAAAGATAGAAGAAGGGGATGATTTTGCCCCTGTGGGAGATATATTAAAAATATCCCGGGCCTTAACTGTCAATCCCGAGGACCTGTTCCAGCCCGGGGAAGAAAAGGAACTCAAAAAGAAAAGGGTAGAGGACTTTAAAAAGCGCGAAGAGGCCTATCAATATACGGTTCTTACGCCAAAGGGAAAAGACAGGCACCTGCGCGCCTTCAGGGTGGTAATCCCCGCCCTGTCGGACCATCCGAAGATAAACTACCGCCATGAAGGGGAGGAGTTTGTATATGTGCTGGAAGGTGAGGTGGAAATAAAGGTAGGACAGAAAAAACACCTTCTAAAAAAGGACGATGCCCTCCATTTTGACGCCTCAATTCAGCATTCATTAAAGAACCCGGGCAAAAAAGAGACTGTTTTAATTGTAACGGTTTATACTCCGTAAGGGCACTTCGGCTCCGCTCAGTGACCAAACAGGGCCTGTTTATAATAAGTGATGGACAGATAAACGGACAGATAAACGGACAGATAAACGGACAGATAAATGGACAAATAAACTTTGCTCTTTGTAAAGAGCAGCTGACCCGGGTCTTCGGCTCCGCTCAGACACCGGCAGGGCCGGGAAAAATACGAAAGAAACTGGTTGCAAAGAGGATCAGGGAATAAAAAAGAGGCCGTTTACACGAAGCCCTGACCCCCGATCCCTGGCCCCTGACACCCAGTTTCTTAAGAGTGCGGACCCTGCGAAGCAGGGAAAAGATAGATCAGAAACTAACTAGTGTTGCGAGCTGCATCTGGCCTGGTAGTAGTCTGGGCTCTTTGGGTCTTGAGGCCTGTCTGTGCGGAGCGAGTTCCGGAGCAATCCAAAGAGCCCATACTACTT
>JAAENB010000358.1 GCA_024224995.1 bacterium | reverse complement strand
GAAAAAGCGGTTGAAAGCGCCCTGGTACAGGAGACCTATCTCGATGGGATCGTTTCCTCTCTGTATATTCCTCTTCATTTTTTTTATTATTCCCTGGCCCTGCTGCTCAGTTATTCAAATGCCGGTAGAAAGAAACAAAAAAAATATTTAAAACTGGTACGAAAGAACCAGAAAAAACTGAAGAAATGGGCCGGGCACGCGCCAATGAATTACCTGCACCGGTATGACCTGGTAGAAGCGGAACTTGCCAGGGTAACCGGAGATGCAATGAGGGCAATGGATTTCTATCGAAAAGCAATCCGGGGAGCACGGGATAACGGGTTCATTCCCGATGAAGGTATTGGCGCAGAGTGCGCGGCCCGGTTTTATTATGAACATGGTGATATCGATGTAGCCCGGGGTTATATGGCCAGGGCATGGTCCTGTTATTCGAAATGGGGAGCGCTGGGGAAGCTTAAACACCTGGAAGAAACATACCCGGACCTGGTTTTAACAGGACCGGCAGCAGCGCCGGCAGCGGAAACCGGGAAACGGGAACAAATGGGAGCCGCCACGGAAACCGCGGAACTGTCAACAGACCTTTCAAGAGTCATGGAAACGTCACGGGCAATATCCGGAGAGATTGTCCTCTCCAAACTGCTCACGGGATTGATGCGGTTGACAATGGAAAACGCGGGAGTTGAACGGGGATGTATTATCCTTGAGAGAGAAGGAGAGCTCTTCGTTGAAGCGGAAGACAGGGAGAACGCTGAAGAGAGTGTGGTGCTGCTGCTGAGTATTCCTGTTAACGATCATCCGGGAGTATGTTCGGCAATAGTCCGTTATGTGAAAAATAATGCAGAGCGGGTATTGTTGAATAACGGGCCCGGAGAAGGAGATTTCGCGGATGACCCCTATATTCGAAAGAATACGCCTCAGTCCCTGCTCTGTTTCCCTATCATTAACCGGGGAACCGTCACCGGGATCATATACCTGGAAAGCAGGATGGAGCAGGGAATTTTTAACCCGGAGCGGGAAGATATGCTGCGGGCCATTTCCTCCCAGGTCGCGCTTTCAATAGACAATGCCCGGTTATATGGAAATCTTGAACGAAAGAACGCCCGTCTTATGGAACTGGACAAACTCAAGGATGAGTTCCTGGCGAATACCTCACATGAACTGCGTACCCCCTTGAACGGGATCATCGGGCTGGCGGAATCGATGGTGGGAACCCCCGGAACGGAACTGTCCCGTGAAGCAGCGGCGAATTGTATGTTAATCGCGGCGAGCGGCAAACGGCTGGCAAACCTGGTAAATGATATACTCGATTTTTCAAAACTGAAGAACAGGGATATGGAGCTGAAACAGGGACCGGTGGATATACGATCCATAACGGATGTTGTGCTGGATCTGTGCTCCGCGCTCATGGGGGGGAAGAACCTGGTGTTGGAAAATACAATTGACCGGGACATACCGTTTGTCCGGGGAGATGAAAACCGCTTGCAGCAGGTGTTTTTTAACCTTGTGGGAAACGCGGTAAAATTTACGGAAGAAGGGAGCATTACCGTATCGGCAGAGCAGGAATCGGGTATGATTCGTATCACCGTAGCCGATACGGGAATTGGTATTCCGGGGGAACGGATAAACGGGATATTTGAATCATTTGAACAGGCAGACGGTTCAATAGAACGGGAATACGGGGGAACCGGGATTGGCCTGTCAATTGTGAAGCGCCTGGTTGAACTGCACGAAGGCCGCATTGAAGTGGAGTCTGCCGTGGGTGCGGGGTCCCGGTTTATGATTATACTTCCGGTGTGGAAGGGAAAAGAAAAACCGGAGCCGGAAAAGATTCCGGCAGTAGAAACGTTTCTTCCCGTACCGGGAGAGGCGGCCCGTGAAGGAATGGCGGATAGTGCGGCTTCAGCAGGAAAAAACGGATATTTACTTGTTGTTGATGATGACCCGGTGAATGTGCGTGTTGTATGGAGTTACCTGCGTACTGAAGGCTATGGTATTGAAACGGTGCCGAATGGACCGGCGGCCCTGGAGAAAATACGGGATAAAGGCCCGGGAGAACAGTACGACCTGGTACTGCTGGACCTTATGATGCCGAAGATGTCGGGCTATGAAGTCTGCCGCATTCTTCGAAAGAGCATGTCTCTTTTTGAGCTGCCGGTTATTATGCTTACGGCCCGGAATGGTGTTGAAGACCTTACTGCCGGTTTTGAAGCCGGGGTAAATGACTATCTTGCCAAGCCGTTTACCAAAAAAGAGCTGCTCAGCAGGGTGGAAACCCTGGTTACCCTGAAGCGGACAGTGAAGGATCATAAAGAGGCCAGGTATAAACTGCTGCAAGAGAGGATGAATCCGCATTTTTTGTTTAACGCCTTGAATACGATTAATGCGTATATCTATAGCAGGCCCGAAACAGCCGGAATCGCATTGCAGAAATTATCACAAAATTATCGTTTTTTAATGAACCAGTCGTTAAAATCAGTTATCTTTTTTACTGATGAGTGGGAGTTTGTGAGAAATTATCTCGATATGGAGGAACTGCGCTTCGGGTATCGCCTGAGTACGGAAATGATTATCAATGGTGATTTTGAGAATATCAAAATTCCTCCTTTGTGTATTCAGCCCCTGGTTGAAAACTCTCTTAAACATGGCCTGCGAAATAAAAAGGGCAAGGGGTACGTGCGGATCACTGCCCGGCGGGATGGAAACCAGGTCATTGTAGAAGTTATCGATAATGGTGTTGGCCTTACAAAGGAGGATATCTATTCAAGATCCCTTGGGAATATCTTGAAGCGGTTGAAGCATTATTACCCGGACGCCTGGCTTGAGGCTCGTAATCGTGATGAGGAAGGAGTCCGGGTTATTGTGGGGTTTAGTCCCGGCGGAGGAGATGGGCCGGATGAAAATTCTTGAAGAAAAAACAAACACCGGGAAAACACGGGTTTGCCGTGCGCAAAAAGAAGACGGGACGCGTGTACTGGTAACGATAATGAATATCGCCCGGTCAAGCCGGTCCGGCATAGCCCGGTTTAAGCAGGAGAATGAACAGATAGGGGCACTCAATATAGAGGGGATACTGAAGACCGAAGAAATAAAAGAAGAGCAGCAGGAGTTTGTCCTGGTGCAGGAAAAATTTGGTGACGGTGATCTCAAAGAATACATGGGTGGAAACCCGCTCAGCATACGGGAGTTCCTGGATATCGGTATGGAAATAAGCCGCATATTGGGTGAGCTGCATAAAAATAAGATTATTCATAAGGATATACGCCCCCGGAATATTTTAATAGACCGGCAAACAGGGGAAATACGGTTAACCGGGTTTGGCATAGGAATGGAGCTGACCCATGAGTGGGAGGATATCTATAATGAGACAATAATTAGAGAGATACTGCCGTATATATCACCTGAGCGCACCGGGAGAATGAACCGGGCAGTGGACTACCGTACCGATCTCTATTCTCTGGGAATAATTTTTTACGAGATGCTCACCGGAAGCGTGCCCTTTCGCTCCGAAGATCCCCTGGAAGTGATACACCGGCATATCGCCCAACGGCCGGACCTCATATCGACAAAGGGAAGCGGCGTGCCGGAGATTATATCTAACATCGTAATGAAACTGTTGTCTAAAACAGCAGAGGGACGGTATCAAAACGGGTTTGGTGTATTGGCCGACCTGGAACAGTGCCGGGACCGGCTGCGGCATAACAGGCCTCTTGAAGTATTTGAACTGGGAACAAGAGATATCTCCCTGTCATTTATCCTGCCGCAAAAACTTTTTGGCCGGGAAGAAGAGGTCGCAGAACTAATGACTGCTTTTGACCGGGTAAGGGGACTGGAGTTGATGCTGGTGTCCGGAGCTCCGGGCATAGGGAAATCGGTGCTTATAAAAGAGATTAATAAAGCGATAGTCGTAAAACGGGGATATTTTATATCAGGAAAGTATGAGCAGTACGGACGTGAGGTGCCGTTTAACGCCATAATCCAGGCATTCAGAGGACTGGTGAGAAATATATTGACGGAAAGCAAACAGAAGATAGAAACCTGGCAAAAAAAGATCGGGGAGGCGCTGGGGGCTCTGGGTAAAGTGGTAACCGAAGTGATACCGGAAGTAGAACTGATAATAGGGAAGCAGCCGGAAGTAGTGGAGTTGAATCCTGAGGAATCCCGGAACCGGTTTAACCTGGTCTTTAAAAATTTTATAGAGGTCTTTGCCGTTACAGAGCATCCCCTGATCCTTTTTCTCGATGACCTGCAATGGGCCGATCGGGCAAGCTTGACTTTTATGCGGAATATGGTAAGCGATCCCGGTATAGAATCAATGTTATTAATAGGAGCGTACCGGAATACGGAAGTGTCCAAAACCCATCTATTGACAAAAATGCTGGATGAGATAGGACAGGAACAGGTATTAATGCATGAAATAGTACTGGCTCCTTTAAGTACAAAACAGGTCAATGATTTTGTGAGTGAAGTTTTGAGATGCGAAAAGAACCGGTCGTACTCCCTGGCAGAACTGGTTCAGGTTAAAACAGGAGGGAACCCGTTTTTTATAAAGCAGTTTATGAAGACCCTGTACGAGAAGAGTCTCCTTGAAATAGACCCGGAAAAAGGCTGGTACTGGGATATGGAAAGAATCAAGGAAACAAATATCAGCATGAATGTTGTTGAACTCATGGTATATAAGATCAATGAATTGAACGACCGGGGCAGGGATATATTAAAAAAGGCGGCCTGTATTGGAGACCGCTTTGACCTGGAAATGCTTGCAGCAATAACGGGAAAGCCCATAAGCAAGGCCCTTGATGAGTTGACAGAATCTATTGAAAAGGGATTCATTGGAATCTCGGATGATATGTATACTTTCCAGCACGACCGGATCAGGGAAGCAGCTTATTCCTTGATCCCGGAAGAAATAAAGAAAAAACTTCATCTGGAAATAGGACGAATTCTTCTGGAAAAGACACCGGAAGACGAGTGGCAGGAAAAGATATTTTATATAGTGGGGCAGTTAAATTACGGCAGTGATTTGCTTTTTGCACCGGAAGAGCGTTGCGAATTGGCCCGGCTTAATCTGGAAGCGGGAGAAAAAGCCCGGCAGTCTACCGCTTTTGATTCGGCATGCCGGTTCTTTAAATGCGGGATAGCGCTTTTGGCGCCGGATGCGTGGGAAAAACATTATGACCTTACCCTGGCATTATACACCGAAGGAGGCGAGGCAGCCCATCTTTCGGGAGACCATGAGTACGCAGAAATACTATTTAGCACGGTCCTTGCCGGCGCGCGCACTGCCCTGGATAAAGCCCGGGTATATAAAATAAAAATTAATATTTGTACTATCTGGAACAGGTATTCCGAAGCACTCGAATCTGGGAACGAGGCGCTGGAACTTCTTGGATTTTCTATGCCTGCCAAACCCGGTCGGCTCACAATAGTAAAAGAGATGATGAAAAGTAAGATATATATGAAAGGACGTAAAATCGAATCTCTTGTGGAATTAAAAGATCTTACGAACCCGGAGAAAGTGGCAGCAGCCCGAATCCTGATGCAATATATCACAACCGCATATATTGGGAAACCCGAATATTTTCCAATAGCAGTATTAACATTTCTTAATCTATCATTACGGTATGGGAATTCACCTGAAAGCTCCTTTGCCTATATAACGTATGCGATTTATTTATGCGGGCTCACCGGAAGAATTGAAGAAGGCTATAGATTTGGAAAATTAGCGCTGAATATTGTACAAAAATACGACGCAGTGGAATTAACGCCAAAGGTGAACCAGGTATTTGGAAATCTTATTAATCACTGGAAAAACCATATGCGGGAAGATTTTGGCTATTTAATGAAAGCCTACATAAATGGTCCTGAAGCCGGTGATACAACCTTTGGCTATTATGCTCTTATCAATTGTGTGTATCGGTCTATTTTGATTGGCGAACCGCTTGGGGAAGCGAAAAAACGATATACTGTCTATCACGAGGAGATTAAAAGATACCAGTTGTTTGATGTTCTTTTGTATTTTGAATGTCATTTTCAACTAATGCTGAATTTATGTGAAGAGAATGGGAACCGGGAACGTATACAGGGAGATATTTTTGACGAAGATGAAATCTTGCCCTATTGGATTGGGGTTAATAATCAAAATGGGGCGGGATCTCTCCTTGTCATGAGGATGTTCCTTCAGTGTTTATATGGAGTCTATGAAAAAGTAATCAGTACGGCTATGGAATTAAAAAATTCATTTGGTGGTATTTTTTCAGCGCCTTTTGTCCCGCTCTATTCATATTATTATTCAATAGCATTACTTGCCTGTTATTCAAATTGTAATAAAAAAGAAAAAAAAGAGAGTTTAAAACAGGTCCGGGTACACCTGAAGAAACTGAAGAAATGGGCCGGGCATGCCCCAATGAACCACCTGCACCGCTATTACCTGGTAGAAGCCGAACTGGCCAGGGTACGGGACAATAATAGTAAGGCAAAGGAACTCTACAATAAAGCCATTCAGGAAGCTCATAATAATGAATATCTCCCTGATGAAGTTATGGCAGTTGAACGTGCGGCACAGTTCTTTCGTGATTGTGATGATATCAATGCAGCAAAGAGCTATATAGCAAGGGCATGGGACTGCTGCACCCGGTGGGAAGCCCCGGGTAAGCTTAAACATCTGGAAGAAACCTATGGGAATATGATTCCGAAGATTTTTTAATAAAAAAGAATTTTTTTATTTTTTTATTGCAACCGATGCAGTATGATTAACCCTGATTATTCATTGTGTATTAGCTGTTTTTGCCAAACATATAACGGGCGTTTCTATTAATCATAAGAAAATATATAGTATTTACCTTATAAAGGAGTCAGCAGTATGACAAATAAAGAACCATATTCAGTAATAATCGTCGAGGATGAAGAGCCGGCAATCGTTGTATTAACGGATTTTATAGAAAAGCGTCCGGAACTGGAAATAGCGCATATTGCGACAGATGGAGATGAGGCACTGGAAAAGCTGACCCAGGAGAAATATGACCTGCTTTTTCTTGATATACAGCTTCCTTTTTTGTCGGGCATAGAGGTGGTCGATCAGCTGGAAGATATACCGTATGTTATTTTTTCCACGGCCTATGACAAGTACGCGATAAAGGCATTTGATGTTGGAGCGGTTGATTACCTGCTCAAGCCCTTTACCAGGGAGCGGTTCAATGAAGCTGTCGATAAATTCCTGAAAGCAAAACGGGAAAATAAACGGTATGCCTATACACCCAAAAACTTCAGTCTTTCCTTTAAACAGGATAAACAGCAATGCCTGGTGGCCTACCAGGATATCATTTATATTTCATCCAGCGGTAAAAACACGGTTATACATACGGAAGACCGTGATTTTGAGACCCCAACGCTGCTAAAAGACTTAGAGGAAAAGCTGCCTGAAAATATCTTTCTGCGGGTACACAAACAGTATATTGTTAATCGAAGTTTTATTACCAGGATCCGTTCCGAAGGAGGAGGGTATCATATGGTAGTACTGAATGATGAAGACCAGAGTCCCATCCCTGTTGGACGGGCTTATGCCTCGCAGGTGAGAGAACAGTTCGATTGAAAATACCCCGGGTGGAACTTCTATGGAAAAGTTTTTTGATTATGAAATTTTGGAACAGCTGGATGAAACCGGCAAGGCCCTGGTATACCGGGGTAAAAATACCGGAGACCATGATAATACCGTTATCATCAAGATACTAAAAACCCGGTATTCAACCGTATCTGAGATAGCACGGTTTAAGCAGGAATATAATATTATTAAGAATCTTCATATTGATGGGATTCTGGAAACCTATGACATAATCGAAGATAATAATGTCGTAGCATTAATCCTGGAAGATTTTGACGCAATATCGTTAAAAGACTTCATTCAACACAGAAAAATTGATATAAAACAATTTTTAGAGTTAGGGGTTTGTATATCCGGTATCCTGGGTAACCTTCATAAAAATAATATTATTCATAAAGATATCAAGCCGCACAATATTTTAATAAACAGCCAAACCGGTGAAATAAAGATAAGTGATTTTGGGATCGCAACGGAACTGACCAGGGAAAGTGAGGAGATATATAACCGGGTCGTCATCGAAGGGACCCTGGCCTATATGTCTCCGGAGCAGACCGGAAGAATGAACCGGGCAGTAGATTACCGGACCGATTTATATTCCCTGGGAATTTCTTTTTACGAGATACTTCTCGGGTCTGTGCCCTTCCCATCAAAAGATTCCCTGGAAATAATTCATCAGCATATTGCCGGAAGCCCCCTGGCGCCTGCTGAAGTTGATCCGTCCATACCGGAGATCCTGTCCGCGATAATTATGAAGCTGTTGTCTAAAACAGCAGAGGAACGGTACCAGAATGGGTTTGGGCTTATGGCCGATCTTAAGAAGTGCCGGGAGGACCTGGAACAAAAAGGAACCATTGAATATTTCGAGCTTGGGAAGAATGATATTTCTCTCAAGTTTAACCTGCCCCAGCATCTTTTTGGCAGGGATGAAGATATTGATCTGTTGATGGAAGCCTTTGAGAATATCAATTCCGGGGGGAGTGAACTGATGCTGGTCTCGGGGGAGCCCGGTATTGGGAAGTCGGTGCTTATAAAGGAAATCGACAGGCCCGTGGTAGCCAACAAAGGCTATTTTATTTCCGGTAAATTTGAGCAGTATGGCCGGGATGTTCCGTATAGCGCGATTATACAGGCACTCCGGGGATTGGTGCGGCATATCCTGTCGGAAAGCTGGGAGCGGATCGACTCCCGGAAAAGAAGTATCCTCAAAGCCCTGGGCTCGGGCGGAAAAGTCGTTACCGATGTTATCCCGGAAGTTGAGTTGATAATCGGCAAACAGCCCGAAGTACCGGAGCTGAATCCTGAAGAGGCACAGAACAGGTTTACCCTGATTTTTAAAAATTTTATAAAAGTCTTTGCCGTTAAAGAACAGCCCCTGGTTCTGTTCCTTGATGATCTGCAATGGGCCGATCGCGGCAGCCTCTACCTCATGGAGGAGATGATAATTGATCCCCAAATGGAGTCTTTGCTGCTCCTTGGCGCGTATAGAGATACTGAAGTGGCGGAAACACATCCCCTGTCGGTAGTACTGGAAGAGATTGGTAAAAAAGAGGTCATTATAAATGAAATAGTTCTGGGGCCGTTGAATGTGGATCATGTCAATGGTTTTGTAAGCGAGGTGCTGCGGTGTAATAAAGAGCGTTCGTTTCCCCTGGCCGAACTGGTGCATAAAAAGACCGGTGGAAATCCTTTTTTTGTAAAGCAGTTCATGAAGTCCCTGTATGATACCAGCCTCCTGGAAATAGATCCTGCTGCCGGTTGGTACTGGGATATTGGGAAGATTGAGAAGGTCGATATCACCGGTAATGTAGTAGACCTGATGACAAAGAAGATCAGGGGATTGGAAGAGAACTCCCGGGAACTCTTAAAAATAGCTGCCTGTCTTGGAGACCGGTTTCACCTGGTAACCATATCGGCAATTGTCGATAAGCCGGTTGTTGAAGCCCTGGAAAATCTTGCGGAACCGGTTCAAGAAGGGCTTGTGGGAATGTCCGGGGATATATATACTTTTCAGCACGACCGGATCAGGGAAGCAGCCTATTCACTTATTGATCCCGAAAAAAAGAAGGAGCTCCATCTTTACATCGGAAGACTGCTCCTTGAAAAGGCAGGCAGGGAAAACACCGAGGATGAGATATTTTATATTGCTAATCACCTGAATTACGGAAAAGAGCTGCTTACCACACAAACAGAACGATACGATCTTGCTCGCTTAAATCTTGAAGCCGGGCAGCGGGCGAAACGGTCCACGGCGTTTGATTCGGCGTATGAATTTTTGTACGAGGGGTTAGAACTGGTCAATACGCATGCCGCAGAAGATCCCTGGGAAACTGATTATGAACTTGCCCTGAACCTGTATACCGAATCGGGCGAGTGTGCCTATCTTGCAGCGAAACATGAAGAGGCCGATGAACATATGAACCGGGTCCTTGAAAAGGCAAAGAGTCCACTCGACAAGACCAGGGTCTATGAAGTAAAGATAATGGTCCATGTTACCAGGAATGAAATGGTAGGGGCTCTGGACCTGGGGAAAGAAGCTCTTTCCCTGCTGGGATTTCCCATGCCAAAGAAAGCAACACGCCTTATTATTCTAAAAGAACTTTTTTCGGTGAAGATGAGATTGTTTATTCTGAAATTAAAGGGGAAGGATATTAAAGACCTTCTTAGCCATAAGGAGTCCGTAGATCCTCATAAATTAGCATCTTCCCGTATTCTCATACACTGCACCACAGCCGCATATGTTGGAGTACCGGATTATTTACCCATTGTTATATTCAAATTGCTTAACCTGTCTTTACGGTACGGCAATTCTCCAAATGCTGCTTTCGCTTATGCCGCATACGGCCTGTTTGTTACCGGTGCTCCGGAAGATATCGACCTGGGATATGAATTTGGAGAGCTGGCGTTAAAACTGGTTGAAAAATATGATGCAAAGGATTTTGTGCCAAAAATTAACCATATTTTCGGCTGTTTTATAAATCATTGGAAAAATGATGTTCGCAGTAATATCGATTATCTTATGAAATCATACAATAGCGGACCTGATGCAGGTGATATTACATTCAGCTTATATTCTCTTAATCATTATGTTTATCATTCTATTTTTTTTGGCGGGCACTTGTCTGAAGAGAAAAAAAAGTTTATTACGTACTTCGAAGCGGTAAAGACTTCCAGGCAAACCGATGTCATCCTGTACTATCGGCTTTATTACCAAATTCTGCTTGATCTAAACGATGAGCATAAAAAAGGTGAGAACCTGTTTCTAATACAGGGAGATTTTTTTCGCGAAGAGGAAATAGTACCCTATTGGATTGAAGTGGACCAGATCAATGGGGTTGGTTCGTATATTGTGTGTAAACTGTTTCTCTACTGTTTATACGGAGTCTTTGAAACAGCTGTGGAAACAGCCCGCGAGATTGAAAAGTATCCCGGCTCTATTCTGGGAATGGTATTTATTCCCATGCATAATTTTTATTATTCCCTGGCCATGCTTGCCTGCTGCCATGAAGTAAATCCCGGTACCAGGAGAAAATATTTAAAACAGGTAAAGGCCAATCAAAAAAAAATGAAAAAATGGGTTCATTACGCGCCAGTGAACCAGCTTCACCGCTACCAGCTTATAGAAGCGGAAATCGCAGCGCTTACGGGAGATAAAAAAGAAGACGCGGCTATGGATCTTTTCAGAAAGGCTATTGAAGAGGCTGGAAAGAATGGTTTTACTGTTGAAGAAGGTATTGCCAATGAACGCGCTGCTTCTTTTTTTTCCAACAGGGGATATAACGAGATCGCGAATATGTATATAAGCAATGCTTATGCCTGTTATACCCGGTGGGGAGCAATACCAAAAATAAACCAGTTAGAAGAACAATACCCCTGGCTGGAGCCTTCGTCGAAGAATAAGAGAAGTTCCGGAACGCAGACTGGCACAAAAGGAATTTCTTCTTTTGACGGAAGTCTGGCGTCAACAAGCACAAGCTCGGGAACCATATCCGAAGCCCTGGACCTGTCCACGGTAATCAAAGCGTCCCAGGCGCTTTCAGGGGAGATAGTGCTGAGTAAACTCCTGTCGCGGCTTATGCGGCTTTCAATAGAGAACGCGGGAGCGGAAAAAGGATATATGATCCTTGAACGGAACGGGAAGCTCCTGGTGGAAGCGGAGGGCGCCGTAGGAACGGAAGAGATAGCCGTACTCAAGGCCGTGCCTCTTGAGGAGCAT
>JAAENB010000357.1 GCA_024224995.1 bacterium | reverse complement strand
TTAAGGCAATTGCCTGTAATCCCAAATACGGGTATGGTATTCCGGAAGAGAATATTATCGGCATGCGGCTTGCTTTGACGGATGGGAAACTGATGGCAAAGTACCGGGATAATTACGAGTTTAATTACCGCGAAGGGAAAAAGAAAAACGTGGAAAATATTTTCGCCCGTGCCAGGGGCGGGAAGGGACCGCTTATAGTAGCCGGAGACGCAGATACGGATTGGGAGATGATGTCGCAGTTTAAAGATACCAGGCTGGGGTTGATTCTTAACCGGTATAAATCGGGGAAAGGGATCGCCCGGGGCGCGGCTCAAGCGGTGGAAGCGCAGGAGAAGAAAGAGGGAAATCCGCGGTATGTGCTGCAAGGACGGAATGAGAATACGGGGAAGTGGGTAACCGGGATGAAGGTGCTGCTGCTGGGAGAGGTTGATGAAGCGGAGAATTATAAACTGCTTAATAAATAAACGAAATTTAGGGGCTTTATCTTTACCTCTTTATTGTATAGAGGGAAAGATAGAGCAATGATTTTTATTCTGTCGTTTTTGTTTGTTATGCTGGATCTCACCTGAACAGGAACAACATTTTTTATTTGACAAATATACCTGTAATAGGAACGTATCACAAAAAATATTGAAAAACTGAATAAAGGTCACCCATGGACACAACACCAAAAAACATAGAAAAAAATGTCGATTACCCCACGGAAGTAATGTTTAAAGCGGTATTCAGGAAAAACGAAAACACCCCGGAGCGGATAGAACAGCTCCTCGCAGAGAACGGCCTTACAGGAACGGTCACCGGCAAGGAAAGCAGCAAAAACACTTTCATCTCATACACCGTAACAGCAGTCTTTCAAACCCATGACCAACTCCACGATATCTGTCGAAAAATCTCCACCCTCGAAGGCTACATGACCCTGTTCTAAACGAAGGGATAATTCATCGTAAGGATCAGGTTCCTGGCTTAAATCTTTCAACCTCGAACCTCGAACCTCGAACCTCGAACCTCGAACCTCGAACTTTTTTATTGCTCCCTCCCCGCAATAACCCCCGTACTCCACGCGAATTGCAGGTTAAACCCCCCGCTGTCTCCATCGATATCGAGCAGTTCGCCGGTAATATAAAGGTTTTTAATTATTTTAGACTCCATCGTAGAAGGGGTGACCTCGTTTACATCCACCCCACCTGCGGCAACCACAGCTTCGTCAAAGCTTCTCGCCTTTCCCGGCTTAAGAGCAAGCCCTTTTAACGTGGAAACAATGAGCTTTTTCTCTTCACCGGAAATAGAGCCAACTCTTCTTTCAGGATCAATCCCCGTAATGGAGAGCAGAACCTCGGGCATTCTTTCTTTGAGGATACCCAGAAGGGAGAAAGAGAGTTTTTTGCCGCTGTCGTACCAGAGCAGGTCCAGCCGGGAATTGAGTTCATCAGGAGAAAGACCGGGAAACAGGTCGATAATAATCTCAACAGGTTCTCCTTTTGTAACCGTATCGTTAACAGCCCGGGAAACATCAAGAGCCGCGGGACCGGAGATGCCGAAAGCGGTAAAGAGCAGTTCCCCGGACGACCGGGCAATGGTTTTTTTCTTATGGACGGCCCGGACCGAGCAATCCCATTTAATTCCCTGAAGGGTGTGAATAATTTTCAGGGGGATCGTTATCGGAAGAATTGCCGGAAACGGATCATAAACCTTATGACCAAGGGATTTCGCCAGGTCATAGCCAGCTTTGCTCGCGCCGGCCTGGGGATAGGCGCAGCTCCCGGCAGCAAGGATAACGGAATGGACCGGGTGTTTTTTGCCGCTTCCCGTAATAAGGGTAAATTCTTTGCCCGGACTTGAGGGAGGAACAATAGAATCGATTTTTTCTTCTAAATGGATATCAACATTTTTTTTCTTTAACTCATATAAGAATAGTTTCGGAACAACAGAAGCCTGGAGAGACGCGGGGAACAGTTTGCCGTCGTTTAATTCAACCAGGGGAAGGCCAATGGATTCGAAGAAACGGGTAGTATCTTCCGGACCAAACTGTCCAAAAACATTATTAACAAAACGGGGGTTTCTGCCGTGATACCGGGACGGGTCAATATTCCTGTTCGTGATATTACACCGGCCGTTCCCGGTAATGAGGATCTTTTTTCCCGGCTTTTTCTGCTTTTCAAAAAGGAGAACCTGCTTGTTTTCACCGGCAGCGAAACAGGCGGCAATGAGGCCGGAAGCACCACCGCCGATAATAGCTATTTTTTTCAAATTACTTGTCCTGGATTTGCTTCATCCGGGAGTTAATACTCTTTTCCAGCATGTTGATATCTTGCGCGAATTCCTGGACCTTCATATCCTGGTCCGCGTTAGCCCGTTCTTTTTTGAGATACTTTTTGATCGTGAGCAGGTCTTTTTCTTTATTGATACTGCCTTCATCAATCAGTTTTTGAATAACGGAAAACTGGTAATCTCTGAAGCAGATGCGGGTATAGAAATCAACACCATAAATACTGAGCGCTTTTTTATTGGACTGGATATCGCCATATTCCATAGCTTTTTCGGGCTGGGAAGAGTCCTTTGCTTTCCTGGGCTGCCCGGAACCGGAATTGGTGCCGGAGCTGGTGCCGGAACTGGTTTCGACAGGTTCTTTCCAGGCGCCTGCTTTAGCCTTTGGTTTGCTTCTTGCGGTTGGGGAAGACGAGGCAGCTGCAATGCCGCCGCCTTCACCGGCAACGAAAGAGGCAGGGCTGCAGCCTTCCAGCTCTTCCTCCAGCTTTTTTTCCTGAATACTTTTGGAATATTGAGAGATATTTTTCTCCAGTTCATCCATAAAAGTAGCCAGGCTAATAAATATCCTGGCGATGTTTCCAAGAGGGGTGTTGTTATAGTCTTTAACTTTGGGAGCGATATTCTGTATGGCCTTATCTATTGAAGGTTTTTCAGTAAATTCGGCAGCGTAATGATCGAGGAAAATTCCTTCGTAATGTTTTATGAGCTTTCTTATGGTATCACCCTTCGTAATAACATAACCCTCAACCTTTCTTATTTTTTTGGACCTGTCTTCTTCAACAATAGTAAAAGAGAAGATCATTTTCGCGTTTTCAAGCATTTTAAAGAGTTTGGGAACATTAAAAAGGATCAGTTTATAGCGATTGGCAATTTCCTGAAAAAAATCATCAGATTGAGGAACAGAAAACTTGTCGAGATAGGTGTTCCTGCTGAGTATTTCTTCATAAATGTTGTTAATCAGATCTTTCACTGAATTTCCTCCCTTTCCCGGTGAGTTTTAGCTATAAAAGCAGATGTTACTTCCGTTTTGCTTTCCATTTAGTCTCAGACCCGGAATAGAGATAATAGCCGCTGATCTTTAAACCGTCGGGAGTAAAGGCACCGTAATATTGCTGGGTAAAAGTTCTTGTACCGCCGTATTTTTTCAGTTCTTCCTGGGTTCTAATGGAACGAACAAAATAAATCTTACTTTCCGTGATTCGAAACTCTTTCAGGGGTTGGGGAATGCCTTTTCCCCAATTGTTGAATTTTAAAGTGCCATAATATGCATTGTCTTTTATGCCAATAACCAGGGTGCCGGTAAACCCTGTCTGGATATATGAATATGTTCCGGCAAATTTATTTTTGGTTACTACAGAAGGCGTGGTTTTTGTCTCATCATTGATTTTATTGCCGTTTTTATCGGTTCCGGTTTTCTCCGGGGTGACGGCAGCTTCAATATTTTTTGATGCCGTGGTATCTTTTTTAGTAGTATCTTCTTTAGCGGTATCTTTTTTAGTGGTATCTTCTTTAGCGGCCTCTTCTTTAGCGGCCTCTTCTTTAGTGGTCTCTTTTTGGATTTTTTTTGAACAGGCAGATTCCGAAAGGAGAAGAGCTGCGAAGAAAAAAAGACACATCAGGATTTTACAGGTATATTTCATTATAAACTCCGGGGGCAGCAGCTATTTGTTATACTGCCCATCTTTTTTATTAAATTCCTTTTTTACGCTCCTGTCAAGTCTATTATTATTCATCAAAATTTATCATAATAAACAATAATTGATTGACTATTTTATAGAATATTTTAAGTTAATGTGACATAATGTGGAGTAGTGTTGTTTTTTAGGGGGTGCGACCCCTGCGAGGGGTGCGGCCCCTGCGAGGGGTGCGACCCCTGTTTTCAAAAAAACTGGTGTAAGAGGCAGGAATTGAAAAAGACTATAATGATTATTGGAGGCGGTCTCCTTCAAACCCCGGTAATTAAAACAGCAAAGAATATGGGATTACAGGTCATTGTTACCGATTATAATCCCGATGCCATAGGGATGAAGGACGCGGATATTCCTATTGTAATGAGCACCAGGGACATTGACGGTTCGGTCCGGGTAGCAAAGGCTCAGAATGAAATTACCCCAATAAGCGCTGTTCTTACTGCCGGAACGGATGCTTCCATGACAGTGGCTGCTGTTGCGAACGCTTTAAATCTTTCGGGATTGAAATTTGAGGACGCGGAAGCGGCCACAAATAAGATCAAAATGAGAATGAGGTTTAAAGAATACGGCGTTCCCTCTCCCGCTTTCCTGCCGGTCTGGTCTCTTTCGGACGCGAAAAAATCGTGTAAAATTCTTACGTTCCCTCTTGTAATAAAACCCTCGGACAATATGGGAGCCCGCGGTGTAATGAGGATCGATAATTCCAGCCAGGTGGCAGATGCTTTTAAATTCGCGAAAAGCGCCTCTCCAAGCGGAGAAATCATAATTGAAGAATTTATGGAAGGCCCGGAGCTTTCTATTGACGCGGTAATCTATAATGACGAGATCACCATAACCGGAGTCGCCGACAGGATAATTGAATATCCGCCCTATTTCATTGAAACAGGGCACAGTATGCCTTCGGCTCTTCCTCAAGAAATGCTTGATGGAGCCTGTAAAGTCATGAAAATGGGGATACGGGCTCTTGGCATAACAATAGGAGAGGCGAAGGGTGATATCAAGGTTACTAAAGACGGGGCAATGGTTGGCGAAATAGCGGCGCGTCTTTCAGGGGGATTTATGTCTGCCTATACCTATCCCCTTTCTACGGGAGTAGACCTCATGAAGGCTGCTATTGAGGTTGCCCAGGGACAGGAGCCCGGCAATCTTGAGCCTGTTTTTAACCGGGTCGCTATTGAAAGAGCGATTATTCCGGAGCCCGGGATGGTAAAAAGTATTACGGGGCTGGAAGAAGCACTGAAAGTTCCCGGAATAGAAGAGATTTTTTTGAATGTAAAAGCAGGGGATAAGATCGTTGTTCCCCGTTCCAATGTTGAAAAGGCCGGCAATATTATCGCCGTGGGAAAAACCCTTAAAGAAGCGGAAAAGAGTGTTGCCCGGTGCATGGAATTACTACAGGTAGAAATCACTGAAGAACCGCAGCTGTCAATGGAAGCGATCCACCAGGCGGCACGGGAACAATTCAAAAAGATCTGCTATGTGTGCAAAAACTGCGACGGAAAAGAGTGTCCCACGGGAGTACCCGGAATGGGAGGCGTTGGGACCGGCGCGAGTTTTAAAAGGAATATTGAAGCGCTTAAAGAGTATAAGATCAGGACAAGGCTTATACATGATATATCGGACCCGGACACCGCGACTAATTTTCTCGGCATGAATCTCTCATTACCGGTAATGGCAGCGCCCATCACCGGGGCAGTTACTAACCTGGGCGGCGCTGTTGATGAGCTTGATTATAACAGGGCTATTGTTAAAGGTTCTATTAACGCTGGCTCCATTGCCTTTGTGGGCGACGGGGCTTCTCCAAAAAAATATTTGATTGGCCTCAGCGCTATTTCCGAAGAAAAAGGCTTCGGCATACCCATATTCAAACCACGGGTAGACAATAAAGAGATTATCAAAAGAATAAAAGCAGCGGAACAGGCGGGAGCTCTTGCTGTAGGTGTGGATATAGACGCTGTTGTTTTTAAAACCATGGCTTTAAAAAACCAGGCAGTTGGGCCCAAAAGCCCGGAAGATCTGCAGGAACTTATATCATCAACAAAACTTCCTTTTGTTTTAAAGGGCATTATGAATCCCGGGGATGCTGTTCTTGCGGCGGAAGCGGGAGTTTCTGCGATAATTATCTCCAATCATGGCGGCAGGGTACTGGATGAAATGCCCGGAACCATGGATGTACTGGAAGATATTGTAAAAGCAGTAAAGGGAAAACTTACGATAATGATAGACGGCGGATTTAGAACCGGGGGAGACATTATGAAAGGGATTGCTCTTGGTGCCGACATTGTCCTTGTTGGCAGGCCCGTCGCTATCGCGGCAGTGGGAAAAGGAGCGGACGGTACATCATTTTACCTGAACAGCCTTCAGGATGAGCTAAAAAAGGCAATGATCCTTACGGGCTGCCGGACTATTGGCGATATCAAGAGTGATGTCGTTGCGAAAATACCCCCCAGGGGAATAAGTGCCAGATAGATGTTTTTTATCCTTTCTAAAGTAGTAACCTTCATTCTTGATCCCCTGGTGTGGATAACAGGTATTCTTGTTGTTGCGGGGCTGCGCGCGCGTTTTTCCCGTTCCGGGAAAATTGTCTACTGGGGCTTGTTCCTTCTAATATATTTCCTGTCTACTCCCTTTGTTTCAAACAAGCTTATGTACAGACTTGAACATTCAATTACTCCTGAATTTGACGGCACTCATTATGAAGCAGCTGTTGTTTTAACCGGGGTTGTTAATCTTAATTTAAGTGACACTACTGCGGTGGAATTTTCGCGCGGAGTAGACCGCATCCTCCGGGGTATGGAACTCTTAAAAAGCGGAACAGTCGATTATTTGATAATTTCAGGAGGGACCGGTTCTCTCTTTGGGAGCAATAAATCGGAAGCACGGGTCTTGAAAAAATTCGCGCTGCGCTGGGGCCTTCCGGAAGAGAAGATCCTGGTTGAATCCGGTTCCCGGAATACCAGGGAAAACGCGGAACGGACAAAAAAGGTCATAGAGAAACAGGGCTTTAAAAAGTTTCTTCTTATCACTTCAGCCTTTCATATGAAAAGATCAAAGGGCTGCTTTAAGGCCGTTGGTCTTAATCCTACGGCACTGCCTGTTGATTATTTTGTTTCCGGAAGGGTTAATGACTTCAGGGATTTTTTGCCCGCAAGCGGCGCGCTGGAGCTTTCGTATATTTATATTCATGAAAATGTTGGGATTCTTATTTATGGTATTCTGGGGCACGCGGAGTATTGAGAATGGTGATCGGTCGCCCTTTGGGCGGGGTTATCGGTAATCGGTTAAGAACAACACCGGCTGGGCCGGGAAAAATAGGTCAGAAACTGGTTGTATACCGGGGTCTGTTTCTGGAAATTAATTTACCTCAGAGCTCTTATAAAGAGCTCTGAGATGCTGTCACAAAAAAAAGATAGCCCTTTTGACCATAAATAGCTACAATGGCAATATTAAACATTAATAATGCTGATAATCGTAAAAAAGGGCATCACAAAACATATGGGCAAAGCCGTATACAGAGTAAGCTGTTCGATCAATGAAAAACACCGGTTTCCCCTGGTTCTTGATATTGATAATAAAGAAACAGGAGAAAAAGACCGTGAAGAGTATTGCCCGTTTTGTGATGTAATAGTTCCCGTATCAACCGGAGAGAAGATCCGGGAACGGATTGATTCTTTTAGTACGGGAATTGAAAAGTTCCGTGAAATAGCCCTGCCCGAAATAAACAGGGAACTTTTTCTTGAAAGGCTCTGGGACAGGGCAAGCGCCGAAGAACAGTCTCTTGCCGAAGTTCTCTTCTACTATGAAAAACCCGTAACAGAAACAGCCTTTCTTCTCCAGGGATTTGATGAGAACCTGCACCAGGCCCTCATCCGGCTTAATGAATTGACCCTTGTAGAAGTGAGCATTGACACGGAGCTGGAACTGCTCTATTATTCAATCCCCGCAGTGGTGCGGGAGCTTTTTCTAAAGTATGATATTTTCGAAGAGATGAGCTCTGAGTATCACGAGATCGCCGGTCGATATTTTTATCACCGGGAAGATGTGGCTGCCGCGTTCGCGCATTTTCATCTTGCGGAAAACAAAAAAAAGATCTATGACCTGGGAGAGGAGCTCAGCTCTGTTTATATAACCGAACAGAAACTGGATGATGCCCTGCATGTATGCGCCCTGGTGGAAGAGGTTTTTGGCAGTGAGGTTCCCTGGTGGAGTCCGAATAAAATGGGGCTCATATCTTTTAGAACCGGAAGACTCGACAGGGCACTCTCGAATTTCAGGTTGGCATATGATGTGCTTGAATTATTAGCGGAGCCCGAAGAGAAAGACCTGGCGAACAAAGCAGAGGTGCTGAATAATATCGGCCAGGTTTTTACTGCCAGGGGCGATTACGACAGCGCACTGGAAAACCTGGAGCAATCCGTATCAATTAACAGGCAGCTTGGAGATTTAAATAATGAAGGGGTAACTCTGAATAACATGGGCCAGGTCTACACCGCCAGGGGAAATTACGACCTGGCAATAGACTGCATGGAACAGTCCCTGGCAATTCGCCGTGAAATTGGCGACAAAAGCGGGGAGGGGGTAACCCTGAATAATATCAGCCGTCTCCATACAACCATGGGCGACCATGAAAAAGCCCGGGAGTCCCTGGAGCAGTCACTTGCCCTTCGCAAGGAGATCGGGGACAAAAAAGGCCAGATTCCCATCCTCCATACCCTGGCCATGATGGAATTCAAGAAAAAAAATATTCTCGAAATGGTCACCCTGGAAGCGGAAGCGTTTCACCTGGCCGAACAGCTGGAAGACGCCCTGGGTCTTTTCCAGTCGGGCCGGGTCCTGGGCTCGCTTCTTATTGCCAGGAACCGCAGAGAAGAAGGGATCGCCATACTTGAGCGGGCCCTTGAAGCCGGACGTTCAATAGGGATCTCCGGTACGGATAAAGTGGAAGAGACTCTTGGAGACTTGAAATGGGAGTGGGGGAGATAGGGGAAGGTGATCGGTAAGAAAGGGATCGGGGTCCGTTTCTGTGCAGGCTCCGGGCAAGGGTTTGGTTCTGAGAGACGTTGCAGTGCAACGCCTTTACGGGCTGGTTTCAGGCAAGGGTTATGGAGATTCCGGGAAGGAGTGCGGCCCCTGCGAGGGGATTCGGTACGTGTAGGGGCACGGCGTGCCGTGCCCTCACGGTGTTTATTTGGGGTTTAACCCCTCTGTGGTGTTGACCCGGGACAAATCTCCGGGAAACCAACCCGTAAAGACGTTGCACGCAACGTCTCTCTTCCC
>JAAENB010000356.1 GCA_024224995.1 bacterium | reverse complement strand
ATTCAAAATTTCACGGGAAAGTGCTCTCAGTTTGGGATGATTTTCTTCCGCTCCCAGGCTGCAGGCCTTTTTTAACCGGGCGGGGACAGGGCTGCATTTCCTTGTAGCGTCCTCGCCCTCTTCGTCCATGGTTTTGATGAGCCCCCTGAGTTCCCTTAAAAACCGGGGAATTCTTTGATTTCAGCAGGTTAGGCCGTATACCATATACCAAAACTTATAGACTTATGCGAACGTATATAAAATAATTGAAAAAAATAATGTATTATATTGACATAACTTATAATTGCCTGATATAAATTTATTAGTTATTTCACATTACGTATAATAACAGTCAGCTATAAGTGTAAGGATAGAGCATGTCTGAAGAAGAGTTTGTTGTAATTAATTAATGGAATAAAAATGTCAAAAGATTGGAGCGAGCGAATTAAAGAGGCGCAAGTGATAACGGAGATTGTTGTTTCCAATATGCCGTGCTCTCGAGTCCGCTTTGGAAAGGAAGATTCTCTGTAGTACCTGGCCAGATAAGTTCTGAGGGGCTTCTGAACGGAAAAAATTTATGAATCAGACTCAGTGTTTCAGTACTGTTCTGATATTAACTGCTTAATATTATGATATTAGAATTCTTAGAAATTATCTGTCCTGTATACTAATATTTGAAATCAGTCTGACAGCTGATATTAAAGATTCAATCCGACTGTAATAATACTGAATCTTATTCATAAAAAATTTCCCATCGGAAGTCCATGATTTCTGAAAAATGCCACCCCTCAAAACTTATTTGGTCAGGCAGTAGGTGGCAAGTTGGGTTAAGGTAGGTTTTGGTTTGATGATCTCCAACGGGCTCTCGACAGCCTTTCAATAAAAATGGACATTCATCCGACGGACAGAATTATCAAGTCGGCACTTCTTTCAATTGTAACCGAAGAGGTTTTCCATGACGATTTATATTCATTGCGTTAAGTCCGTCCGCCACCT
>JAAENB010000355.1 GCA_024224995.1 bacterium | reverse complement strand
TTGCTTAAACCAAATTTCTTTTATAAAATATATATTCTATATCTTATTTGTGACTATTGCAAGAGTAATTGTTTAAATTACTGCAAAGAACTTAGCTGACCAGTATATTTTTGGTTCCTTCTGTGCCCGTGATCACAATAATTCTAAATGGTTATTTATCTGTTTCAAGCTGTTTTGAGAAATGTATCCTGATTTTATGATTTCAACTATGTCTGCTTTATTGACTTTTCGGTGAAAAAGACAGCCTCTTTCTTCGTCATGAATTAATCCTTTACCGACTACAAAACGAATTGCAAAGCTAAGAAATTCAAATATAAAATAGACTTCAACAGGAATTGGGTACAATATATCATCAATTTAAACCTATGAACGCAAATAACGGTTGGCATATTTTTTGCAGTTCATTAGGCATATATATGCTCTTTTTAAATTTTCATTATAATTCTATAAGTTATGAGTTTGCATAGTATATGTTTTATAATAATTGAAAACATATACTATGCA
>JAAENB010000354.1 GCA_024224995.1 bacterium | reverse complement strand
GACCACGACGACAACCGCCCTCGCCACGACAACCACGACCGACGACGGGGAGCAAACAATCGCCGAACGAGAGGCCGAGCTCATCGAGCTCATCGCCGCCGGCGCCACGGGCCCCGAAGAGTGGGTCCTGGTCGCCGCCCGTGCGCTGGCCGCCGAGCAACTCGTCCTCGAACGCCCCGGCGAGGTCAACCTCCTCGACTACTTCACCGAAGACTCCCCCTATCTGGAGGAAACAATTCGGCCAGGCGAAGCCACCCTTCGTGAGAACGGCCATCACCTGGATGGCCTCCTTCTTGAGATCCAGTCAGTCGACCCCTTGTTCGAAGCATCACCAGAAGGGGCAATCTTGGAGGTCCGGACCCTCGGCCTTCCGGCTGTTCTGCGCTCAGAGGACGGCCGGATCATCTCAGACATCCCGACCGGCGGTCTCGTCTCGTTCCTTCTCACCGCCAGGGAGCAACAAGGAGTCTGGCGGGTGATCGATCGAGGATCTGAGATAGCTTCCCCGTGATCGCCGAGCTCATTCTGGCGATTCATCTCTTCGCCGATGCTGATAGCGGTTGCACACAGCTCAACAAGTTCGTCGCGACAACCTGCACTTCTGTCATCATCGTGGACGGCGGTCCCCAACTGACGGAGCCTCCTACTGACACTGGGTGGGACACAATCCAAGCTGGTCAGATCTGCAGGGCGCCTGACGGAGGTGGCCCTACAGCCACCACGATCGGGGCTGTGAACGAGCTTCCGTGGCTGACGGGTCCGGGGCAGGAGGCGGACGG
>JAAENB010000353.1 GCA_024224995.1 bacterium | reverse complement strand
CGGGAAACAGAAGAAGGGAGCCTGTTTGCCATGGCGGACCAAAAGCGCCGTTTGTTGGCAAGGAACACATCAACCCGGAAGAAGAACGTGTCCCATTTTCCCCCGCCCTTGCGGGTAATTTTTCTTGCCGCGTAATAGAAAAATTCCCTGGTAAGAACGTACAGAAGATACGAGAAGAGCGGTATCCAGTTGGTAAACTGCATGGACAGGTACTCAACCTTTTTCAGCATATAAAAATTATCAAAGAACAGATACTTGGCCTGGGTCCGTAATAATAAATAAACGGAAAGGAGTATGGAGAAGAGAGAGAAAAAAAGATCTTCAATATTCTTCCTGGTCCGGATGAGAAGAATAATAAAATAAAGTCCCACCGAAAAATAGATGGCAATAAGAGAAAGAGAAATTATTTCATTTATGGCAAAGTCTTTAAATTCTTTATCCGTATAGCCAATTCTAAGGTAGTTTCCATCCAGTAATCCGTAGATATGAGGAGTGGCCCTGGATGTAATAATGTTGATCCTGTTCGGTTCTCCGGCTTTGAGCAGTGTGTCGGGCAGGGGGTATATCCGTGTTTTGTCATAGTAGAGTTTTTCCTGGTCGCCCGGAATTCCCGTAGCGCCAATGCGGGTACCGTTAAGATATACTTCATCGGGACCGGAAATTTTATCGGTAGTAAGCGCCAGGGAACGGGTGGGGAGCGTGTCCGGGGTGATGAACAGTTCGTACAGAAAGCGTTTATCTTTTTTGAGATTAAAAAAATCTTTTTTTATTGAAGGAACCTGGATCGTAAGGAAACCGGTTCCCGGTAAAGGGCTATCAACATACTGTTCTTCAAAGTTCCGGTACTCTGAATCGCTTAGCGCTTTAACGAAAATGGGCCCGTCCAGATCAAGAATGCTGTATCTTTTGAGAACAGGTTCTCTTATCGGGCATATGCCGCTTGTTAGTCTTGGGAGACCTGTTTTCCTGGTAAGAAAGATCGCCGTAATCATGGGCCGGGGACCGGGAGCAGCTTTATACGAGAGCGCAAGAATGTTTTTCTCTTTTAAGAGCGAAGCCGAAACGGGATAAATTCCATGGGCCGGGGCTGAGCTGTCTGCTTGTAAGCGGGAGCCGTTAAGAAAAACTTCAACCGGTTTTTGCGGTTCTTCGGAAAGAGCTTCGGGCATGGAGCTGAACCGGATAAACAGGAACGGGGAACCGGCACCTGTTTCCGGGGGCTTGTAAGTGAATTTCGAACAAATAATACAGGGATTTTTATTTTGAGCTGAAATTTTTTTTGAAATGGAAAATACGGATTCACCCGGAGTTCTTTTTGAAAGGCCCGGGAATCGGGAATGGACTCATTGCGCCAGTGGAACCAGTTGCTGTGCAGGTCGCTCCACTGTGGTGTTGCCGCAGCAGATGAGTTAACCGGAATAGCGCATAGAACTGCCGAAATAAGAAATAGAAAAGCGCGCACCTGTTTTAACATTGTCATAAACCCCCTCCGGAGTATTATAGTATGCTAATAAATTTATTAAAGCAACATTTTTTTGGGGGGGATACTTTGTGAAAATTTCGTTTTCGTATCAGTTCGAGGAAATCATGGCAATATAATAAAGAGAGCTGAAGATTGAGCCCAGGATAGCGCCAATACCGCAGGCTTTTGCAGCAACGAGCTGGCCTTTTCCGGGTAACGGGGGATTGCTGATCATGATTTGTTCCCTGAGCCCGGCTTGTTTCGACAGGGCAATAATGCCCAGAACCAGTCCCACAACGGGAATTTCACAGAGAGCCAATCCAACAATCCCATAGGTCATGGCGGATTTGGCTTCTGCGTAGGTTTCCCGGCCTGCTTTTAGATTTTTATCTTCGTAATAATTTACTTCCATATAATTTGCCCTATTCTGATTCTAATGATATGGTCGGCTCAAAATCATGCCGAAACAAACAGTCATCCACAGTGACAAGTATGCGAGGAAAAAGATCGAAGTGGCAATAGCACTAATGCCGCAGGCTTTTGCCACGATGATGAATGCTCTTCCGGGAATTTGGAAGTTGCTCGCGATTATCTGTTCCCGTGGACCTGCCTGTTTTTTCATGGCAATGATACCGAGAACCAGTCCCACAACAGG
>JAAENB010000352.1 GCA_024224995.1 bacterium | reverse complement strand
GTGGAGTCTCCGCCAACAGGACATCCCGTAACCATAACCCTGGGCGCCTCTTTTTCTCCGTGGAAATAACCGTTCGCAACGCGGCTGTCGAGTTTTTGTATGATATCTTCGAGTATGGGGGCCATGTCTTTTCCCGTAGCGGGAAGCGCAAGGAACGTCATGTCATAGAGCTCGTTCCAGGAGAGGACCGGCGGTTCCAGGGCAGCGTATTCAAAGACTTTTCTCATCATGCTGTTTTTATAATTGGTATCTTTAATGGCTTCTTCTATCGCACTGTCCAAAACTTTTCTGTCAAAAGTGGTTTCCAGGAAAGTCCGGAGTTTCCGTATTGAAACAGCCCAGTAATCTTTTGCTTCTTTTTCGTTTGGCATCTGCGGAAGATCCATCACAAACATGGGCTTTCTATGGGAGATCATTTCAAACATCTTTTTTTTGCCGTCGCAGGTAGTCTCTCCAATTACCGCTTCCGAGAGACCGTAAAAAGGACAGGTGTCGGTAATAATAAAACCGTAACTTGATTTAATAAGAGGGCACAGGTTGGCAGGCAGAACTTCTTCGGCAGCGGCTATTGGCTTGTTCGCGAAGGCGCATAAAAGAGCAGGGACTATTCCCAGGGCCTGTATCAGTTCAATGGGAGCGTAGCCGCAATAAATTCCCGCCACAGGCGCGTTCTGTTCGCGATATGATTGAATATATGCCATGACACGTTTTGTTGGCGGTTCTCCAACAAATTCGTCGTCAAATAAAGGTTCAACGTCGTTATTCATATTTTCCTCCGGTTTGATATTTTTTTATTTGAATACTTTGATTTTTGGATGAGGAATTTGTCAACTATTAATGTTTTAAATGTTAATTATTTGATATATTGATTGAATGGCCGGGAATTCACCTTGACATTTTTTTTAATTTTATTAAAATAAT
>JAAENB010000351.1 GCA_024224995.1 bacterium | reverse complement strand
CCTGCCTGAGACTGTCCGCCGGCCCGGGCGCCGGGAGGTGTCGAACGGGTGGAAGTTGAGATGCTGACGCCTCACTGGCGTTCGTTGTCCTGCCGCCCCGGCGCTTCGCTGCGGGTTGGCTTCGAAGCGGTGGCGGTCACCGGTGGTGCAAGTGTGTAGAAATCCTCGGCCATCGGGCGAGCCGGGGCCGGGGCACACCGTTGGTGTATTGGTGTGAACCCTCATCTCGCCGTCAACAGGAGCGGTTGTGGGAGATGGACGACTCGGCTGGGAGGTGGGGTAGCGGGTTCGGCTCTTCGTTCGGCTGTGGCTGGTTCAGGTGGTCCCTGGGAGGAGCTCGAACGCTTCGGTGTGGGCGGGTCGCACGACGGTGAAGTCTCGATAGTTGAGCGTCGCGATCTGAGTCTCGCCGACGCGTTCAGCGATCGCGATCAGGGATGGTTCAACGAGGTCGAGCCCTAGGTCGGCGTAGGTGGCGCAGAGTTCTTCGCAGCGGTTCCAGTCCTGTGCGGTCAATTCGGTGGGTTCGAGCTGGCCGGCGGTGACGAGGTGAAGGAACCGCTGGTGAGGTCCGGTGCCGAGG
>JAAENB010000350.1 GCA_024224995.1 bacterium | reverse complement strand
GAATCCACCCGGCAAACCCTTATAAAAAAAATCGTAAACTCCGGCGTTCCTGTTCATTCGGCAACAGTGCTTTCTGGTTTTTGGCTTATTCAAGGAGACTTCCTTCTCGAACAAATGACCGGTCAATTTGACTTTGTTGTTGGAAATCCCCCGTATGTTCGTCAGGAACTTATTCCTGCTCCATTGCTGGCGGAATATAGACAGCTTTACAGTACTATGTATGACCGGGCAGATCTTTATGTGCCATTCATAGAACGTTCGCTGTCTTTATTAAACAAAGGCGGGGTTTTGGGTTTTATTTGTGCGGACCGCTGGATGAAGAACCGTTATGGCGGGCCTTTGCGTGATTTCATATCCAGGAAATTTTATTTGAGAGCTTATGTAGATATGGAAGGCTCTTCTGCGTTTCATTCCGAGGTTAGTGCATATCCCGCTATTACCATTATCAGTAATGATAAACCGGGAGCTACTCGTATTGCTCATCGCCCAAATATAGAAAAAAAAGCTCTAACTACTCTCTCTACGGAAATATTGTCACAAACATTGCTGAAAGATTCTTCCGTTCGGGAACTTGCCTGCGTGACTAACGGGACAGAACCCTGGCTGCTTGAATCATCCGATCAAATGGCGTTGATTCGCCGGCTTGAGTCGCAATTCCCATCTCTTGAACAGGCAGGCTGTAAAGTTGGGATCGGTGTGGCTACAGGTGCCGATAAGGCTTTTATCGGCAATTTTGATTCCCTTGATGTTGAACCGGACCGGAAGCTTCCTCTCGTTACAACGCGCGATACCAGGTCCGGAGAAGTAGTCTGGCATGGGCAAGGCGTTATCAATCCTTTTGCTGATAATGGGAAGCTTGTTGATCTGAGCGATTATCCAAAATTAGCGAGTTACCTTGAAGAAAGAAAAGAAGTAATCTCTAACAGGCATTGCGCTAAGAAGTCTCCTGTGAGCTGGTATAGAACCATTGACCGGATTTGGCCCGCTTTGACGAAAAAACCAAAATTGCTCATTCCGGACATTAAAGGAGAGTCACATATCGTTTTTGAGCCGGGGGATCTATATCCGCATCATAATCTTTATTACGTCACTTCCGATGAGTGGGATTTGCATGCGTTGCAGGCCGTCCTGCTTTCAAGCATAGCAAAATTGTTTATTACTACATACTCCACAAAAATGCGTGGAGGATATTTACGTTTTCAGGCTCAATACCTGAGACGTATCCGTATTCCATATTGGCGAGATATTTCGAAGAATATACAGGATGAACTGATAGAAGCGGCCAGGTTCCGCGATTTGAACGCTTGCAACAACGCTGTATTCAAGCTGTACAATTTAAATTATGATGAACAAACGGTCCTTGGTGGAAATGGAGAATAATAATGGCAATAGATCTTGTGGATTATGAGCTCAAAGCCTGTGAGGCTGTGAAAGGGTTCTGGAGTAATCGGAAAGCGGCCAGGAAAAAACAAGTAGAGTCAGGAAAAGCCGATCAAGGGGAACGTGCAGGCGTGACGGCCGGTAAAAATATGGATGGGTTTATTGCCTTGATTGTTGACATTATTCATGCGAACGGACTTGCTTGTGCAGATATCCATAAAAAACGCGCGGTGCTGACACTTCCGGGCTTTTTTCGGCCAACTAAACTCTGGGATCTGATTGTTACTTACAAAGGAGAACTTATTACGGCAATCGAATTAAAAAGCCAGGTTGGGCCTTCATTCGGAAATAATTTCAACAACCGAACCGAAGAGTCTATCGGCACGGCACATGATTTTTGGGTTGCATATCGTGAAGGTGCATTTGGAAAACAGCCTCGTCCCTTTGTGGGCTGGCTTATGTTGGTTGAAGATGCTTCTGGATCACGGTCTCCGGT
>JAAENB010000349.1 GCA_024224995.1 bacterium | reverse complement strand
GCGGGAGCAGGACTTTCGGACGAGAAGAAGGCAACGGCAAAATAGCTGCCGGAAGAAATGACCGCGACCACAGCCACAGAGGCAATAACAACCACAACAGCGCTCTGGAACACGGAGAGTCTAACGCCGAAATTGGTAAAGCCGAGAAAGACCCAGGCCACAAGCCCTTCGAAGAAGCCGAATTTCCCGGAAGCGGAGAGAAAGACATTTTTCATAATTTTGCGCCTGCTTTTTTTAATATGCTTTTGTTCAACAAGCGGAATAGGCCGGGCAAGCTCGCATTTATTGAGGATGTGTTTAAGATTTTTCAGGTTGTTATTATTCATTTATAGCAGCTCCTCAATAGAATTGATCCCTTTTTTGTTCTTAAGAAAGTCCAGGATATTTTCCACGATTTTAGTATACCGGTAAAAGATCTGGCGTTTCGTAAGGCCCAGGGCTTTGCCCGCTTCCGAGTAGGAATAATTTTGAACGGCCACGAGCTCGAAAATATTTCTTTCGGAATCGTTCGAAATGGTATCAACAGCTTCCTGGATAATAATCCGGGTATCTTTAAAACCGTTAATGTACGTAAGAGCGATATCGCCGGAAGCTTCAAGATCGGCAACATCCTGGGTCATGTTTTTCTTTTTCCGGTAATAATCAATAAGCCTGTTCCGGACGGCTCTGAAAAGCCAGGCCCTGATATTTTCAATCTTATCCAGGTTAAGGAGGCAATCGACAAACACATCCTGAGCCAGGTCGGCAGCAAGATCCCGGTCATTGACTTTGGTATATAAAGAACCGCAAATGACAGGGAAAAACAGCCGGTAAATTTCTTTAAACATCGTTCTTTTATCTTTTGGAATATCTACAGTAACGCGCGATTTAGTCATAAAATGCCTCAAACAATAATTTGTTCATACAGGTAAAGACGAAATTGAGACCCCTGCGTGACAAAAATTTTTTTATAAATATAAGTTTTTTGAGTTTTAAAACTTTTTGAACTTTTTAAAATTTTTTTCGTCACGAAACCCTCATGGAAACGTCTTAACCCATAAGTATTCAAAAAAAATGAGTCTTTTTTGTCAATTTTAAGGCACATTGTTTGAAGTCAATGAAAAAATCAACGATTTTGAACAATTTTAGGTATTTGTTTAGCAAAAACCGGCAATGTCACATCGGGAATCGATATAGCGGAGGGGAAACCGCTGTTTAGACTCTACTGTGGTGTTGCCGGTTATCGGTTGCCCGTTGTCTTTTCTGTCAACTGCCAACTGTCAACTTTTAAAAAACGAGAGGAAAAAAATGATGATAAAAAAAATACAGCGATTTGCGGTAATAACGGCAGCGGCCGGGATGATATTAACCGGGTGTGAGGCCGGGTTAACGAATGATGAAAATTCCAATGATGCGCAGGACGGGCAATTCAGTTTTTCTGAAATGTATGAAAGGGTAGACGCGATAAATGAGGAAATGGAGGAGCTTCGTGAGGTAAATGAGGAGCTGCGAAGTACTGTGGAAGCGCACGCGAAAATTTTGCAGGAGCTGAATACGGCAGTAGCGCCGCTCCTGGCGCCGCCGGTGGAGGACTAATTTTATTGCCTGTCCCTTCCCGGCGGGTCAGGGGACAGGCAAATATCCGAGTCCAAATAACAACGCGATGTTGAATAAAATGAGAATTAAAGAAAGAACAAACGACCGGAGGCAGATTTTCGCGGAATGTTTCCAGCCCTTATTTGTATACCGGAAATAATTTGTAAGAGAGGAAACCAGAAGAGAGATTGAGCCGGAACAGATTCCCATGTATATAACAAAAAAGCCGTCCTTTTGCTTGATAATAGAATCGGGAGGCACAAAGGCTTGCGCGAGAAAATAAACTAATATAAAAAGCGCCGCGCCAACAAATAGTGTTATGATAAAAATACTCCATAGAGCTCTGAGTGCGGAATAGAACTTTCCGGGCTCCCCGGGCTCCCCGGGCTCCCCGGGATCTTCGAGATCTTCGAGATCTTCGAGAGCAGTAGTACGGGGAAGAAAATAATTTCTATAACAGTATAGTGATTCGTGAACGCGTTGATTCCATACTGAGGTAGATAAAAAACACCTGCATGAGCCGGTATACTATAAACGAATCCGTGTCTCCCGTATAGTGCGTTTGAAATATCCGTACAATAACCGCTATCATCGCAGAAAGCATAAACGCGCCAAAAAACGCGGCAAACCGCTTTGCCCAGCCTTGCGCCGGCGGTATTCCCAGTATATTCACCAGCCGGGCTGTTCCGTCTCTCTGCTTTGTTTCTTTCGCCATTATTTTACCCGGGGATAAGTTTATCCCTCTCCTGTTTCCACGCAAGATAATTTTTTTCACTTTTTTTGAACTTTTCTAAAAAAGTTTGTTACTTTTTCGGCTAAAATGATGCTCTTATTAATAGGGGCCGGTGTTTTTTAGATCAAAAAAATATCAGCCTGATAATCGTCTTTCAGGAGTATTTTTATGATAATTAAAACTACCATTAACTTTCGGGTTCCCGTTTTGGAGAAAATCAATGAGGCTGCTGTTTCGCTCGGGATCTCCCGTACTAAGATCATTATCCGGCTTCTGAAAATGGTCATGAATGAGAAAAACTTCTCCGCTACCATGTGCCGGGCCGTTCAATATCAAATAGATGATCCCGATCCCGATAACTGGCATACGTTCCATATCTCTTTCCAGGAAGACGATTATGAGTTTTTTACTGATTTACGAAAACTTCTTAAAAAGTCCGTTTCTGCGGTGGTGGCTTATGCTGTGGAAGAGTACCTGGATGTTGTCCTGGGGCTGGCCCCGGAAGATCCTGAAAAAAGCGATAGTTATCGCTTCCGGCATTATGTGATAAGCTCCACTGAGATGCACGGGGTCATATCATGGCAGCTTTTTTGGGGGCTGCCGGAAAAAACGGCGGAATTACATGAACACAGGCTCATTTAGCAGCATATCGGCCAAAAATTTTCAAACAACGACCTTTCTACCTTAAGAAACGCGCTTTAGCCTGTCCTGAAGAATCCCTGAAGCCCGGTTCAGTTTCTGCCGCATGCGGAGACTTTCCGGGTCATTGGAAAGGGCGATTTTTTGGGGCAGGGGAATCACGGAGGAAGAGACCCGGGGAATTTCAATGGAGCCGGAGGAAAGGGCCAGGAGCAGGCTGCGTGAGCAAACAACGGCGGCATTGGATTCAACGAGGAAGAGCTGCAGGTCTTTGTCATCCACTCCCGGGGGCAGGGGAGGAACGCAGGAGGGGCAGCCTTTTTCGCATTCGCAGCGGTCGATAATTTGAGCGCAGAGAGCCAGGCAATCATCGATCTCTTCGAAGATTTTTTCAGCGTAGCCAACGCCGCCTTCGATAGTATCGAAGAGGAAGAGGGCATCGGAGAAGGAGCCGGGATTAACTTCGCAGAGAGAGATGTCGGTATTAATGTCATCGGAGTCGGACATGGAAAAGAGGATGGCAGCGTGTTTGAGAACGTAGGAGAGCCCGTGAAAAGCCGCGTCAACAAAACAGGGGTTTTCGGCATTAACGGCATCGCGCCAATTGGGCGGAGCCGAAAGATTAAAGCCCGTGGTTTTGTATTCCAGGGGAGGAAGGGAAATGGTGCCGTAGCCCGAAATTTCAAAGGAGACTTCTTTAATTTTTTTAAAAGAAACGGGCTGCCTGTTAACGTTAACGACGCCGAATTCCAGGCGGGCGTTATTATGAGTTTTAACGCATTCCGAAGCAACCATATCGATTTTACCTTCCCACACGGCTTCGGTAAAATAATCAGCGGAAACCGGTTTTACCGAGCAGAGGTTATTTTTAAGATCCAGGTCCAGGGACAGGAATTTCCTGCCCAGGTGATGGTAAATGGCTTCGGGATAGAGAGAGCCGCGGGCGCCGGAGGAATCGATTTTACCAATAACTTCGCTGCCCCATAGAATTTGCACGGAATCGGAAATAGAGCTTCTGAGGGAAACATCCCTGGCGGGATAGTTTTTAAGGGCGTAATGAAACGAGTCATTACGCGGAACAAGGGAACCGTTTTCCGTAAGGACGGAAAGCGCTTCACGGAACGGGAGCGGATCGTAAAGCGGTTCCTGTTCCAGCAGGGGGAGTTCCAGGGCGGCGCACGACAGGTGCTGGAGCAGGATATAAGGATTATCCCGGTTGCACAGGGCATGCTCAACCGGGGCGCCGGTAACGAATTCGGGATGGGTAACCAGGTACTGGTCAATGGGACGGTCTTTGGCAATATAAACAATAACGGCTTCTTTACCGCCGCGGCCCACTCTGCCGGCCTGCTGCCAGAAGCTGGCCAGGGTACCGGGATGTCCCGAAAGGATACAGAGATCCAGGTCGCCAATGTCGATACCCAGCTCAAGGGCGTTGGTGGAAATAATCACGGTAATGGAGCCGGAGGAGAGGTCGTGTTCGAGCTGCCTTCGTTCGGAAGGAAGAAGTCCGCCGCGGTATGGTTTCACAACCGGGGCGAGATCCGGAAAGCCGGAAACAACAGCCCGGTGGAGCTGCTCAACTTCCTGGCGGGCCCGGCAAAAACAGATGGTACGGATTTTCCGTGCGGCAGCTTCCCTGAGAAGGGGGATGGCAAGGGACGCGGTACTTTTGCGGAAGAGAGGAGTGCCGTAGTTTTCAACCAGGGCCGGGTTGAGAAAATAAAAAGATTTATCTCCCCGGGGAGAGCAGTCGCGGTCAATAACATGGAATTTTTTGCCCGTAAGGGCGAGGGCGTGGCTTCCGGGGTTGCCGACGGTGGCGGAAGAGCAGACAAAGACCGGGGAGGAGCCGTGAACGGCGCAAACGCGAAGAAGTCTGCTAAAGACATTGGAGACGTGCGAGCCAAAGGCACCGCGGTAAACATGGACTTCGTCAATGACAATATACCTGAGCCGGGACAGGAAGAGGCGCCAGTTTTTCGCGTGATTTGGGAGGATGCCGAAGTGGAGCATGTCGGGATTGGTAATAATAAAATCGGCCGAACGAAGAATACGGGACCGTTCTTCCCGGGGAGTATCGCCGTCGAAGGTGCCGAGTTTACCGGGTTTACCCGCCATAGACATAAGCCGCGCCAGGGTTTTTTCCTGGTCTCTGGCCAGGGCTTTTGTAGGGTAGAGAAGCAGAACGGAAAAGGGCAGCGGCGCGTTAATATATTCATTAAGGATCGGGAGGAAAAAAGAGAATGTTTTACCGCTGGCGGTTTTGGAAACCAGGAGCGTGTTGGAATTGGCGCTAATAGCCCGGAAGGCTTCTTCCTGGTGCGTGTAAAGACTCTGAATACCCTGATCCGACAGCGCGGATTTAAGCGCCGGAACCAGGGAACCGGGAAAGGGAGCAAAAGAACCGGCGGTTTTGCTGAGCCTGAAACGGGCAGAAAGTTCAAATTTGAACCTGGATTGAATAAAAGATTTAATGCGGTTAATAGAATTCATCGGCCAACTCCCCAAAAAAAATATGGCCTAAGAATAAACAGTGATATAATTATGTCAACAAATGTTTAGTAAATTTTTGTAAATATTAACAAAAAATCAAGCGTCCGCAAGATCATGTTCTAAATCGTTATTTCCTTGCTATTATATGGAAGAGAACCCTAAAAATATGATTAATTAAGCTAAAAACAAGAAAAAAAGACGAAGATTTGGACTCAAAAAAGAATAAAATTTTCAAACACCGTCAGGGAATTAGCATGATCTTTCCGGAACAAGAGCCACGGATGGCTCTGCCCTGGTGCAATACAGGAGGTATTTTCACCAGGGTGGAGGAAAGATCATGCTAATTCCCGAGCGCACCAAAAAAATAAATAAGTGTGATCTCCAGGTTAAAAAAGTGCTGTTGTTCATTCCTCCACAGGTGGCGTTCATTCCTCATCCATTGACAGCCATATAAAATCATAGTATCTTCTATATAGTATATATAAATAGACTTATAAACAAACTTAATTTTAAGGAAATGAGGCTCTTCTATGGCGCAGATAAATATCGTAAAAAGAGTAAAAAGTACAGCGGTTATTAAACCGGGAAGTAAGAATAAATTCCAGGTAAACAAGCTCACTTTCCATTTAAAATTGCTCTATTATAATCCCCTTGAACAGGACTGGCTCCCGCTCCCGGCAGGTTTGAAAGTAAAAATGTACGACCATGATACGATCAGCAGTGATGATTTCCAGGGCCAGGGAGAAACAACCGGAGACGATACAACGGTAAAAATAGTTGCCGACAAGGATGAAGATAATCCCGATCTTTATTTTAAAATAGAAACGGGTAAGAAATTTATTAACCTTGAAAGCAAAACCCTTGAGTCATCAATAGAAAACCCATCGGCATTCCCTTTTATCGCACTGCCGGAAATTATCGATTCCAGGGAAAAAAAAGATACGAATAAAAAAGAAGGATATTTAGAAAGTTATAAAGGAAAAGGTGAAGGGACAGCGGAAAACCCCTGGACTTTTAAACTGGAAGATGTACGAATATTTATCGGCCTGAAATATTATAAGGGAAGCACCGGGACTTTTGAGCCCATGCCCAATGACAAACACCCCGCGGTATGCGCCTATGATTCCGATACTCTATCGAACGACGATCTCCAGGCAATGGGATCGTTTATTAAACCGGGCCTGGTATATTTACCCGTTTTCGCGAAAGACGAATCAAAGCCGGACCTGTTTTTTTCAATAAAAAATAAGGGTGATATAATTCTTGACAGGGAAGCCGGCGCGTATGTCTCTTCAGCGGACAGCAGCGATAAGAAGAATATCAAACTGCCCGAAGAGTGGAAATCGAAAGAGAATCATGATTCCGCGAACGGCCCGGGCATAAAAGAGAATTTCGCGGAGGCAGCTATGGGCACCATGCAGTCGCCCTGGGAGTTTATTTATCCGGCGGGAGGAGTGGTGGCAATTAAGAGCATGCCGAAAAATTTCGCTCCGTCAATAGAAACCTGTTCCATTGAATATACCTATACCTATTCCGGCGACTCCAAAGATGTCCGGGACCTGGGAAAAATTATTATTTACGATAAGGATAAAACAGAAATCTTCACCGCGGAAAATCTGCGGCTGGACAGGGAGAAATCCTTAAGCTATGAGTGGGACGGCAAGGACAAAAACGGAAATTATGTGGGACCAAACAGGTCCCCTTTTAAGGTCTCACTAAGCTTAAGCGACCGGCCCGAGATCAAGGACGAAAAAGAGCTTGCAATTGAGGTGGAAAGTATAACACTGGAGCTAACGGGACTTGAAACCTATAAAGGAAATGAAATCGTGGTAATGAATAACCCCGAAAATACAATCGAGGTAAGCGCCTCACCTCTGATAAAAAAAACCGACGGCACCGGCGCGGCCGCATCCCTGCCCGTAGACGTAACCTTTACCTTCTCCGACCCAAATGGAAAGAATACAAAAAAGACCGATTCATATAAATACGCCACGGGGCCGGATAAATATCTCGCGAAAGATGTAAACAGCGATACCTTCTGGAAAGAATGTTCCGGGTCCGCCGCTGCCAGCACCGATGACTATAAAGGTGACTGCACAGCCTCGGGAAATGACCAGGGTATCGCGAAGTGTTATTTTATCCCATCGGGAGCAGGCGGCGACACGTTCATCATTAAGGCGTCCATCCTTGCCCCTGACGGAACTACGGAATTGATCTCCCGGGAGTCGAAACCCTTTACGGTGTGGAGAGAGGTTGAATTTAAGGCCTATGAAATGACCGGGAAAAATCATATTAGTGAAAACACCACAGAAGCGAAAATGACCGCTACGGGGTATTTTGATGAGGCAGCATTCGTGAAATATACCCTGGGCGAGATTCGGAAAATCCCGGAGAAATATTGTGTTAAATATATTGGTCTCTGGGATTCGGGAGCAGGCGCTCAAAAGAACTGGGAAGAAAATCAAAAAAAGAGAGACGCCGAAATCCCGGAAAAAACCGACACAGAACGGATTATTAAGATCCGGGCTCAGAACTGGGTAACCCGGATTATTAATGAATATAACGACTCAATCGAAGACTGGATCAGAGACGCCGGAATTGAAACTCCGGCAATAATCGGCGTTGATGATTTCCATCCGAAAATGTCGGGTTCGGCTCCCAATAAAGACGCTAACACCAATACCTGGCGAAAGGAACTCCCGGGTGTAAAACTTAAACATTACGGAAAAGAGATCTTACCCGATGAACGCTGGACGTATGCACAGGGTCTGTGCACCAACGAAACAAAGTGCCCTCTTATTAATGGTAATATGGATCCCGAGCCCACAATATCAGCTATTGTTCACGAAATTGGGCACGCCACGAATGGCCAATTCGAACGGGAGTTGTTTGGTGTTAATAATTCCAACACCGCTTCCGGAGAAAAGGATCATAGCGCGGATAGGACCACGGGGATTATGGAGCGTTTCGGAATGGGGCGGAGCTTTAGCTCCGAAGAAATAGATATATTACGAGGACTTAAAGGGTGAATTTGCTCCGCTCAAGAGTGCTATTGTTATTTATCGCGGCTGTTATGTTCCTGGGTAGTCATCCCGGTCTGTCCGCAAAAGAGGGGACGCGTATTACTGTTTCTTCCCTGGTAAAATATTATCATATGGGAGAGTCTGTTTCATTATTTATTACCTATGAGAATACCGGGAAGGAAACTGTCTCTTTTAAGGATCCTGGCAAAACCCGTTTTGCTGAAGTGTCTGTCTATTCTATGGTTCCCGGTTCAAATCCCCCACAAAAACGATTTTTATTCGGTTTGTATTTGGGTAAAGTGATCCGAATAGATTATTCCCCTACTTTGCGTTCCTATGAATTAGAACGCGGTAAAACCATAACGCTTAAACCGGGGGAAAAATATTCTTTTACTCACAGCATCCCCTGGACGTATCTTTTAAAATATATCCCCGGTATTTTTGCCTTTACTATTACAGACAGGAAAATTAACGATAAAGAAACCGTATCTAATTTTGTTACTGCTCCCTATATTTTTACCACCAGGTCCGTTGACTTGCTCGCGGCCTATCTCAAAGAAGGTAAAACCTTTGTTGTTGGCAACCGCTTCGCGGCAAAATGGCTGAAAAAAATATACCCTCAATTTAGATTTTTTCCGAATAATTTAACCGACGATAAAAAGAAGCTCAACGCCCGGTCCATGCGTACCTTCGACGCCTGGTGGCAAAAAAACAAAAACTCCAAAGAGGTAAAAGCCCTCATAAAAAAAATTAATCTCAACGCCGGAATTCCCGGCATCCCCGGGAAATAACCGTCCCTTATAAGGAGAGGAACGTTATTCGCAATTTTAGTGACACCTCTTCAGAAGGTGAGGACTGTTTGAGCGGAGCGAGTTCCGGAGCCGGATGAAGAGGTGTCACTAAAATTGCGAGCTGCACCCCCCAAAATGAGCACTTACCAATTTTTATATCAACATTTATTTTTTCCTTGATCTTTTTTCTATTTTAGCCTGTTGTGTGTAGAGGTCTAAAAAATGTGGGAAAATTTGATTGCCTATTTCGGAAAACGGCATTTATTAACAAACTTCATTGCAATTGGAGTATTTTTAGGAGGAATTTTTTTCTGGTACGCCACCCCGAAAGAAGAACTCCCCAATATTGAAATGAATTTTGTCCGGGTAAGCGCCGTATATCCCGGAGCTTCACCCGAGGAGGTAGAGCATTTTGTCACAAAACCAATTGAACAGGAATTACAGGGCGTTAACGGTTTATATAAAGTCGTAAGCACCTCGGGCACGGGACTCTGTTCAATACGAATTGAGATAGATGACACAATAAAAGAACTCACCACCGTAGTCAATGATATAACCGATGCCGTAAACCGGGCCGATTTACCCCGGGACATTCGGGACGATCCGGTCATTAAACACTATAAAACATCACAAAAAGCGATAATTGATATAGCGCTAATCCATAAGAATAAAGAACTTCTGGATAAACAATCCCGGAGAGAGCTGCAAAAATATACCCTGGCCCTTGAAAATCAGCTCTTAAGCCTGCCCGAAGTAAGTTCGATAAATAAATCCGGGTACCTGCGGCAGGAAATCCGGATCCGGGTAAAGCCCGAAAAGGTAAAACACTATAATATTTCAATGAATACCATTATGGCAGCCGTACAAGACGGCCATATTCGAACCCCTGCCGGAAGCATTGAAGACAAAGCCGAGTCAAAGGTAACAATACGGGCAGAATTAAACGCAGTTAATAAATTAAAAAAACAAATAATACGGGGCGGCTTTGAAGGGCAGGTAATCCGTTTGAAGGATATGGCAAGCGTAGTAGATACCTTTGAAGACTCTTCAAGCATAACAAAAGTAAACGGCCATGAATGCGTATTGCTGAACGTGGTAAAAAGCAGTTCATATGGGATCATAGAAGCCATAGAAGTAATAAAGAAAAAAACAGGATCATTTAAACAAAATTCATTGGCAGCGGTCCCGGTAGATATAGTTTTGCTCGATGATGAATCCAGGGATGTGCGGGAACGGCTCACTCTAATTGGAATGAACGGCACCATAGGATTTGTTTTTATAATCATAACGCTGCTGGTTTTTCTCAATATGCGCGCCGGACTCTGGGTAGCCCTGGGCATCCCCTTTTCATTCTGTTTCACAATGATAGTAACCTCGGCAATGGGATATACCATCAATAATATGACCCTTTCAGCGGTTATCATTGTTATGGGAATGGTTGTGGATGACGCCATAGTGGTAGCAGAGAATATTAGCCGTTTAAAATCCGAAGGGTATGAATCTTTTGAAGCGGCGGTAAAAGGAGCGTCATATGTTTTCCTGCCCATTGTCGCCAGTATCGCGACCACGTGCGTGGCTTTTCTTCCAATGCTCATGTTTACCGGCAGGCTCGCGAAATTTATATCCATCATTCCTCCTATAGTTTCATTAATGCTTTTGGGGAGCCTTCTGGAATCGGTCTTAATCCTTCCCGCGCACATGAATCTTAATATCCCCCGGCCTTTACGGATTATTTTTTCATTGGGAACGCTGCCGTTTATAGAAAAATATTATAAACAAAAAAAAGAAAAGCCGGAAAAACCAAAAAAATTAAAAAAAACAAAAAACGGAGAGTACGCTCATTGGTTTTCAATCGTGGAGAATTCTTATGGGCGTTTCCTGGACAAAGTTCTTAAGAGAAAATCGATTGTTTTTTTGGTTTTTATTTCGCTGCTCCTTATTGCGGGATTTGTTTTTACGAAATCAATGAAGTTTGTAATGTTCCCGGGAGAAGAAGCCACGCAAATAGCAATTGTGGCGGAAGCCGGAGAAGGGACCAAAAGTTACGGAACCGCTGTTTTGGCGGGGCAGCTTGAAGCAGTTTTCGCCGAGTCCCTGGGGAAAGACGTGGTGGGATTCAGAACCTACATTGGCCAGAGCAGGCATGGCCGAATCGTGGAAGAAAACAACCTTTTCATGAGAGTTGAACTGGTGTCACGGGAAAAAAGAGATAAGCCGCTCTCGCAATTAAAGACGGAGTGGAAGGAAAAAATTAAAAACGTGAAAGACCTTTCAAATATTCGTTTTCTTGAGCGCCGGTTTGGGCAAAGCAGCGGAAGCCCTATTGAAATTCTTGTTCAGCAAAATGATGATGCCATACGGAAAAAAGTTGTTGATGAACTGCACAAGGAAATGAAAAAACATCCGGCCCTTACTGATGTTGAAATAGATAGACCCATGTTTAATCCCGAATATCGAATAGATCTAAAACGCGACATCGTAAGCAGGCTTGATATTAAATCTTCAGCCATAGCCGCGACATTTCGTTCCATATTGCAGGGGACGGTGCTCTATGAGCTCATTGAGGGAGATGATGAAATAGATGTCCGCCTAACGACTGAAGACAGCGCTAAAAAAAGCATACAGCGAGTTTTGAGTATTCCCGTGGAAAACAATAGCGATTACCTGGTGCCCATGAAGGATGTGGTGAAAATAAAAAAAATAGTCACCCCCTATTCAATTCAACGGCAAGACTATAAGCGCACAACAACTCTTTTCGCGGAATTATACGGTAAGGAAAACGAAAAGAGAAAGAAAATGATAGTGGGAAATACGCATGCTAAGAATAATAAGAGTAAAAAAGATAAGAATAAAAAAGAAAACCCGGGTGGAGAAGTTAAAAAAGTAACCATGACTCCTCTTGAGGTTGCTGATTATTTCGATTCGAAAGTTTTTCCCCGAATATTGGCCCGCTATCCTACTTCCGTAATATCGTTTGTGGGGGAAGTAAAAGACTCGAGAGAATCGAGGGGGGATTTTTTATTTGGAATTTTAGCGGTTTTGTTCCTCATTTACGCCATTCTCTCGCTGCTCTTTAACTCCATGTTAAAACCTTTTATTATTATGGTAGCAATTCCTTTTGGCGTGGTTGGGGTAATCCTGGCTTTTTGGTTTCATGGTATAGCCTATTTTGGTTTTTTTGCCGCAGTGGGAATTCTGGGCTTAACCGGAGTTGTGGTGAATGACTCGATTGTTATGGTCTCGAAGCTGGAAAAAGAGTATGATATGAATCAGCATAGAGAATTTACCACTTCCCAGATCGCGGATATTGCAAAAACCCGGCTTCGAGCCGTACTGCTGACCACTTTTACAACGGTAGCGGGACTGTTTCCTACGGCTTATGGGATTGCCGGGTATGACTCAATGCTGGCGGAAATGATGCTGGCCATGGGCTGGGGGCTTTTGTTCGCCACCGGTATTACCCTGGTTCTGGTTCCGGCGGTCTATTCCGTTATAAAACATGTTGATCATGTAATTCATGAACAGGGCCAATAGGGAGGTGTTATGCGAAAAACGGTAATTATATTATTGACCCTGGTATTGCTCTTATACACGGGCAATCCCGGGCGTATCTTTTCTGAGCCCCCGGTAGTTTTGAAAGAGCAAAAGATTTTGTCATTGAATCAATTTATAACGAAAACCTGTGAGTACGATATAACATTCCGTGAAATACTTATTGACTCCATGAAACTGGCCTATGTAAAAGATCTAAATCTTCCTTCAAGGGATCTTGTTCTTTCATTATCAAGTCAGTATAACCTGGCTTTGCAGGAAAATAATACCGGGGGATTTAAAAGCGCAATATCGTTAAGCGCATTATTTCCCTCTACGGGAACAGAGATCTCCGGTACGTACAGTGCCACTCCCAACTACTTACTGGATAGAAAAACTTCAAGCTTTACCGCGATGGTATCACAGCCAATAGCAAAAAACGCCTTTGGCTATGGCAACAGGCTTGAAGAAAAAATTACGGATCTTTCGATAGAGGTGGTTCGATACCAAATAGTTGAGGCCTACGAGGATTACTTCGCGTCATTAATTGCTCTTTATTACCAGTGGTATTCGGATTACGCGAATGTAATAAATGCAGAATTTTCACTGGCAGAGAATAAAAAGCTGCTCCGGAACATACAGGCCAGGAAAAAATATAGTATCGCCTTTCAATCGGATGTGGATAAAATAAATCTGCAATTTATTGAAAAACAGGAGAACCTGTACACGATGCAAAACACCTATAGAAAAACAGAACAAATTATTTACCAGGCCGCGGGATATAAAAAAACAAAACGGCTTATCCCCCGCTTTGACGCCTACTCGGAAAAAGATATTGATTTTAACAAGGGGTACGGCCGTTTTACCGCTCAGAGCAGAACATATACAATTCTTTCTCTTCTTGAAAAAAAAGGTTCTCTGGAAGTGAAAAGAAACGCTCATAATCTTCTTCCGTCGGTGAGCCTGCTTCTGGGGTATTCCAGGAATGGGACCGGCTATTTATTGGAAGAATCAGTAGATTCGGTGTTTGCCGGGGCTACTTTTGAATATTCTTTAATGCGGCAAAAAGAAAAGGCACTTCATAAAACATCAAAAATTGAACATAAAAAAGCGGTGTTGAGCGCTGAAAATTTAAAAAGAAAACTTGAAAGAGATTTAAAAAATCTATATGATCAAATAGAGCTTGAGCGAAAGCTCGTGGATATTTCGGAACGAAAAATTAAACTGGGGCAGCGGGTAGTCCGCTCCGAGTTGAAGAATTATCGTCAGGCCCGGGCCTCTTTGAGCGATGTTATTGTGGTGTTTAACAAGCTGGAGAGTTATAAATATGAAAAAGTTCACCACACAGCGCAGCTGCATACCCTTAGAATAGAATGGCTCCGCCTTAATGATCAATTGGTATCTAAAAATGATATGAAGATTCAATAACTGTTCCTCCCCTGTCCGGTTTATGATCCAGGCGAATTTTTATATCAGCATTAATTTTTTTTCTTGATGAGTTCTTACAAAGTTATCGTCCCCGGCAGCGATCCGAATTTCTTAACAGCATTGAAAAAAAGGAGACCAGAGCCCGGGATGGGGAGGGTAAGTGCTCAGAAATAGGGGTGCAGACCAATCCCCGAGCGTAAAAACAACATTGCACACAAGGCACTTACAAAATTGTTGTTAATTTTTTAATTGCCAAAATATTATTAATAATTGACATGGTTCTATTCTAAATAGAGAATAGAGTTCTATTTATTAGAATTAGATATTTGAAATAAAATTTTAAAATAAAATTTAAAATAAAAAATTACAGGTACTCATACGAGTAAAAGGGAATCCCGTTAAAACCGGGAGCGGACCCGCCGCTGTAACCGGGGACAAAAGCTGCACAGAGCCACTTTCAATTACCTCATTAGAGGCAAAGTTGATGGGAAGGCGCAGCCGGTAGAATGATCCGGGAGCCAGAAGACCTGCCTGTAAATGTATTATTCTCTCTGTTTCGATGGTAAGAAAGGGAGAGATTGTTCTGTGGATAAAAAAGGGAATCCCCGGGTCATTGTTGATCCGGGGATTTTTTATTGTTTTGAGTGAATAATTCGCGAATAATTCGCGTAAATATGCGTGAAAACGCATAAAACGCATAAAAAGGAGAAAAGTTATGCACATATCGGAAGGCATAATAACCGGCGTTCCGGCTCTGGCATATACGGGAGTTTCACTGGGACTCGTAGGAGTTGGAGCTAAAAAAATGAAGGGTTTTGTTAAAGAAAACCCTGAGAAAAAAACCATGCTGGGAATGGCTGGCGCGTTTATATTTTTCCTTTCACTGGTTCCAATTCCGGCATTTACCGGAACTACTACTCATCCCTGCGGATCACCATTGATTGGAATACTCCTGGGACCCTGGATAGGAATAGCACTCACGGGCCTGTCTCTGCTGCTCCAGGCGGCATTTTTCGCGCATGGCGGTTTTTCCACCTGGGGAGCCAATGTTATAACCTTAGGGATTGGCGGAGCTTTTTTCGGCTGGTTAGCTTTCCGCGTGGCCCGGCGTTCCGGATTATCGCTCATTACATCAGCGGCAATAGGCGGATTGATTGGAGATGTAATGACCTATGTCTTCGCCGGGCTCTCTTTAGGAGCTGTTTTATCGACAGGGCCAACTCCCCGGTTTTCTTTTTTGGGATACTTGTTTGCCATATATGCCGCGTATTTACCAACGCAGCTGCCAATAGCACTCGGAGAGATGTTTTTAACAGGATATATTATTCATTTTATTTATAAACAGCGGTCGGATATTTTAATATCATTAAAAGTGATACCGGCATACGCCGCGACAGTAATTATGCTGTTTGTTATGTTGTTGTTTCTTGCTGTGCCGGCAAGGGCTGCTGACGGAATGGCAGGAATGGACGAAACCGTTAATGAAGAAATGGCAATACAAGCCGGCAAAGAACCGAGGGAGCCGTATATCGATATTGAATCAACGGGAGAATTGTGGACAGCCGTATTGATGCTCTCAGGCGGGTTGTGCGGATTTATCATTGGAAGAGGCTGGGAAAAATTTTTTGGAAAAAGAAAAATAAATGAATAGTGCCGGCAGTCTTAACAGGGTACGGTTTTCCGAACGGCACCTGGAAAACCGTGACAACAAAGGAGTCCATACCTGGGATACCCGGTTAAAACTTTTTTTGTTGCTATGGGTAATTGTATTAAACATTGGCCTGGCAATTCCCTTGTTAAGCGGACTTCTTTTGTTAACGGGAGTGTGCCTTCTTGTTTGGTCCGCGCCCTCGGCAGGGCGAACACTCTTTTTTTTCCTCGCGCCCCTGGTACCCGCGCTTTTCGCCTTCGCCGGTTACTCCATAGGCTTTGGCGAAACTGAAGCAGCATCAATTGGTACCGTGACTCTATACAAAGAAGGAATTATTTCAGGGGCCGGTGTTTTGCTTCGAGTCTATTGCGATATTTCATGGCTGGCAGTAACATTTGCAACAAGCCCTTTTTCCGGAGTGTTAAAGGCATTGCGGTGGTATAAAATCCCCGCCATACTGGTTGACTCCCTGGCGTTAATGTACCGCTATTCCTTTTTACTGTTTGAAGAATTTTCCCGAATGCGCACGGCAGCATTTTCAAGAGGCGGCACAAGGGGAAGATTAAAAATGATTAAAACAATGGGGCGAATTTGCGCGCAGCTTTTTATGCGGGGCTATGACCGCTCCGAAACAATATTTTATGCCATGCTTGCCCGTGGCAGCGAAAAGGATAATAGCAGGTTACATATCATGAATGAGTCATCAACCAGCTTAATAGAAACAATAGAGAATGTTTCATATGCGTATAATAAAATCCAGGCCTTAAAGAATATCAGCCTGGAAATTAAACAGGGAGAGACTATCGCGTTATGCGGGCCCAATGGATCAGGGAAAACGACCTTGTTGAAAATTTGCGCGGGTCTTTTGCTGCCGAACAACGGCGCCGTAAAGCTGCTTAATAAAAAAATTACGAAAAAAACAAGAAATAATCTTTTTACCAATATAGGATTTTTATTCCAGGATTCAAACGACCAGTTATTTTGTACAACCGTAAAAGAAGACGTGGCATACGGCCCAACAAATATGAATTTAGATCCGGAAGAGATCAATGAACGGGTAGCGGAATCTCTGGCAATTATGAAAATTTCTCACCTGGAAAACCGTCCAATTCATGATCTATCCAGCGGAGAAAAGAAGCGGGTAGCGTTAGCCGGTCTTCTGGCAATGAAAACCCCGCTCATGCTGCTGGATGAACCAACAAACGGTCTTGACCCGGTCACGGCAGGGGAATTTATAGCATTATTAAAAGAATTAAATGAAAAATATAATTACACATTGATTGTAGCCATGCATGAGATTGATAGAATTCCGGAATTCGCTGAGCGTGTTTTAATTCTTAAAGACGGCGAAATATTTAAAAATGATGATATGAGAACGGTGCTTACCGATATTCCGGCCCTTAGTTCAGTGAATCTCGAAGCGCCGCTAATTACCCGGTATTTTTATAAATCAAAAAAGTATAAAAAAAATGAAGAAATAAAGCTTCCATTGAGTTTGGATGAAGCTTTAAAAAAAGAATCACAAAAAGGAGAGAAGTGAAATTATGAAAAGGTCGTTACTCGTAGTAGGACATGGCAGCAGATCGGAAGACGCGGTATCTGTTTTTAATAAAATCGTTGCGTTGATAAAACAAAAAAGTGATTTTGATTCTGTAGAAGGCGCGCACATGGAATTGGCAAAACCCGGAATTCATGACGTTATTGAGAAGTTAGTTGGCGATGAGGTCGGTGAAGTAATAATCGCGCCATATTTTTTATATGAAGGAATTCATTATAAAGAAGATATTCCTGAAATTGTAGAAAAATTGTCGCAAAAGTATCCGGAGATTAATTTTATATTGGCAAAGCCAATTGGATTTGAACCGCTGCTGGCAGACGTTATACTCAAACGGGCCGCAGACGCAGTATAATAGCAGGTGATTATTTAATGAAACCATTGATACTGGCAGGAGTACAGAGTAGTGTTGGAAAAACTACGGTAACTACCGCTCTCATGAAAGTCTTTACCAACAAGGGAATGCGGGTAGCCCCGTTCAAGGTGGGGCCCGATTACATAGATCCGAAATTTCATTCCTTTGTGACCGGGGCTGCGTCATATAACCTTGACAGCTGGATGCTCAATGAAGATACTGTTCGATATTTATATAATAAAAATTCATCTAACGCGGATATAGCGATTATTGAAGGAGTTATGGGCCTCTATGACGGTCTTGGCACTGAAACAGTGGGAAGCACCGCTCATGTGGCAAAAATATTAGAAGCCCCGGTTATCCTGGTTATTGACGCGAAGGGGATGTCATCAAGTATCGCGGCACTCATTTCCGGATACGTAAATTACGACAAAGCGGTAAATCTTGTTGGTGTTATTTTAAACAATATTTCCGGAGAAAGTCATTATTCTTTATTAAAAAAGATAATTGAGAAAAACACCAGTGTAGAATGCCTTGGGTATATGCCGCTTAACAGTGACTGTAGTTTTGCCGACAGGCATTTAGGATTAATTCCGGTGGAGGAGCTGAAAGACCTTGACCGGAAAATAGCGGTTTTGGCCGATTCAGCGGAATCATGTATTAATGTTCAGCGCATTAAAGAGATCGTTCAGGGAGAGACTCAATATAATAATGGGGAATATTCTTTTACGGTAAATAAAAGCGGGAAGGGCATGAAACTGGCTGTCGCGAAAGATGAAGCGTTTAACTTTTATTATCACGATAATTTGAACTTACTAAAAGAGTGCGGCATTGAGCTTGTTGAATTTAGTCCTCTTCGCGATCCGGCATTACCAACAGGTGTTGATGCCGCGTATATTGGCGGCGGTTTCCCGGAAGTTTTCGCGAAAGAATTGTCGGAAAATGTATCACTCAGAAAAGACATAAATCAAAAGGCAAACAATAATTTTCCAATATACGCCGAATGCGGCGGCCTCATGTATTTAACCGGCGGCATTATAAACAGGGACTCGGAATGTTATCCCATGGTAGATTTTTTTAAATGCAAAGCCCGCATGACCGGCAAACTACAGCGGTTTGGCTACATTGAAATTCAGTACGACGGAATTAGTACCCGTGGACACGAATTTCATCATACCACATTGGATGAAATTACCGATACCGGCTTTGAGTACCGGTATTCAATAAAAAAAGCAGGCAAAAATAAGGAATGGCAATGCGGTCTTTCAAAGAAAAATGTGTTAGCAGCATATCCGCATATTCATTTTTATTCGAATATACAATTCTTTGAAAAGATCCTGGAGTTGTTTAAGAGTGTTGACCCCCGTGGTCGCGTCTTAATATAAGGTATATCAGCCCGGAATGTAACCTATGCCCGGAGCAATACCTCGGCAGAATGTTCGGAACTCGCTCCGGGCATAGGTTACATTCCGAATTACGTTTTTCGGTATATTAAGACACGACCGACCCTGTGTAGCGGGAAAAAAATAGGCTAGAAACTAAATAGCATTGCGAGCTGCATCTGGCCTTGAAGTAGT
>JAAENB010000348.1 GCA_024224995.1 bacterium | reverse complement strand
TTCAAAGATTTTTTGAGGAAGTATATATGTTCTTAAATATAAAGTAATAATTGAGAAGGGACAAAACAAAAAAAATTATGTTTTGTCTCTTTTCTCTCAACCCCCTACATTATAAAAGCCAAACTGCCCAATGCCGCTTCCAGTCTCTCCATAGCTCTTCCATCCCGTACCGGCGAAATCTTCAAGATATATAATCCTGTCCGCAGTACCGCCCGCGTCTTCGTCAAGTATATAAAAATAGGGATTCATCTTACCAAGAAATCGAGACGCGCCGTAGAATTTGCCCACAGTGCTGGTGTCACCGGTGCGGGTTCCGATATTAGACGAAATGACAGTTAAATCAAGGTTGAGTTGAAAAACGTGATACCCTTCGGCTCCGTTTATGTCCAGAACATAAACGGAATTGTTTTTAAACATAATATCATTAGGAAAAACCATGCTGCCGGCATAACTGATAGTAACCTGTTGTGTAGCGGGATCATATTTAAATATTCTGCTGGCGCCCGGACCATTTTTCCCTGAAATATATAATTTTCCATCATTATCAACAGTCATGCCGTAGATACTACCGATGGCCTCAACACCGCCGGATACACTAAGGCTGGAAGAGCTGCTATTGTCGAGATTCGACCGGTATAATTTTTCCGTAGCAGTGCTGGAATTTGTCGCGTAGTATACCAGATTATTGTTCCTGTCTACGGCAAGGGCTTCAACACCGTTATCGTAACTGGCGCTCGCGAATTTTATACTATTATCCCCGGCAATATTATCTACCCGGACAACACAGTTGTTGGTATCCCCACTGCCGCCGTAGGCGCTGGCT
>JAAENB010000347.1 GCA_024224995.1 bacterium | reverse complement strand
GTGCTCCTGTATTGAATTCCTAGAAGTGTCGCACTTCTCACCTCCCTATTAGGCTTGGCTGTAAGGGCAACGTCGGCTGTGGATCGATGGACCTCTCGCACAATTCTTCCTTTTCATGAATCATCATCTCACAGATCGTACTTTTACCGAGGCCCCGTGCGTCCCAGGCCTCGAAAGTGTGAAAGTGTCGTCACTTTTACTGCTTCATCTTGTGCTCCTGTATTGAATTCGTAGAAGTGTCGCACTTCTCACCTCCCTAGTAGGCTTGGCTGTAAGGGCAACGTCGGCTGTGGATCGATGGACCTCTCGCACAATTCGTCCTTTTCATGAACCGTCATCTCACAAATCGTACTTTTACAGAGGCCCCGTGCGTCCCAGGCCTCGAAAGTGTGAAACTGTCGTCACTTTTACTGCTTCATCTTGTGCTCCTGTATTGAATTCATAGAACTGTCGCACTTCTCACCTCCCTATTAGGCCTGGCTGTAAGGGCGGAGTCGGATGTGGATCGATGTCTCGTCGAGGCGCGGTGCGTTTTTTCGGCTTCGTGACTTCATAAATCGTACTTTTACAGAGGCCCCGTGCATCCCAGGCATCGAAAGTGTGAAACTGTCGTCACTTTTACTGC
>JAAENB010000346.1 GCA_024224995.1 bacterium | reverse complement strand
ATTATGCAACAGATCAGAAAGGTGTGTATAAAAGCAGTGACTTTTTGCTGGAAGCAATTCCGATTCTGGTTCTGAATGAACTGTCAGATGAAATGCATAATGCTTTTATCAAGTGCTTTGCCAGTCGGAAAAAAGCGAAAAGGTCCGCTTTTGAAACATTGGAACGGTATGGAATGTCTTCGTTCGGCAGGCACTTTACATGGGTTTTGAATGGGCTTATGTACTTCCTGCTTAATATTAAAGGAGATGATATGAAAGACGAAATAACGCCTGAAAAGGTTATTGAAATGGGGAAAAAATTTCCAAATATACTGCTTTCGGGTTTATCACCAAAGGAACGTATGGCAGGGCTTAAGCCAGAGGAACGTATGGAAGGACTTTCTGTTGAAGAAATTGAAGCCTACCTGAAAAAGTTGAAGAAAAAACGCATATCTGACAATTAGCGAGCTTGCGGAGTGGTTCAATATGGAAGAAGAAATAACGCCTGAAAAGCTTATTGAAATGGGGAAAAAATTTCAAAAGATGGTGCTTTCGAGTTTATCAGAAGATGAAATATTATTTTTGTATGGTAAGGAAAAATTTGTAAAAAATCTTACACTTGAGGAACGTCTGGTAGGGCTTACAGTTGAGGAACGTTTGACAGGACTTTCTGCCGAAGAGAAAAGAAAGCTGCTTGTAACAGGTTTATCGATAGAAAAACGTCTGAAAGGGCTTAAGCCAGAGGAACGTCTGGCAGGGCTTTCTGTTGAAGAAATTGAAGCCTACCTGAAAGAATTGGAAAAAAGCAGCCCAAAAAATTAGCTTGCGGACTCACAGGGCGCACCCATGAAATCTGTGAAATCCGCTTAATCTGTGAAATCCGCTTAATCTGTGGTAATCCGCGGTCCAGACAATCCTTCCAAAACTTTAATCAGAAAGAGATATGATCTGCAATCCAAATTAAGTTCATCCCCAAGTTTTTCCGCATCCCGTTCACCTGAAAGCACTTTTTCAAGCGCAACAGGAAAGTTACCACCGTTAAAAAGACCGTTGATCTTTTGAACAGCATCTCTATCCCCATTCCTGGCCTTTTGAAATAGTTCTTTTGGCATCAACTTTTCCCAATGTCCCGGAAAAGCGGCATGGGCTTTCCGATGTTTTTTGCGCCAGTGGCTGAAATCTTCCAGGTTGTTGCGGGCTTTAGCAATGTAGACTAATATGTTATAAGTTGCCCATATTTCTATAGAAGGATCGCCTATGGGCTCTGCTATTTTTCTTGCCTGATGCGCCCACTTTTCTGCCTCGGATAAAAGATCACGCTTGGCAAAAGCAGGGGGGCGTTCATTTTGGGGAATCTTGTGGATGCCCAGGAAAAGAGCGGCGAGGTTGTTGTAACTAATGAAAAGTTCCTTTGGATTAACCGATTCTTTTTTCAGTTCAATTGCTCGATGATACCATCGTTCAGCATCGGTAAAACGCTTTGCTGTTTCTGAAACTTTAGCCAATTGATCAGCATTTTTCGCTACTTCAGTCTTGTTTCCAAGGGATTCATTCAGTCGCAGGCTTTCCATGTAAGCTTTATCTGCTTTGGTCAGCAGGGAACTTTGTTGGGGGCCGGTTGTTTTTTTTGCTTCTTCCAAATCAACTGTTGCCAACATATGCAGGATTTTTGCTTCGTTTTGGGTTTCACCTAAGTGCTTCATATAAGTTAAGGCTTCTTGATAGCGATGTCGAGCCTCGCCATAATCGCCCAGTATCAGAGCTAACTGGCCGAGTTCGCCTAAAACTATAGTTTTATTTCGTTCTCCACCAATAAATTTTTCTTTAATTCGCAGTGATTCTTCGTAATACTTTTTGGCCGCTGAATAGTACCCCTGATCCCTCAGAGTAGCAGCCAAATCAGTATGAACAACACCAGTCTCACGGCGCACAAGCTTATCTTCCTGATTCATTCCTTCCAGCACATCCAATGCACGACGATGCTCAGTTTCAGCCTCAACAGCACGGCCTTGGCTCCTAAGGCATCGCCCCAAACCATTAAGTGTAACTACACGATCATATGCTCCATCATACTCCGTCCCGGCATCCATACGAGCCAGCAATCCCCTATATACCTGCTCGGCTTCTTCAGCCTGCCCATTCCGCCACAGGACTTCCCCCTGTCTGCTTTGCATCAGGTACTCGGCCTTTGTCAAAGGTCCGTCAGACAGTGATGTCCTCATAACGAACTCCATTTTTTTCATCATGGTGTCCCGCTCCCACCAACGTCCGAAATAATATAAAAACTGTCCAACAATTTCAGCAAAATTCACTGCCATATCAGTCTTCCCGGCTTTCATAGCAATATCCAAGGCATGACGTAGGTTGGGCATCTCTTTTTGTGCAATGATGCGGGTTTCATGGGGGGCATTGTCATCACCATAATATAACTTACTGGAAAACGCACAATAGAATTTAAGATAACGCTCTTCCAGTGCGTTGCGTTCTTTCGATGTCTGCCTTGCTCGAAGATAGGGGGCCAATGTGGAATGAAATTTATAAAACGGCATAAGCATGGTTTCTTCAAACATTTCCTGTGGAATATCCTCTTTACTATACATTGAATCAAAAAGCCCAACCGGAACTGGCAGATTTTCCTTTTTCACCAGCCCGACTCCTTCCAATTCTCCCATGAATTTTTCACCTACTTCATCCCATTCCTCTATTTCGCAAATATGCCCTATGGCAAACCCCATAGCCCTCCCCTCAAAAACCCCCAACCCGCTCATCTGCTTTTTTGTCTCTTCACTCAGCCGATTCAAAGAAAAAGACAGGCTGACATCCAAAGATTCATTCCGATGTTTTGCCTTTCCTGATTTAAAATCCGGGTACAGATTCTCAAATTCATCAATAACCTGCTT
>JAAENB010000345.1 GCA_024224995.1 bacterium | reverse complement strand
GATTATCTTTTTGCAAAGAAATATATGCTGCCCCGGGGAGTGGGAGGCAAGAACGTATACGCGGAGTTTAAAGATCCGAATGGAGATGTTACGGGGCAAAACGCCTCCATAACCGTAATTGATACTTCTGCTTATACGGCAGCAATCAATAACGGGGAAACCAATACTCTGGGAAGTAATGCAGATGTAGGTATTTACGCGCCCGGAGCGTATCAAGTTTGTTTTCGTAATGAGAATACTACCGAGTGGACAGAATGGGAAAATCTTACCTGGTCAACACAGTTGAAAGCCCGGCAATTGTCGGCCGGTTCAGGGGAAAAAACCGTGTATGCCCGGTTCAGGGATGCTGAGGGAAATGAAATTATAATGAGTGACACTATAACCGTGAGCACTCTTCCCGGTCCATTTCCTCTCTCAGTTGAAAAGACTCTGCTTGATGACGAGTCAAACGGCAGCCTTGGCTCATGGATAACATTTATAAAAAAAGATTTTACCGTAAATGAAACGGTTCCCGGTGCTGTTGAGATGCAATATAAAGCAGACGACGGCAGTTGGTCCGCGTGGATGCCGTATTTATTACCGTTTAACTTTTCGGTAGTGGATGAAGAAACTTCCGGCATGCTTTATTTACAATTTCGAGACGCGCGAAGTAATGTACTCAGCACACAGGTTAATTATTAATCAACGGGGGCGCATATGACAAAATATAAATATCACAAAGAGTCCCCTCCTGAAAAGAGCCGGGTCCGGAGGAAGAAGTCCGGACCTGAGAAGAAGCAGAAGCCCGGAGGGCAGCCCCGGCACCCGGACCCCACTACAGACTATATCCTGTATTTACAGAGGACAATAGGGAATGAGGCTGTTCAGAGGCTTGCTAAAAGCGGGGCCTTTGAGCCGCTTATGGACGCCGGGAAAACATCAGCACTGGAAGCAAAAACGGCACTTGCCTCTCTTGTTGCAGACAAGAATCCGGAAGTTTTCCGCGACCTGTACAAACAAGGTCTGTACCCGCAATTACAGCCCAAACTTGAGGTAAGCAGCCCCGGCGATGTACTCGAACAGGAAGCAGACCGGGTAGCTGATAAAGTCGTTAATATGAGTGATTTCGATGTACAGCGACAAAACGTTAACCTTGATATTCAAACCAAAGAAAATACAGGAGGGGCAGCTGTTGTTGATTTCGGCGTAGAATCGGGCATCCGTAGTATGAAAGGAGGCGGGCAGCCTCTCCCGGATTCCACAGGCAGGTATTACAAAGCCCGGTTTAACAGGGATTTTGATCATGTCCGTATTCACACCGGGAGCAGGGCAAATGAACTGGCCCGGGCCATCAATGCCAGGGCCTTTACAACGGGAAATGATATTTTTTTTGCAAAAGGGGAGTATAATCCCGGTAGCCGTGAGGGTAAGAAACTCATTGCCCATGAGTTGACCCATGTGGTGCAGCAAAAGGGAGGCAGTAAGAGACTCAATGCCTGGTTTGGGGCTAAGACTAAAAAGAAGAAAAAAAAGAGAAGAAAGAAGGAAGCGAACAGGTATTACATGGAGTTTGACCTGTCTTTATATTCTCCGGGAAAAGCACCTTTTGTGCTTCCCAAAAACGCTCTGTCTTTTTCAAAAGCCATTACCCTTGAAGATTTGGTCTGTTTATTCTCCGGTTTAAGTAAACACTATATAAAAGGCAGGCCCTTTGATAAGAAGTTATTTGGTAAAGCAATTCGAAAGATTATGGATAAGCGTGCCTTGTACAGAGATTATGAGGATTTAACCTTTCACGATAGAACTGTGGACAGTAATGGAAATGTAAGTGTTTTACGCTTTAAAATTCCGGAAGGGCATTTTAAACCCCATGATATTGACAGATACTCTCAGTATTTTGATTCGGAAAAGACCATGAAAAATAAAAAGTGGATCGCGTCAAAGATCTATCATGATCGAATGAGAGTTGTTGAACTATACGGAGAAACAATACCGCTTGAATTGCTGCTCAGAAGAGAGGGCGGCTTTAAGGCATTTTGGGACGAAGCTTCTTTTCATGTTCATAATATTCTTGATATTGTAGGTCTTATTCCCTTTGCCGGAGATGTTTTTGCGGACGGGCTTAATGCCGGTATCTATTACATGGAAGGCAAGGAATTAGAGGGAAACCTTGCTGCTGCCGCAATGATCCCTTTTCTTGGATGGTGCAGCACCGGGGGAAAACACGGGGCAAAAATAGCAAAAGAAGTTATGCTGGCTGAGGCAAGCAAGCTGGTAAAAGAGGGGATGGAAAAGTACGCAAGCAAAAACAGCAAGAATTCCATGCAGTATGTAAATGACGTTCTGGAAATTATTAAAGATGTTGACGAAAAAATATATCATAAGATTATCCGAAATTATGAAGATATTGCCCCGGTATTAAACAAGCATATTAGTAATGCCGATCTCAGTCAAACTTCATACGAGCTTATTGTATCCGAAGGAAAGAAATATATCCGAAGGGTAAAAGGAAAGGCCAATGAGTTTCATATCCGCTTGTTCATTGATGAGTATGGCATTATCAGGATGGGGGTCGATTCCATCCGGCTCAGTAAAGCCGGTAAACTCAGGGAAGCTCTTGTAAAAGCATTGGGCAGGAATCTACCGGGACACCAGGCGCATCATCTTATCCCGGACCAGGTTGTAAAAGAAAGCCCTTTGTTCAGGGAAGCATTGGAGCGCTGGATTTATAATATAGATAATGCTCACAATGGGATACTGCTGCCGGAGGCTGTTGAGTTTGCCAAAAAATATGCCACTGGAAATTTACCGCTTCATTGTGGGAGTCATCCGAATTATAGTAAAATAGCTCTAGAAGAGACTCGGAAAATGTTAAAGCAATTAGAAAAAAAGTATGGTGCGCTAAAACAAGTTCCAGATGATGTGTTAAAAGATACAATTTATTTCTTAGAAGAGAATATGAGAGATATATTATTGCATTGGGGAAAAAAGATTGACTAAATAGCTTTTATACTAATCATAATTTATTTAAAAGAGGTTTTATATATGAGTATTAATTGGGATGAAGAAATATCTGGTTTGTTTTGGTCTTTAGATCATTTAAAAAATACTGATATGGAAAATGATGCTTCTCTTATTACTTTTCCTGGATCAGAAAAAATTTATAGTTGGACTGATGTAGACCCTTTAGAGATTCCAAAAGATATTTACTTTGACGCTTATTTTGATTCAATTAAAAAAATTGACTACCCTTCTAACAATGAAGGTTGGCCTATAATGTCGGACAGAATGATTAATACCTTACTCTCAGTCGGCGATTTCCCGCACAGAAAAATTCCTGTAATAATGCTTGATGATACAGTTCTGTCTGAGAACAGATATGTTGCGGACGGGGTTACTTTAAAGGATGGGGTGGCAATGGATGGTTATTCTGCTATTCAGCTAACAAATCACCTGGATATATTTGACCGGGAGAAATCTGTTTATCAAAAGCACCCTATAAATCCTAGTATTGTAGCTCGTGTTAAAAAACTGGAATTAACAGTCATGCCGGATGAACTACCCCCGATTTTTAGGCTATCAGTTAATTCATGGCCTCTATTAATAACCAGGAAAGCACGAGAGGCATTAGAAGAGTCAGGTATTAGGGGGGTGGATTTTACCCCACTTTACAGAGCCTTAGTTTAGTTGCTGTTCTATACTCAAAGAAGAACACGGCAACTATATTGGCATAGAGTGCATAACGCTCTATAAAACAGCTTCATCAAACAGCGCAGCTGTTTTATAAAATTCACTCATACATCTGCCCCATTTCAAGAAAATCCGTAAAATCATCCCAGCTAATCTCATCGATCTCAACAACAGGTTCTTCAAGCTCTTCAGCTTCCACAAGCTCCATCTCCCCCTCTTCGTTAAAAACGGCCACCTTGCCGGGCACCTGCATACGGCCGGAATCCGGTTCGGGAGTCCACCCGCCGATTGAACCGGCAGCGGCACACTCAAGGTATGTTATGGGATCAAAATTGTACCAACGAGCTCCGGAAGGAGCGTCAACTCCAAAATATTTTTGATCATTTTCAAAAACACCGGCCTTTTTCATTTCACGCAGATCATTGATCTGAAAAAGAATCCTTGCTTCCCAGAGATGAAACCCGGCCGGTTCTTTATGGCGATATTTATTTAAAAAATCGTCAGAAAACTCCGGAACCTGTCCGGTAAAAGCAAGACTGAGTTGTTGAAGAAACTCTCCGGGTTTTAGCCCTGTTGAATGCTGAAATTTCCCGCACCCATACCAGAGAGAAGACAGGTAGTCCGATAATGTTCTTTCCGAATCCTGATGTAATTTTAATAATTTACTTAGAGTTGAGTAAATATCCGTATTTGTTATAGTTTCCATTTCTTGTTCCTGTATATTTTTTATCATTTCGATAATAATATACTAAAACAAACCCCTTCCGGCAAGTATTTTTATCAAAAAGATAAAAAATAAACAAAAAGAATTAACCTGATTAGAAAGATATGCGGTGGGAGCACGGTATATGTTAAATTTTTACGGTTTATAAATGTCTATCAATCCTGACTCTTCCATTCCTTTCCGGTCCAGACTTTTCCCCATTTCTTTAAATAGATAACAGCAATCATCAATTGCCGTAAATCGCCAAAGAGTTTGAGATAATCAATACTCGCGGAGTCCAGGTCTTTAAAAAAGTCATAATAGTGCCATACTATTTGTACATCGTGATCCTGGTTATTATATTGAATATTTTCGTGAATATTCACCAATTGTTCAAAAGTGGGTATCCAGAACAGGTTCTCCAAAACAGCCTGGCCTCTTTTTAACTGAAATGTGGAAATAGACGTCCCATCACTCACAATGTCCCTGGACAATCGCTCCCAGAGCCCCTGCATCTCATCTGCTTTTTGACACATCCGGTAATATTCTTTTACAAATTCACTTTCTTCCGCAACAGGCATATTCCATCCTCCAAAGTCTCCAAACAGCATACATCCGTATACCGCTTTCTATATTCCACTTCCAAACTAATACAAAAATAGCATCAATATGAAAAAAAATACAAGCTTTTTACCATATGGCGGACAATTTTCTTTGGACCTGGTCCTAACCGGTACAAATTCGTACCGGGTTTTTTTCTATTTTTTTTACCCTTTTCAGCTCAATAATCATACTTATATTGAAACGTATTAACCGGGAAGTAATGGCCTGCTTCTTGAAAAAATACGAAAAAATAATAAAAAAGATAAAAAGGAGTTTCGAAATGAAAAAAACTATTATTATTCTAATTTCTCTTGCCGCATTTTGCGTCATAGGTTTTTCCGGATGTTTTGAAGACGAGTCAGGAAATGATGTGGAGGATACAGCGTGTTTCAGGACATACCTCAATGGGAAAAACCTGTGCGCCAACGACCCCCTCTTTGTCGATCTTGGTGAGGAGTTCAACAAAACATATTGCCAGAGTTATATGAACACAGGGACTACCGATAATGACGCGGAGTATGAATGCAAGGCAAACGCTGCCACATGCGAAGAATACAATGACTGTTCATAAAAATTAATACCTTTACGATTTTCCCAATGGGGCCCTGTGCCCCATTGGGATTACGGAAGCAGAGATTTTTGTTACATATTATTCATGATAAAACCCAAACCATTCTCCATCCCATCGTGCCCGGTAATAATAGGCCGAATTGCCTGGTGAACGGTACCATTTTGCTGTAATAAAATCATTATATGATACGCTTCCCAGTTCGCCGCCGCTGCCGGAATCGGCGTAATAGACCATCCCGGTTTCTTCATCATACCCCGTTAACACAAGATACGATCCGCCATATGGCCAGCTGCGGTACATATGAATAACTACGGGACGATTCTTTTTTAGATAATTCTCGGTAATATACGCGAGCCTGTTTTCTCTTTCCTGCTCATCGCTACTGTTATTATACTTAGTAAAGTCAGTATTTATTTCACTGGTATAATAACGGGAGCAGTTGTAATAGAGCCCGTCTGCGGCGTCTTGTAGATCGCTCCAGTTTGTTCCCGTGGTTGATCCTCCATTTACCCACTGGCAAATCCCGGTGCTGCTCGTTACCTCACTCAATTGCGCGGTTAGATCAACCGTTGTTGTACAATCGCTTTGTTCATAAACATTGTGATCTTCAAAATGATTAAAGATCATGTAAAAAACAGCAGGACCGCTCTGGTTATACCCTCGTCCAACGGCTTCAAATCCGCCGTCTTTTTCATAGGGCTGAAGATTTAACAAATCAAGATGAACAATGCTCCCGATTGAATCCGTATCGCCAAACTGGGGGTTGTCGCCGGAATTGTCATTCGCTACAGCCCAGTTATGTGCTTCTTCAATTGAACAAATAAGATCCTCATTTATATCGGCATCCACTGAGCCCGGATTGGTATCATAGATATCCGAATATAACCAGTTAAGTGCTGCTGTATATTCATATGAGAATTCATCAAAGTTTGGATAGGTATCTCCCGCGTAAGAGACATGCGTCGCGTCCGCGGCTGTTGAAATAACCAGGTTCTCAACTCCTGCCAGGTCATCAATAAAGCCTCCGGAATAACATTGTTCCATGAAAATAACTTTTACGGCACTGGCGGGTAATTGATTTATGTAACCGGCAAATTCGGCGTCGGTTATACTGTCTCCCCAGGTATAGAGTACTACGGAACCATCGGAATTCTGTCCGCCATGATCGGTCGTAAAAATATAAACCAGGTCATTTTCTTCAACCGTATCAACAAGATTTTGCAGCTCACTTAATATTGTTGCCCGTGTTGAATCCTTCGTATAATCGGCAGTGCCGTCTCCATCAAGGTCCGTTGGCGAATTTGTCCCGTCACTCCGGTCTGCTGCCGGGTCATCCCCGTCTGCCATACACACCTCTATTTCCGACGGTTTGAACAAACAGCGGTTTACTAATGTCCGGTACATATACGCGACATCTCCCCAATACCGGATATGGTTATTATAGGAATCATACCCTCCCGAAATAAGCAGCGCGTGCTTTTGCCGGTACGTAAAAGCGGCGGCACTTGTGCTCGTTATGGTTTTTCGTGAAAATTGTGTATCAAGAATACCGCGTATATTGTCATAGGAAGTCTTTTTCTCTACCGGGTTTTGGTATAGAACCTCCATCTCTCCTATATCCGCCACATCAGGGGGCGTTCTCATGTCAATGGTCTCTATGTGTCCCGTTTCCGGGTTCACGATTTTCCACTGGCAATCATGTTCCCAGTTCGCGAGTGGTGACGGGTCTACCAAAAATAAAAACCCGTCGTCCGGCATTGTTACCGTACGTCCCCAGGACTTTACCGTACTTCCCTTTGTCATTTGTTTATTAAGACCGCTAATTTTCAGCTGCCCGCCTTTCCCCGCTGAGACAGCACTAAGAATAATCTCCTTCGCTTTTTCATATTCCGGAGAATCACTGTTCGCCGGTGATTCTCCTGTTTCACACGAAACTATTAATGTTGTTGCCAGAATTGAAAATAATAGTACTTTAAACTTCTTAAGCATATCATTCCTCCAATTATTATTTTCAATTATAAGCGATCGATCGATATAATTATTGTTATGTTATAGTACCTTTAATTGAGCGCTGTCAATTATATAAAAAAAATAGTTTAGGGACAAATTTGTCCCTAAACTATTTTTCGCGGTTCCTGTTTGCGCCACAGGCGTATTTGATTTTATCTATTCTCCTATATCTTCATTCCAGAGCTCGGGCTTTTCTAAAATAAAATCTTTCATTATTTGTTTGCACTCTCCGGATTCCAGGTTTATTAATTCCACTCCCCGGGAAACCGAATACTCTTCCGGTCCTTTAAACGTTTCATTTTCGCCTATTACTACTGTTGGAATTTTGTATAAGAGTATGGCCCCGGTGCACATATCACAGGGCGATAGTGTTGAATAGATTGTCGCTTTTTTATACTCTATCGCTTTTAACCTGCCCGCGTTTTCCAGGCAATCCATTTCCGCGTGCAGGATCGACGAATCTTTTTGTATCCGCCTGTTATGCCCCCTGCCGACGATTTTCTTATCAATCACCAGCACCGCTCCGATTGGAATTCCGCCTTCTTCCAATCCTTTTTTTGCTTCCAGAATTGCTTCCCGCATAAATTTTTCATGTTCTTTCATTTTGATTACACCTCTTAAGAAACTAAAATTTAGAACCGGGGATTCCTTCTTCATAACGTGGGGTGGAAAACCCCACGCTATGAGAAATCCCAATCACCCTGGGAAACTAATTTATAAACAGGGCCTGTTCCCGGAAGATGTTATCCGGGGTTTGGTTCTGCTGCCCTATGGGGTTGAAACCCCGGGCTAAAATTGACTCATTTCCAAAAACTCTTGTGCCCCCTCTGGGGATGCGACCCCTGCGAGGGGTTGGGGGGGCCGATGAAAACAGACCCGGGTATCAACACAGTTTCTTACGTATTTTTCCCGACCATCCGGTGTCTGAGCGGAGCCGAAGACCCGGGTCAGCACTCCTCATACAAAGCCCTGGTCTCGGGACTCATGGCTGCCAGTCTCTTTTTTGCCTCCTCCGGTGATACTGCCTCACATGATCCGTCCGGATTTTGCACTACTACTCCCGCTTCAGATAACATCTTATACCGCTTTTTCCGAACCTCCCTGTCCGGGTGGCACAGGAGCTGGCAGTTTCCGCAGGTAAATTTCACCTTATTGCCGGGCATTAAAAAATGATAAAACCCGGGACCTGGTCTTGGTCTCTTGACATAAGGATTAATCGCTTTAATTAGCGCGGGCATAAACTCTTCATCCGTATGGGGAATTGGAAACCGTGCCGGAGACCAGGTAGACCACTTGCCCGAACCGTGGAGTCCGGAGTATGCCCCGCATACATAATCACACCGGCTATGGTGCCGCCGTTTTGAATATGAAAACTCCGCGTCTCCAAGCGTAATATGCGATTTCTCCTGGTCCGACATATAGCCCGACGCGCAGGAGGCCATGCAAAGCCGGCATCCATCGCAATAATTTTCCTCTTCCCGCAGGGGCTCTGTTGGTTCAAGCTCCGCTTCCGTTACTACTGAAGCAAGTATAATTCCTGCTCCTTCATTGTTCGTAATTACGTTCCCGGACAAACCAAAATAAGCTGCGCCGGAACGGACTGCCAGGTAGCGGTGGGCAATTGGCGGCTTCTCGTCCAGCGCCCCTCCTTTTGTATCGTGCCGGTAAACAAGATTGGAGGCTTGTGCCGCGGACGGAAATCCCTTCATTGTTAAAAAATTCGCCATTTCCAGGGCCATTCCACTGGCCATGATGTTTGTTTGTATATTATCAAGGTTATGCGACGCGTGGTCTTTTTTCCCCAAATAAGATTCTATAAACTCCTGGTTAAGTGGAAGCGCGAAGCATACGGCAGACTTCGCGTTTGGCAGCACATATGAGAGGTCGGCTGAGGGCGGGCCTCCTTCCAGTGTCTCCGTTGTGGCGATGCCCACCGCGCAGGCTCCCGCGTTGAGTGCCATTTCTTTTACTATGGAGCTTAAATTTTCCATGAATTTCTCCCGCTTTAATTATAAAAATTACAAAGAGTTTTTCTTAAAAACTTCCAGTGCGTTGAATCCCCGTTCTTCTAGCATACGCTTGCTCATATGGGCCAGGTTTGTTGGGGTATCAATTTCTTTTTCCCGTTTTTTCAGCTCTATTGCCTGTTTCGGACATTTATGAACACAGACTCCGCAGCCAAGGCATTTATCGGCATGAATTATATGTTCTTCTCCCTTCTTGAGTTCTATGGCGTTCATGGGGCAGCGTTTTTCACAGAGACCGCATTCTATGCACTTTTCCTTGTTATACGTTAGTATATAATTCGACCGCTGGTGGCCGCGCGGTACGGGCCGCGGCATTATGGCGAGTGAATCAAGATACAGGCAGCAGCAGGAACAGCAGTTGCAAATTGTGTCCATTCCTGTTTGCGTATTGGAGATCCCGTGAACAAGTCCTGCATCGGCTGCCGATGCCAATATTTCCAGGGTCTCTTCTTTTGATATCTCTTTGCCCAGCCCGTTTTGTACTATGTATTGTCCGAGCCGGTCAAAATGAAGACAGTTTAATGTTTCGTGTTTGCAGCTTTCAGATTCGGGATCAATCTTTTTCCGGTGGCGGCAGGCGCAGGTGGATACGGTAAAATATTTTACCTGGTCTATTACCTGCATTATATCTTCATAGGGAAGCACCTGGCGGGGATCCTGGATCGTCCGGTTTACGGGTATGGCCCTGAGTCCCTGCGTGTTATGCCCTAGAAATTCGTTTGCCATAACGTCTATATAATACTGGTTTTGCAGTGTTGAGAATTCTATGTCCCATTCGGTTTTCTCGCCCTTCCATGAAGGCATCCGGTAAAACCAGAATATGGTATCCATAAGTGCATAGCGGGTGGCGCTTCTTCCTTCCACGCGCATTATCATCCCTTTTTTCGCGAGCGCGTCGAGCCTTTCCGTCATCTCATCAATTGGCATTCCCAGCTTTCCGGAAAGTTCTTCTGTGGTATAGGGCAGGTGCGGCAGCTTTGAACAGAACTCCGCCTCTTCCGGAGTAAAACGCATTTTGAGCATGGGCATGAGTTTGTCCCATTCCGGCAGCGCGAATAACCATCCTCTTTGATGTTCTATCAGTTTTTTATACGCGGTATCATTTGACATATTATTTCTCCTTTTAAGAAACTAAATTTGGGCGCACCCTGCGGGCCGGGCTTCTCCGGGCTCCGCTATCGCTGCGGTCCTGCGGAAGACCTCCGGACTAAACCCTGCGTATCCCTTGCGCGAAGAGTTGCTCTCAAAGAACTTGATTTTGCTTGTGAGCGGGCCTTGAAGTAGTATGGGCCAGATGCAGCTCGCAATGCTATTAAGTTTCTTCCATATTTTTCCCTGCTTCGCAGGTGTCATTCTTAACCGATCACCGATCACCCGGCCCGTACCTTTTCGAGAAAAGAACGAAATTGGGCTTCATCGTCTTTGCTTAATATTGACAGGAATTCTCTATTCGCAGATTCCATATCTTTTCGTATTTCTTTTCCCGCTGTTCTGCCGGCTGCGGTTAAACAGATTAGAATGGCCCGCCGGTCATGGGGATTCGGTTTCCTTTCAAGCAGGTCTCTTGCCTCAAGACGGTCAATAACCCCCGTTAGCGTGGCACTGTCGAGCTGTGCCTTTTCTCCAAGCCTGTTTGATGTTATGCTGTCTTCCTGGGATAAGAAGTTGAGGACCATGGCCTGTACTGCTGTTAGCTTTAAGTGCTCTATCTTTTTATTCCAGAAGCGGGATGCCTTCTGGTTTGCTTTCGCAAGCTGGAAAAATATGCAGTCGCTTCCTTTCATTTTTCTTAGATTCCTTTTGTGCAATATACTTGTATGCAAGCTATATGGATGCGTACTATTTTGTCAAGGAGTTTTTCTGTTTTTGGGCGCTCCTGTCCCTTCCCCATCTTTCTCCTGATGCGGTTTTTTGGTTAATTTTCGGTCTTGGTGTTGATTTCGCCTACGTAAAGTATTGTTCCAGTTGAGTCATTTCCGGAAGCCCCCAATAAATGACGAATTTCTGTATTCCGTTGGATTCCCGCGCCAAGAAAAGGTAGTCAGATGGATAGTTATCCAAACAAACGGGATTTTCGGCAGCAGAAAGCTCCTCTACCAGCTGGTCCAGGTGCTCGTTTATGGCGATAGAGATTATCAGGGAAACAGATCGTTTATGAATCTTCCGCATATCAATCCACGCCTCGTACCGCTCAACTTCCGGGTATACATGAATCCGCTTCCAGTTGGAAGCAAGATCCCGAAACTGGTACTTAACCTGCTTAAAGATCTCAATTGAAACTTCTTTTTTCTCCATAACGCGATCCAGGAGCAGGATAATAATATTGCTCCGTGACGTATTCAGCAGCTTTGAAGCAGCTTCCACTTTTTCCAAAAGTTCGATATTTATGTTAATTGTAGTATTTACAAACATAAGACCTCCGTTTTTTGGGGTTTAATGAATAAACTTTTTACCCCCTATTAATAGGACGAACGGGAAGGCCGTTACATTAAAAAAAAACCGATTTTTTTGATATTTTTTGAAAAAAATTCAAAAATCGGGGAAAAACACAAAAATCCCCCGCCAAAGGCGAGGGATCGAAGAGAGACGCTCCAAAATGACAATTAACCGCCAGGAACTAAAAAGCCCGAATAGCACGGACTCTGTAGGTGTAGCTCTTATTTATAAAGTCCGAGCTGCCGCCGTCGCTCTCAAGGCTCCGGTTGTACGCGCGGGTTGAAAGCCACCGATCCCTTTTTCGTGCAAATTAAACCTCATCCAATAAATATCGCCATACGATGGCAGGAACCAGTCATTGTAACCGTTTACCACCAGTAGATAACATGCCAGTGCCGCGTAGTTGCCGCCGATCCCTAATGCGTTCACGATAAATTCAGTGTTAGCCTTTCCGGTTCCCACTTCTGCTGATGTTCCACCCAGACGTGTATTGTATCCACCCCATGCAAGATCCGTCCATTCTGTAGAGGCAGGAGCTGCTTCCAGATATCTCCACCCATCGGAATATTCATCTTTAACAAAAAAGATATGACCACCGGCCGGACCAACATCGCCAACAAGATATCCCCATTTCGCGTACAGGGTCACGTTATTCGAACCCATAGGAATATTCGCTCCCTCCGCATGGGTTGTTCCTTCTCCGTTGGCCTGGGTATTCCATCCTACGAAATATTCCCCGGTTTTCAAAAGGCTTCCCGGATTGCCGAGAACCGCGGCGCTCTGTCCAGCCATGTAGTTTGTTGTATCAACAGGAACGCTGCCGCCTTCGTTGCCGTTGCCGCTGTAGATCACGGAGTACGTTGGCACATTGGTCCAATTCGCGTACAGGGTAACATCTGCCGCCCCCATAAAAAAGGTCACTCCCTGTGTATAGTTTGTTCCATTACCGTCTGCCTGCGTATTCCACCCCACAAAGGAATAATCGGTTCTAACAAGATCTCCCGGGTTGCCGAGAGCAGAGACAGTCTTCCATCCTCATACTCAGTCGCGTCCGTTGGGACACTCCCGCTGTTGTTGCCGTTGCCGCTATACGATACGATGTAGGTGGGGATTATAATTTCACCATCATCGAAAACTTCTTCATTGCAAGCAGCAAAGAGAAGCGTTGTTAATAGCATAAAAACAGCTATCAATTTTAGTTTAACTTTCATTGTTTCCTCCAAAAAATATTTTTTTTATTTTTTCTATTTTTTATGTGCAATACGGGGTAAAAAAAAATTTTGTGATAAAACTTTTTTTGGTAACTACTCAGGCAGGGTCTATATCATCGTTTATATCATTGCTTATTTTATCATCAAAAATAAAAGCTATTCCCTCACCGCAGGCCATAGTCAAAAAAACGGCCAATAACATACAAATAGAAAATAGAGTTATTGATATCATCATAGTGTTCCCTCGGGATATATTTTTTTTTAAACCGGCGTTCGTAACGCCGGTTTCAAAACTATTTAACTAACTCTTAAAAAGCCCGAATCGCGCGCGCTCTGATTGTACCGTTCTTACTATAGGTACCCGTACTGCCGCTACCGAAAAACTGGCTCCACGAAGCATCAGCGCGGCCTTCAGATGAGCTCCAATAGTGGACACTATCGGTAAACCCGCCTGCTCCATTTTGATGTAAATTTGTATTCATTAAATTGAGTTCATCTTGCGATGGCAGGAACCAGTTGCTGCAGCCGCCTTCAACCAGGCTATCGCATAACTGTGCCGCGCATCCCGTTTCATTCAGACCATTTAAAACACCGACTATTACGGTGGTGTTTGCCTCCCCGGTACCAATAGCTTTCGCGGTTGCCCCGGTAACGGTTCCATATCCGCCCCATTTAACAGAAGCCCATTCTGTTGAGGCCGGGGCTGCTTCAAGATAACGCCACCCATCGGAAAAACTGCCTTTGTCGTAAAATATCAAGCCACCGCCCGGGCCGGTGTCGCCAATGTTATAAACAGTAGACCACTTCGCGTATAGGGTAACATTTGCCGTACCTATCGTGAAAGTCTGTCCCTGTGTATAGGCCGTTCCGCTTCCGTTTGCCTGAGTATTCCAGCCATTGAAGTAATACCCGTTCTTCACGAATTGTCCGTCATTACCGGGCGCTGTAACGGTCTGTCCTGCCTCGAACTCTATTGCGCTCACCGCAGGCTATAAATACAAAAGCGGTAAGCAGCATAAAAATAGATATCAATCTTATTGTTCTCATCATAGTATTCCCGTGGGACAAAATCATCAAAAAGCCCGTTTTCCATTAAAAAAGTTTGATTTTCATGGACTTCTACCTCTAAGAAATAATTATATGACGGTTAAACTGTATAATAGAAGTATGATTTTAGCACAAAAAGGGGTAAAAAAAATTTTAAGGTTAGATATTTTTTGTTTTTGAGGGGTTATGGCGGACCTGTTACTTTCGAACCGGGAACCTTATTTTCCCTGCCAGGAGCCTGTCAACAAAAGCATTGGCTGATGCAATAAAAAGCGGCCGGGTTCGCAGTTCCATTTCGCAGGCCTTTTTGGTTTTTTTACTCACCCGCTTATTCCGCACCAGTTCATAACCGGCCTGCTCAAACGCCTCAAAGACCGTAAGGGTATTCTTAGTGTGAAAGTTTTCCATTAGAAAAGGAACGGAAGCGGTTCTAAAAATCTCAGCAGCTAACGCGGAACTTCTCCGTCCTATATAGGCATTAAAGGTCGCGCTGAGCGGTTTAAAAACATCTCTATCTGTTAAAGCAGCCACTGCCATAAGTGCTTCCAGCGGCCGGCGCTCGGTTCTCAGGGGATGACAGATCAGGTTGTTATCCAGGAGCGTTAAATGCGGATCTACATCCACAAATAATCTATCCATCAATGTCTTTAACGCCGTAGTGCAATGATATAAATATATGGGCGTTGCCCAGAGCACCAGGTCTGCTTCCCGAAACAGTTTCCAAAATTGTTCCATATCGTCTTTTCCATGATAAATACATTCCCGTTTTTCATTCGTCCAGCACTGGAAGCAGCCTTTACAGGGATTAATTTTCATTTTAGCGGGAAACAATACATCAACTGACGCGCCGGCCCGTTTCATTCCCTGCATCATTTTATCTACAAAAAAATGCGTTGCTCCCTTTTCCAGGCGGGGCGAACCGGATATCACCAATACCTTTTTTATCTCATCTATAACCGGCGGGGTGGTATAGGCAGCACCGGGATTCTCCCAGCGCAGGTACCCGCTAAAGATCTTTTTAAATTTCAATATAAAATATAATTTATTTCCCGTAATTGATAATTTTCCGCTTTTAAGAGCATCAAAGGGCGATAAAAATTCGTTCCCAATTGCCAGCCATGTTTCCAGGTCGGTGTTTATTGTACAAACGGGATCTTCCGATGTGCCTTCTTTTAGATCACAGGTTTTATTTTTGCCGGATATGGAAAGAAAATACGAAAAGACTCCTTCAGGTTCGTTATAATGAAATTGAAAGTCCCTGTCTTTCCGGGGACTTTTTCGCGGATTAAAAAATCCCTTGTGATAGCTGAGCATCTCTTCGACTTTTTCTTTTTTATCATTCGCTTGCATTTTAAAACTCCATGTATGATAATACAATTTACAATTAATACTCTTTATAAGTACATACGTATTATTACAAGAAGTTTTTAGCCTTTTTCACATACAATTATC
>JAAENB010000344.1 GCA_024224995.1 bacterium | reverse complement strand
TTTCCGCATTGTTTGCATTTAAAACTTTTGGAGGACATATCGGGAAATTGATTCATTTAAGATTAGACGGATTTTCCAATACCTCTACGATGCTTTCAAACTGATTATGCTAATTTTATAAAAAATTTTCGGAACTATAACCCAAAAAAAGGCTGCTATGCTCGGGCCATGGAAGCAACTGGGCGGAAGATGCCGCCATTCTTTGAGCGTCGTATTTGACGACCCACAGCTCCACTTAACAACGAATAAAGCAGGTCTATGACTGGGATGGCAATCATCACTATCTTTTTTCTACCTTTTTTGGTTTTTTTCTCCGTTGGGATACGATGATTCCAGCGGAAACCAATTTCATTCAGATAACGTGGCAAATGCTTACTGCTCATATAATGGAATACACCTTGTTTGGTCCTTTCCAGAATCGAGTTAAAAGACTCAGCGGTATTGTTGTGAACATCGCCGCGTGCATATTCTTTGTCACTGTGGTTCACCGAAGAGTGTTCCGCGTAGCGTTTTCCAATCTGCAGATAAGCTCGGTTTTCATCTGTCATCAGATGTGCATTTTTTTGCGCAAAACGCTCCACCCATGGGGAGAGCTCCGCGGCGCTATCGTTGTCAACCAACGCCGAGCGCACCGCACCCTGGCGCTGTACCGCTACCAACACCGGCTGTTTTTCGGTGCCTTTGCCGCGTTTGTGTTTAACACCTTTTTCATAGCGAGGTTTACCGCCAAAGTATTTTTCATCCAGTTCCACAATACCATGCAATGGGGGTTGGCTCTCAGCACCTGGATTCATCATTTCGCGAATGGCGTGACCCATTTTCCAGGCAGTTTTTTGCGCAACACCGATCCAATGGCCCATAAATACCGAGGATACACCTTTGCTGGAATTAACCATAAAATACATCATCTGCAGCCATTTCCATAAAGGCAGCTTTGTGCTATGCAGCGGAGTACGGGTGGTTACTGTAAATTGTCGTTTACACTCGTCACATTCATAGAGTCCTGGCCGCGAGGTTTTTCCGCGAATGGGGTAGGACTTTT
>JAAENB010000343.1 GCA_024224995.1 bacterium | reverse complement strand
TATCAATTTTTACAATATCATTTCCTGTGTAAAGACTAATATATGCCTTGCTTTTATCAGAAAAAAAATGAGTGATCTTGGCATTAATATCGTGAAAGGCGTATCTGCCGGTCAATTTATTGTCGTCACGAGATTTATTACGAAAGTACAATATGGGAGAAGAAAAAGCTTCCAACCAACTTCTCCGCATGGCAATATTAAAAGAAGTTTTGTTTTTAACAATCGGACCTTCGTACTGAATTCTTCCATCCAATAATCCAATCGAAAAAGCCCCATGGTGTTCCTTCATATCACCATCGTTGGTTCTTACGTCAACTACCGAAGACAAGCAACCACCATAGCGGGCGGGAAATCCACTTTTATAAAACTCTATGTTTTTAATAATATCAATATTGAATGCCGAAAATAAACCTCCCAAATGGTTGATTTGGTACAACGGGGTTCCGTCAAGCAAAAATAAATTCTCATCATTGTTACCACCGTGAACGTAAAGCCCGGAGGTCAACTCTGTACCGAAAGCTACTCCCGGCAGGTTTTGAAGTGCCTTTACCACATCTGGAGAGCTGAACATAGCATATTCTGTCTGCAAACTACGTGCGTCCAGAGATACTTTTCCAGCCTGGGTAGTGTGGATGGGTGAATTCAGATCACCTACAATCACTACTTCATCCAATGAATAATCTTCTTTCAGATAAATCTTCAACATCTTATTTTGATTTAAATCTATATTCTCTGTCTTTTCTCCAAAACCAACGTAAGTAATATGAAGAATGCGCTTATCTTCCGGCAGGGTAATGCTGAAAAAGCCAAATTCATTACTAAGTGTTCCTACTCCAAGCTCCATATCCTTGATTGTCGCATTAATTAATGGTTCGCCATTCTCTTGAAAAACGTATCCACTGGCAGTAAACGATTTCTTTTTTTTAAGTAATACATATTTGCCTCTGACTTCCCACTTTATATCCGTTTTTTTAAATAATTCTCGCAAGCTCAACTCCAGATTAAGTCCCTGAAGTGTTTTTCCCTCATAGGTATGATTCAAATTCAAGGAGGAGTCATAGATGAAATTCACCTTGTGAGTCTTATGAACAAATTCCATTTGTTCTTTAATAGTACTTGCCGCCTTATTTTGCGCTTGTACCGGAAGGTAAGTACTTATCATCACTATAAAAATAAAAATCCGACTCATCACTTTAATTCTTTTGTATTGTGACCTGTAAAACGTTCTCTATCAAATCTACAATTTCATCTATACTGCCAGTAGTAAATTCTCCACTAAGTTTTTTATCAATATCCTTAGAAGTGAGTTGTACATGATAATAATCAGACAATTCTTTCAATACTATCGGTAGAGGAGTATCATCAAATGTGAATACTCCGGTAGCCCAAGCCGTTTGATTTATATTAGGAGTAGTTGAAAGAACGGGCATTTGCTCTCCATCTGCCAATGTAGCTTCCATCCCTTTTGTTAAAATGATGCCCTTATCTTGTCCTTTGGCTGTAAAGAGCACTTTACCCGATACAACACACACTTGCGAATTTTCGTGATTTTCAATAACCTGGAACCGAGTTCCCAATACTCTTACGCGAGAAATCGAACCTACTATTTCGAACGGCAGTTTTTCATTTCTTTTAACTGAAAAATATATTTTTCCTGACATAGCGACCTGCCGGTTTTTATGAGCGAAGCCGCTAGGCTGATAAGATAAGGATGAGTGAGGAGACAGAGTTACTGCCGTACTGTCCGGTAACAGATAAGTTTCAGTAGAATTAGCAGCTACAAGTTTTGTCCAGTCCTCTTTCGTATCAATGTTATAAAAATAAATGCCGGACACTATAAATAATAGAATAGTAGCAGCAATACCGGTATACCAGTAGATCCGGGAGTTTCTTTGCACAAGTCCGTTTTTCAGTTCAAAATTGCGGATAGCCTTTTGCGTATCCAGTGCTCCCAGCTTATAATATCTTAGTACGAACTGAAGACATTTTTTCGGTTCATCCGAAGAATGCGTAGTTTTTCTCATGCATTGCTAGTATTTTAAGTTCAAAGAACTTCTGGTCTCTGTATCCATATGCTTGTCTTTTCATTGTTTTGATTTTATTGTTGATTCCTTCCAGTTTAGCTGTTGATATATGGTAATCGTACCAAGCTAATATTCCCCATTTATGCGCTTTCAAGGTGTTAGCCATTGTGGTGAGCTTGGGTATTTTGGCTTCGTAAGCCTGTTCAATCCATTTGTCCAACACTTCAGCTGCCTGTTCTTTATTGACTTGTGTCCATATCTCTCGTAGGCTTTCTTTCAGGTAATAAGCCTTCATCAGTGGTTCATTCATATTTAAGGCATTGTCCAACCTGGATTTGTACTTGTTGTCAAAAATATCCTTGCCATTACAAAGCAGCAGCCAGCGTGTCCCCTTGATAACCTTCCGTTTGTTGAGATCTTTTTCTTCCCTGTAGATTCCTCGCCTGATTTCATCCAGGGCGTCATTCATCAGCTTGACAACATGGAAATGGTCAAAGACAAGTGTGGCTTTGGGCAGGTTGGTCGTAACTGCGACGATAAACGCTGGTGAGAGGTCTGTTGCCACAGCCTCTATCTGTATCCCTGCCTTGGTCACCTTCTTCCAGAACTCATCCAGGACACCCCTGCCTTTGCCATCCCCGATATAGATGACTCGCCCTGTTTCCAGATCCACTACTATTGTTTTGTAGATGTGTCCTTTGGCTACGGCGAACTCGTCTATACCGATATGACGCACCTGGCTTATGTCAGGGGTGTTATAGTTGCGATACAAATAGCGCTTCTGAATATCCTTCACCGTATCCCAAGACAAATGGAGGTGGTGAGCCACATCTTTTATGGTGCCAACCCGGGATAGCTCCACCACCAAGCGGGCTAGTCTGTTACTATAAGCACGCTTGCCAGTGACAAAATGGATGTGTTCTTGTCTGATACTCTGGCAATCCTTACATGCAAGACGTTGAACTTTTATTTCTAAAATCACTTGCTTACTGCCAATAGGAACACTGCGGACACGGCGGATCTGAACCCCGGAACGAATATAATTCTTGCTCTTACAAACAGAACAACACAGTTTATCCTTACGAGTTTGCAGTTTTAAAACAATACTATTATCTTCGTATCGTACACAGGAACATTCTTGTTCCCGAACGCCAAAGGCGTGGTATAAAAAGCTGGTATACATATGCGTTTTGATTAGCGGTAATCAAAGGTATAATATACCAGCTTATTTTAGCTATTAACTACGCATTTATCGGATGAACCTAATTTACCATGCGCTGTAGGGGCAAATTCGCTTGCTTGCATCATCGTTGAGACATAGTTCTCCGAAAAGTTTCTCGAAGCATATAAAGCCTGCAAATACCATCCTAACGTCCAATGCTCAGACATACGGTGGTATTTTTCCTTCATATACGACAATTGCAACCAGGAATGGTCTTCTTCGGCATTCTTTTTACCTTCCAATTTCATACCGGGATAAAAGTACTCTTTACCGGTAAATATCTGTGCCACCAAAGCCTCACGGGCTCCCATCGTAGGATATTGCCGCGAATTGAGTGTACTTCCATTGAAGCTGATAGATCCTCCAAATAGCCGATAACGGCTTTTATCGTATTTATCCTTATCAAAATCGATCACGTTTCCTTGAAAGTAACGATCTTCTATCTGCGCCATACCAAAGCCAAACTCGGCACGCTTACTCGACAGGAAAGGAAGTGCAACCAATAGCTTGACAAACCGCTCGTCTTTCTGATTAAAAGCAGGCTTATCATTTCGAGAGAATAGTTTATCTTTTTTGAAGTAATCGAACGTAGTGATTGATGCGATAAAACGATACGAGGTCGGTATGGTAGTCGCAAAATCAATCTTAGCCATCAACTGAGCATTATTGTAGATTTTACCTAACTGTCCGTCAAACGAAAACTCCTTTGAATAGTAGTTTAAGTTTTGGTAGCTAAGCCCCAGGTATATCTGGCTCGAACTAGTAGTCGAAAGACTCCCGCCCACACGAACCGCCAGATTATCCTCCAGCTTGACTTTTAAGTGCAAATCGTATGAGTCATCCTTAGGATTATATACCGCATGCGGAATAATCTCTGAGATCATATTATCGGAAAGCAACCTGAAATAACCTCGCTTCACATCCTCGTAAGTGAACTCTTTATTGTCGGAAACATGAAACTCTTTTTTCATATAAGCCTGTTGCTGCCCATTGGCACCATCAATATAGATATTCTTAAATCGCAATTCGGGATAGTTGCTTCGATAAACCAAACGCCTCAAACGGATATTATCCATATTTACCCTTCGTCGGATTCGCTTTTTGATGGTATCCATCATACTGATCGCACGATTGTAACCGATATCATGCAGTTCGTCAATTCTCTGAAAATCAAGAAGATTAACATCATCATATTTAAACGTCATTACTACTCCGACGGAATCCGGAAGTGAATAATCGGTTTTCTGCATCACCATATTTTCAATCTGGCTCATCAAATCATTCTCTTTTGGTTTAGTAGGATTAGTAGCTACTACACTGCCGATTATCACGTCGGGATTAAAATCATCCCGCATCACATCGCTCGGAAAATTATTGTAAATTCCACCATCATAAGCCAAAACGCCATTTAGTTCAATAGGCTTGAACATGAACGGAAAACTCATAGATGCCCGTACGGCATCACCTAAATCGCCGTGCTTCAACACCAATTGCTTTTTGTTATATACATCGGAGGCAACACAGCGAAAAGGAACAAAGAGTTTATCAAAGTCTCTGCCACAAGCAGCTGTAGCCCGTGCATAAAGGTCTACAAACACTAAATTCATCTGAATGGGATTGACCACACTTGAAGGCAGAAACTGTGGCTTGATGCTCAAGGAATCTTTGAAAGAGAATCGGATATTAAGAAATTCGGGAGTAGGCTGGTTTTTCTTAAAATAATACATGTATTTCTCTTCTATTTCGCCCGAGTACCAGCGTTTAAACTCTTCCGACTTCAATAATTCTTCCATATCATCGGGAGAGTAGCCCATCGCATATAAAGAGCCTATAATAGCACCCATCGAAGTGCCTGTAATATAATCAATGGGAATATTATTTTCCTCCAACGCTCGAATAATACCGATATGGGTCAATCCTTTAGCTCCACCGCCACTCAACACAAGCCCAACCTTCTGAGCGAATGTGGGGGCAAATGAAAGTAAAAAGACAAATAGCAGTAAAAGAAATTTCTTCATAAATACCAGTCAAACAAATGATCTATTTTTCAATATTGAACGCCCAAATATATACAAAAGTTTCCAATTAATCGATAGAACC
>JAAENB010000342.1 GCA_024224995.1 bacterium | reverse complement strand
GCCTCTCTGTACGATTTCTTTTTATAGTATTCAAACCCTACGGAGTTATAGAAATACGATAAATTAAAGCGGTTGATTATAAGAGCGCCATCTAACCCGGCATCAAATTCCATGACCGGGTGTTCCCCGTAAGAGACCACCAGGGTTTTTTCATTGGGAGAGGCAGAGATCCCACGCAGGCTAAACCCCTCCCCTCCGGCGGGCCGATCGGAGACAGCAACTCTTCCCACGGTCATTGAATACCTGGTATCGCCATGATACAGGTAAATAACAGCTTCTCCATTGGAATCGTCTTCTTTTAGAATCCGGTGTTTCACCTCAATATTTTGAGCAAAATTAAATTTATTAACTTCAAAAGCATAATTTTTCCGTTTCAGATTATTATAGGCTCTTTCTTTCCGCTTTTTATTTGCCCGCCTGAGCCGCTCTGCAATTGTATCGGACTCGCAATCGGGAGAAATTTCTTTTGTAATGAGTGTTTTTTGTATAATATTTTTATTATAGGAGTCCGCAAGTACCAGCCACGCGGGGGGCTGGTAATTCCCTCCCACTGCCGTATCAATTGACGAGATCTCAATTGCAACATAGCGTTCGTCCTTTGAAAAAGCGGTCACGCTAACGGAGTCTCCGGAAATTATATCAGCGGGGAATAGCCGCACCGGCAGGAAACAGGTGAGTACGAAGATACCGGAAATTATTTTTTTCATGGTTGCCGCCTTTTTTTTGCCGGATTCAAGAGATTGATTTAATTCAATATTTCATGGCAATAATTTGCAAGTTTTTTTTCAACATTCTGTTTAAAAAAACAATATTTTCTCCTTGATTTTAATTTCAAGATAAATTACACTATTGTGGTTCCAATTTCAGGGAGGGTTACATAAAAATGTATTTCGATATTGTTATTGTCGGTGCCGGGTTAGCAGGATGTGTTGCAGCTAATATTCTGTCACAAAATAAAGACAATAAAATATTAATAATTGAAAATAGAAATCATATTGGCGGAAATTGTTATGATGAATATGATGACAATGGGATATTAATCCACAAATACGGACCTCATATATTTCATACAAACGACAGCGATGTATGGAATTACCTCAGCCGCTTTACCAAATGGAAATTGTACAACCACAAAGTAACCGGGTTAATACAAGGACAATTCGTTCCAATCCCTTTTAATTTATCTTCATTGGACATGTTATTCCCTGATGACCTGCGGTTAAAACTGGAGGATAAACTTTTAAGTAAATTTTCCTTTGGTTCAAAAGTTACGCTCAAAGAGCTTAAGGAGAGTGATGATGATGATTTAATAAAATTATCTAACTTTATCTATGAGCATATTTTTATTAATTATACGATTAAGCAGTGGAATTTAAATCCTGAAGATTTATCAGAGGATGTAATTAATCGCGTACCGATTTATATTAGTTATGACAATAGATATTTCACTGATCAATTTCAGGGCATGCCCATACATGGCTATACAAAAATGATGGATACCATGCTCGACAACAATAACATTAAAGTGCTGCTTAACACAGATTACAAAGAGGTAATAAAAGATATTAATTATAAACAAATGATATATACAGCATCAATTGATTATTTTTTTGATTACCAGTTTGGCCAGTTAAAATATCGTTCCTTAAAATTTGATTTTGAGTATCAGAATGATGACTATAAACAAAAAACTGCTACGGTAAATTACCCAAACAATTATGACTTCACAAGAATAACGAATTTTAAAATGTTAACCGGCCAGATTGTTCCGGGAACTATTACAGTAAAAGAATACTCCTGTGACCATATACCAAATGAAAACATCCCCTATTATCCAATACTGAACAATGAGAATACCGCCTTATTAAAAAAATATGAAAAAGCATCCGAACGTGTGCCGGATACTTTTTTTGTTGGCCGTTTAGCTGAATATAAATACTACAACATGGACGCGGTGGTAAAACAAACAATGGAAGTAATTAAAAAATGCGAAAAAAAATAATTGTGTTTATGTACGAGGCGGGGAATGCTCATACAACAACCGCAAATAATTTCAAAACCATAATGAATAATTATGATGAAAATATTGATGTTGAGATACTGGATATTACGAAACAAGAAAAGAAATCGGAACCATTTAAAAAAATTTTTGGTATAACCGGTACGGATCTTTGGAATTATTGTTTAAGGAATGATCATATTCGTATTGCAAATTTTTTCTTTTATTTGGTGAAACCAATGATGAGATTTACCAAAAAAAAATCAATGGAACATTTGCGGAAAGTTCTCAAGAGAACCAAACCGGATTTGGTTATTTCTGTTGTACATAACCTTAATGACCTTATCGCTCACGGTACTCATGAATTAAATATCCCTTTCGGAATAATAGCAACAGATTTAATGGATATCGCGGAAAGACCAGCCTGGTTTGGACCGGAAACCTGTCAGTACGCGAAGTTTATTTGTTTCCCAACGCATGAAGCAATTGAGCAGGGAAACGAGATGAATGCCGGGGAATCGTGCGTACTGTCTCACAGTCTGTTAATCAATGATCATTTTTTTTCAAATGAATATAAAGCAATTTCAAAAACAGACGCGCAGCGAATGAGTGGTATAGATCCAGCGCTGTTTACGGTTTTAATTTCCATGGGAGGTTCAGGGAGCAAAAATATTTTTCATATCATAGATGCTCTTGAGAAATTACCCGGAAGAATACAAGTTATACCAATTTGCGGAAGAGATCAGAAGACCTATGATAAAATAAAAAACAACCTGGAGAAATTTAAAAACAATGTAGTTCCTGTTGGATTTACCGATACATTTCATATATGGTTAAAATCATCCGATGTATTGATTGCCAAACCAGGGACGCTTACTACATGGGAGGCATTAGCTTCAGGAACGCCAATTATATATTTTGTAAAAAAAGCAATCAGTTTGGAAACAGTTAATATTCAGTTTCTCAAGAAACATCAACTTGGCAGTGTTTGCAGTACTCTTAAAACGTTAACTGAGTCTGTTAACAAGTATGTTGAATCCCCTGAAATGCTTAATGGTATAAAAGAAAATATTAGAACGTTATCTATTGAGAATCCCGCGTCTGTTATTATCGATACCGTTAATAAATATATATAGATTTAAAAAGCATGGGGCCTTTATTTCTGTTGAAGGGCTGGGAGGCAGGGCAGTATGAAAAAGCAGGTGGATTACAAGAAAAAGATTATTAGTGCTTCCCGGGTCATGAGGCTGCTTAAGCCGGGGAACAGGATCTTTATTAACAGCGGGATCCCGCCCGAACATACGGTAAAAAACATTCTTAAAGAAGAGAGTATCAACTATTTTGACCTTGAGTTTATACAGCTTTTCTCCGTTAGCAAAGTAATTTCACCGGCACACTGTGAGGACACCAACTTCCGCCTGGTTACGTTCCGTACCGGGGAGAGCGGCCCCCCCATGCAGTGGCAGGGACGCATTGATTTCATTCCGGCCAATCTCATTGAAATTCCCTTTATGTTTGCCACCGGTGCCATCAAGGTCGATATTGCCATTCTCACCGCATCTCCTCCGGACAGCCGGGGATACATGAGTCTTGGTATAATCGCCGATGTCGCCCGCATCGTCATCAAACGCGCCGCAACCGTTATTGTGGAGATCAATCCCAACATGCCCGTTACCTACGGCGATACATCCATACATGTTGACCAGGTCGATTACCTGGTAAAAAGCAAAACAGCCCTTCCCGTAAGAAAAATTAAAAAGATCGACGCAGTCCTGGACCGTATTGGCTGGCATGTATCCAACCTCATCCGTGACGGGTCAACTGTTGTTCTCCACGTGGGGAGCATCTTTGACGCTATTGCCCATCATCTCAAGAACAAGAAGAACCTGGGCATTATCACAAACGTTATTTCCGACTGGGCCATTGACCTCATTGAATCGGGAGCCATATCCCTGGACCGGGACCGCGATGCCGGGGGACGCATATCAACAAGCTACTGCTACGGCACGAAAAAGCTTTATAATTATCTTCATCTGAACCAGTTTATTGGCTTCTACCCTATTGCGAAGCTGGCCAATCCGAATAATCTCATGAAAATTTACAATCTCATCAGCATCATGAATATCAAAACAATCAACCTTTCCACCGGTAAAATTTCATTCTTCTCCGGTGATGATCTCCTGTCCGGCTATGAGAGCAAACTGAATTTCGCGCTGGGAACAGCCCTTTCGGGAAACGGAAAAGTCATATTCGCGCTCCGGTCCACAGACCGTCACGGAAAGAGCAACATCGTAGTCCGGCATGATAGAAATAATGAACGGGTGCGATCATCCTTCAGCATGATCCGCTACGTGGCAACCGAATACGGCATTGCCAATCTCTTTGGGAAATCTATCCGCGAACGGGCTCTTGCCATGATCGAGATAGCCCACCCCAATCACCGGGAAGCACTTTTCCGGGAGGCCAAAAAGGAGGGATTTCTCTACCCGGACCAGGTTTACCAGGCAGTGAACTCTACCAATTACCCTGAAGAGCTGGAAACCATAATCGCTTTTAAGGACGGAATTGAACTCAAGATCCGGCCCATCAAGCAATCCGATGAGGATATGATGCGGAGACTTTTTTACACCTTCTCAGATGAAGATATTTATCTCCGGTATTTTACCAATATCCGCACTATGCCGCATAAAAACATGCAGAAGTACTGCGCTATTGATTATACAAAAGTCCTTTCAATTGTTGCGGTTTTGCAGCAGGGAAATTCGGAACGCATCGTTGCTGAGGGACGGTATGCGGAATACCCGATCGAAAAAACTCATGAGATCGCTTTCCTGGTAGATGAAGAATTTCAGGGTAAGGGTGTGGCCAGCTTCCTGGTTAACTATCTTATCCGCACTGCCCGGGAACGGAGCATCCCCAAACTGACCGCGTACGTCCTCAGGCAAAATCAGAAGATGATCCGTATTATGCAGAAGGCGGATGTGGAACCGAAGATAAGCACCGACGGAGAGACCTATGACCTCGATTTTGTTTTATAAAGAATCACTTCCGCACCGGGCATTGCGGCCTTTTATCCGCTGCTATTATTATTGCCATAGCGACTCACCGGAAAACGGCGTTAATACCTCCGTTCGCTTTCCTTCGGACGGCGGCGCCGAACTTATTTTTACCTTGAAGAATAATTTCGACCTGGGATTCGAAAGTAATACCCTTAAACGTATCTCCGGCACCATGCTGCTTGGTCCCTATGGACGTTCGCTCTTCACCAATGCTGAAGAGGAAAACAGTACCCTGGCAGTAAGATTTCATCCGGGACGCATGGCACCCTTCTTTTTAATTCCCGCCCGTGACTTGAGAGACCGCCTGCGAGCTTGTCCACCATGGCATTGCCCCGGACAGGATGCGCTTTAAGCGCTTTGGCTGCCTTGACGTTGGCCTGGAATGCGGCGGATGGGGAAAAGTTGTTTCTGAAGTAACAGTCGTAGATTGTTAAACGGGTTTTTGCTGTTATTCCCGGTGGATTGGAAATTCTACAATACACCGGGTACCGTCT
>JAAENB010000341.1 GCA_024224995.1 bacterium | reverse complement strand
ATTCCGCCCAGGATAAACACAATTCTTTGCTCACGGTCCAGGCAGAGGAGCATGCCCAGCATGCATTCTACCTTTGTTTCTTCTATCAACATTTTTTTATCAATAGAATATTTATCACCCAGTTCTTCATTGGGCAGGTTTTCAAAAAACTTTTCGTGTTTTTCAAAAGAAGAAAAATAACCTTCCTTACCCATTTTTCTCATGGAAAGGACATGGTTTACTGTTATTCTATAGAGCCAGGTTTTAAAGCTGCTGTTAAATTTAAATGTTGATAATTTTGTAACGATCTTAATTAAGATCTCCTGGGTCACGTCGTCCGACTCGTGATGATTTCCCGTCATCCGGAGCGCCACATTATAGACCCAGTCTTTATGCCGGTTTATCAACGAATTTAACGCTTCTTTATTGCCCTTAAGAATCAATTGAATAAGATTTTCATCCAGCACATCATTGTATTTATCTGTTTTAAAACTCATATTAACACCATTCAATTTCCGTATCGTTTCTTACAACATATTTATCAAACGTGAATTCGGGAAATCCCAGAACTGCAGCCGCGTATATTTTATAGTCCTTTGGAACGCCCAGATGTTTTTTCACTGCTTTTGAGAAAAAAGCGACAAACCCGCTTATACAGGTTCCAATATTGTGCTCTTCTGCCACGGTAAGCAATTGGCCCATGGCGTAGAAACTGTTATCGGGACTAACGGTTTTAACCTGGGGGCCTGCTACCATTACCAGGGCAGGTGCTCCGTGAAAAAGGGCGTCCCGCTCTTCATTAATCTTAAGGATCTTTTCAAAAAGGTCAAATATCATTCTGTAATCTTTTCTTTTTCCCTTTGAAAAAAACGGCATTTTGCTTAAAACCCACATTATTGTTTTCACTTTCGCGATCTGTCCAAGCACTACCGCTCTCACTTCCCCGAGATTTTTCCTGTCATGTACCACGATAAATTTTCTCTCGTGAAAATCAATATCAAAACGCGGCGCCATGTTTGCTTCGTTGATTATTTTTGTAATCAGCTCCTTCGGAACCTCTTCCTGCTTATAAAATCTGCACGATCGACGTGACAGTACCGGTCGTAATTTATCATCATTCCTGGTTACTGTCAGCTCATTTTTTCCATTAGCTCCATAAATAATGGCGTCATTTGGACAGGATTTTAAACAGTGAAAGCATTCAATACAATCGCTGAGATCATTTTCATACTCAGCTTTTCCGTTTTTAACGGTTACAAAGTTGCTAAATCTGCATTGTTTCGCGCACTCTCCGCAGCCCTTACATTTTTCCCGGTTTACTGTGAATTTGTTCATTATTATCGCTCCTTATTTAATCTTTATATACTATAGACTGCTGAATTCGGGGGTTGTGACAAAACCGGGAAAAAAAACGCGAAAAAGTTTGTTACGATATGAGAGTTTTTGTCATTAATATATATAGACAAAACATTATTAAAGAGGTGATCGAATTATGAGAATACTTAAACTATCAATGCTGTGTTTACTTTTAACTTCAATTTTAGCTATATCCGGCTGTGAAGCCGGGCTCACCAGCAGCGACTCAAGCGGTTCTTCCGAAGACGGCTCGGACGGGTTCAGTTTCTCCGATATGTACAGCAATATCGGGCAATTACAAGAAGATATTAAAAACCTTTCAAATACCGATGAAGAGATAATCAGTCAGCTTAACGGGAGCAGTACCAATTTGAACGGAAATATCGGGGAATTGGAAGAACAAATAAGTGTTCTATCAAATTCCGTTGATACCCGGATTGACCTGGTCAACAAGGACACTGCTGATTTGAATGGAGATATCGGGCAATTGGAAAAACAAACAAGTGATCTATCAAGTTCCGTTGATACCCGGATTGACCTGGTCAACGGGGATATAAAGTCAATTAACGATTCCAGGAACATCTTCAGCGGCAATGTGGGCATTGGGACGGCGACTCCGCAAGCAAATCTCGATGTTGCCGGTGGTTTGCTGTGCAGCGTGTTGGCAATTAGAAATCCAGCAACGGGCATAGGATATAAAGGCAACTGGATCGGCACGACAGATTGGCTAGGCGATGGAAAAAAATGGCTTCATATTGGCGGTATTACTGATGAGAATGATGGTCTTCGACGGACAGGCTATTTCGCTAGTAGTCATTTTTTTGACGGCAATGTGGGTATTGGAACATTGGAACCGGACGCAAAACTGCAGGTAAACGGAAAGATCAGGCTGGGGGACAACAATGTACAATGGACCAAAAGCAATAAAGAGCTTGGAGTTTATTTCCAGTCAAAAGGAGCAAACCCGGATGACCCAAATGCGCTGCATACAGCAGGCCGCATCTATGGGGATAGTATTGGTGCCGGGTGGGGCAACCAGGTACTGGTATTTGAAGCTGGAAAGGACTGGGAAGAAGATCAGGGCGACAGTGATAATGCTTTTACCACACACCAGCTTGTACTGAGATCCGGCGGCAACGTGGGTATTGGAACACATAACCCTACATCCAAATTACATGTTGCCGGCAATATTACTGCCGTACAATGTAATGAAACCTCCGACGCCCGTTTCAAAAAATACATAACACCCATCTTCGGCTCACTGAACAAAGTCCTTGCCCTCCAGGGCGTAAGCTACTACTGGCGAACTGATGAATTCAAGGAGCGAGGTTTCTCAACAGACATCGACATCGGGTTTATCGCCCAGGACGTGGAAAAGGTTCTTCCTGAAGTGGTTACGACGGGCACAGACGGGTACAAAGCCCTTGCATATAGTAAAATGACTGTTGTGCTTGTGGAAGCCATAAAAGAAATGAAGCGTCATAGTGACTCAAAAATCGCCGCTATTCAAAAGGAGAATGATTCGCTTAAGAAAGAAGTTGCTTCTCTTAAGTCTATGAATAATAGAATTATTACCCTGGAAAAACAGCTAAACCGGGATGCCGGAAAACTCGCTTACTACGCTCAATAAAACCGGCTGGAATGAATGTTATTTTTTGCAGGCAGGTTGATACATTAGCGGCGCTAACGCGCCGCTAAAATATTCACGTGTTACTACGCGGCAGCAGTTACAGTATCTTTATCAAGGTAATATTTATACCCAAAAGCAAAGACCCCGATTAACAGACCCCGTAAAGAGTCGGTCAGGACCATTGGAATACCGCTTTTGATATAAAATATAATCCCCGCCAGCACAAGTGAACAAGCGGCTACAGCAGTCAGTATAATCCACATCGGGTTTTTTTGATAAATCAGCCAGATAGTATAGCAGGTATAAAACGAAAAGACCAGGAGAGACAATCCGGCAAGAGTTGCCGTAACCGTAATCCCCGGGTCTGTCGCGTAAAACGCCTGGTACGGAAAATCAAACATCGTTGTCATCAATTTCCAATTGAACAATAAGCAATAACTGAATAGAACCTGGCATACTGCCGAAACAGCTAACGAAAAATACAACAAGTATTTACAATACCTCATTTTTTATAATCCCCCAAACCTTTTAGGGGGCAAATAGTCAAAATAATTTATTTTTGTAAACAAAAATAGAAAAAAATTCGCCCTTTTGGCTCCTTTAATCACACTATAAATTAAAACGAGTATATATAACGGAGGGTAAGGATGAGATCACCACAAAACATTTTTTTTATTTTTATTTTTGTTTTTTCAGCTTTTTTTATTAACTGTCAGGTTTTTGACAGTGATGAAAAAAAGGAGCTGGAAATTTCCAGTAAAGTTCAAACATACAGTGTCGATGAATTACTGAATTTTGACTTTAACAGCTCCAATGAAAACGCCGGGGAAAAAGAAGAGGTTGCCCGGGCCTTTCATGAGTGCCTGGAGGAAATTTCCGAAGAGGAAAAAAACAAACTCTTAAGCCTGTCGAACATTTCGGTTAATCTTGCCGAAAGCATTTTGGAGAGTGCCATAACCGCTCAAGAGCTCGACTTTACGGACTCAAAAAATTCAATGTATAAAGAACTTCGGAGCGCGTTTAACGATTTAAAAATTGACGGCGAGACTGTTCATGATCTTGCCGGTTTTAGCGAAGATGATATAAGCATCCATGGTCAAAAAATTGTGTACGCTTATGAACTGGCTAACTTTTTAGTTGATAATAATCTTTTTGATGAATTGACTGTTCTTGCGGAGCAGCTTGACGTAACCCTGGACATTGATTCTATTAAGGCGCGCATCCCCGCGTCCGCCAGTACCACAATGAGCCGCGGCATCTTGCATAATGACGGGTCCGATACATTTTTTGATGACTCCGTGATTGAAGGTTTCGACGGCAGCCAATTGGAACATGGAGATATTCTTCTGGTGAGGTATCCCACTCTGAGATCCCGGGTGAACGGTTACTGGTCCCACTGCGGGATGTTTGATAAGAATAAATGGATTGCCAATGGCAAGGATGAATGGTCCCACTGCGTTTTAAGTTCCGATCCCGGCGCGATCCTGGGCAGCCCTTCAGAGGGAAAGTATGCCTCGGATAAACCGGGTTATGCCAATTACGGGCCCCTGGCCTCGTATACTCATTCAACGGGATTTGCCGTGCTGCGCGTGAAAAACACTTCGGAAGAAAACACGGGCTCTGTTCTTGACCTGGGAAAAGAAATGTTTTATGATACGAGTACTCCCTATTTTTGCCCCGCCTGGGAAGCTCTGCATATTGGTGACACCAGCCACGACTTAACGACAAAGTGGACCTATTGCACAAAACTTGTATATACCATCTGGAAACTGCATGGCATTGATGTTGATTCCGATGTTATGAGATGGCCGGTAAAAGGAAGAGGAAACCTGGTTGGTACTGATGATATCAGGGGAAGCTGTGAAGATAAATACCGGACAATTCGGTTTAAGTTTTTTGGTTGGGAATGGGAGAAAAAAGAAAAGATATATTCCGCTCAAACTGAGCTGGTTGTTGAGGCTTTAAGAGATTAAGCAGCCGGGGGGGGTAAAAAAGTACTTGTCATTTGTATATTTCGTTTTATTTTGTGATATATGGTATCTTTTAAAATAAAACGAAGTTTCTTTTTCATTTTCGGTATTATTTGTTTCATAAACCAGGGCTTATATGCCTCCCCTGCGGTGATACTCGATAAAGAATATCAAATACTGGGCCCCTCCCTTGAAATCCTTGAAGATAAAGAGAATTCTTTCACTATTGAGCAGGTACGCTCTCCCGAATACGCAAATAAATTTTTTCGGAGCAATTCGCAGGTTCCCAACCTGGGATACACAAATTCTGCATTCTGGGTGCGCTTTACCCTGAACAGGCCCACTGTTGAAGCTTTGAACGGAAAACAATGGCTCTTACAGGTAAGAAGGTCCATGATCCATACCCTGAACGTTTATATTCCCGATGAAAAAGGCAGCCTGGTTAAACATCTCTCCGGGGAGTCGCAGCCCTTTTCAAGCAGGTATATGGCAAACCGGTTTTTTCTCTTCCCGTTAAATATTTCTCCGGGAGAAACAAAAACCCTTTATCTTTATTATAAGGATAAAGGCGCCTCTCTACTCCCCATTTCGGTTATAACAAAAGATAAGCAGATTCAATCGAACCAGTTTGAATATATTGTATTCGGTTTTTTATCTGGACTGAGGCTGTTATTAATTATATATAATTTTCTTTTTTTTATAACCGTGAGAGATAAAAACTTTTTATATTACACGCTCCTTACAATTGCTGCGTCCATATACTATTTAGCCATTACGGGCCTGGCAAATCAGTATGTATGGCCCAATGCCGTTCCATTTATGTCCCAATTCCGGTCATTCTGGGGTAATACGGCAGTGGTGCTGAGTATAATTTTTAGTACAACATTTTTGAATTTAAAAGAAGACTTACCTGTAATGAACCGGTTTTTTAACCTGTACCTGGCTATTTTAATGCTGCTTGCTATAGCAAGTTTTTTTATAAGCAATGTATATATCATTCCTGTTTCCTTTATATTAATAATAGTACAATATATTCTATTTGTCATCGTGGCCATAAAGCAATACAGTAACGGGTACCGGGCGGCACGATTTTATATTGTGGGATTTTCTTTTGTTATCCTGGGACTCCTGGTCTATTTTTTAAACAGGATGGATATTATTCCATTGAATTTTATCACCGAGAATGGCCAGCAAATGATGGATCTTTTTCAGGCAACGGCCCTGAGTTACGCTGTGGCAGACCGGCTGAGAATAGTTGAGAAGAAACACTACGCGGCGCAGCAGGAATCGATAAATAACCTGAAGCAGTTTGATGCCTTAAAAAACGAATTCCTGGCCAATACCTCTCATGAACTGCGAACCCCGCTTCATGGAATTATCGGTCTGTCCGATTCATTGGTACGGCATAACCGGGATATTCTATCTGCGGGTTCTCTCCGTGATCTTGAACTTATTTCATCAAGCGGACGCAGGCTTTCTTCAATGGTAAATGATATCCAGGATTTTTCCAGGATCAAAAATAATGAAATAAACCTTAACCTGAAACCGGTAGATATCAATTCCATAAGCGATACGGTAATCAGCTTATCGGCGCCCATTGCTGAGGGGAAAGCAATTGAATTAAGCAGCAGTATTGTCCCAACGATGCCCAATATCTACGCCGATGAGGACCGGATAAAGCAGGTTATGCATAACCTTGTGGGAAATGCCGTTAAATTTACCGTGTCCGGGGGCGTACATATTTCAGCAACTATCAGGCATGCCGATAAAACTCAACCGGGATCAAAAGCCTTCGCGGCAGTATGCGTAAGTGATACGGGAATTGGGATTCCGGAGGAATATCATGAATCAATATTCCAGTCTTTTGAACAGGCAGACGGAACCTCTTCCCGTTTATATGGCGGAACGGGCCTGGGACTGGCTATTAGCAAAAAGCTTGTAGATCTCCACGGCGGAGAAATCACGGTTCAATCGGAACCGGGCGCGGGATCGGCTTTTACTTTTACTGTTCCACTTGCATTTGACAGTGATTTTTCCATGAAAAAGAAGAATGAAATTAAAAATGAAAATAAGCAGCCCCAGGAGAACAATAAGGGTGATAATACTTCAATAATAAGCAGCGCCGCTCCCGAAGAAACAATACAGGGAAACCCCTCAATTTTGCTGGTTGATGATGACCCGGTAAATATTCGAATCCTGAATGACTTTTTCACCGGGCAGGAATGCAGTATACAACACGCGTATAACGGCATTGACGCCCTTGATATAATCGAAAAAAATAATGATAGAAAGAATGATATAAACCTGGTACTCCTGGACGTGATGATGCCCCATATGTCGGGATACGAAGTATGCAGCCGTATCCGGAATAAATATTCCCTGAGCGAGCTGGCGGTAATAATGCTTACGGCAAAAGTGGAGCAAGAAGATATTAGCCGGGGATTTGAATCGGGTGCCAATGACTATATTGTAAAACCGTTTAATACATGGGAGCTCATCCGGAGAATCAATAATATTACGCAGGCAGAAAATGACCCCTTAAGCTTTTCCTGTAAAGATAAATATAATGACTACTTTTTCCTTTGTAAAGATATTGTGTATCTTTCATCTCAGGGTAAAACCACTATTTTTCATACCACGAACCAGGATATTACCGTATCCATACAGTTTAAAACAATTGAGAGCCAATTACCGGATAATTTTATCCGCATCCATAAACAGCACATCATTAACAGCAGTTACGCCACAAAGCTGTCCCACATTGGCAGCGGGCGCTACCACTTACTCCTCTCCGATGAGGATGAGACCAAACTTGTTGTTAGTCCCCTGTATGCTGCCGCTATAAAAGAAAAAATAAAAAAATAGTTCACGTTCATTCCAGCAGACGACGAGTCTGTTCCCCCGCATTGCCATAGCTTTATAATAATATTATATTATAATATTATACGAGAGTGCGGACCCGGGTCTTCGGCTCCACTCAGACACCGGATGGCCGGGAAAAATACGGAAGAAACTGTGTTGATACCGGGGTCTATTTTGCGAAGATGCTCCGGGCAAAGGTTTGGTTCTGAGAGACGTTGCAGTGCAACGCCTTTACTGGCTGGTTTCCGGCCAGGGTTATGGAGATTCCGGAAGGAGCGCAAAAGTTTTTGAAAATGAGTCAATTTTAGCCCGGGGTTTTAACCCCTCGTTATGATGAAGGAAGCCCCGGTTCTGGATTTAGTTTCTTGAGAGTATTCTTATAGGGGGAAATAATGAACAAAAAGTGACGAAGATGTTAATGGCACGGATTACATCTGGAACATTGACACAGACTCAAGTGACGGCCTTATCAATAACGGGTATCCATACCTGGATGATAATCCGCCTCCCACGCTGTAAATATAGATTCTACCCGGGCAGGCAGATAGCCTGCCCGAATATCTTTTAGCTGAATCATCACAAATTATTTTTAAAAAAATCTTGACTATTTTTACCCTTTCACTCCTTTATGCCGTTATTGGTTAAACTTGAGAACAGCACATGACTATAAAAATATAAATGTCCGGTTATTTTTTTATGTTCACATATTGTTGTCTCAAACAAAAACGGAGGGAAGTGATGAAATCACTACTAAATATTTTTTTAATTTGTATTTGTGCGTTTTTTTTTATGAACTGCCAGATTACTGACAGTGATAAAAAAGAAGAGCTGGAAATTTCCAGTAAAGTTCAAACTTACAGTGTAGATGAATTACTGAATTTTGACTTTAACAGTTCCGATGAAAGCACCAGGGAGAAAAAAGAGGTTGCCCGGGCTTTTCATCAATGCCTGGGAGAAATTTCCGAAGAGAAAAAGAACGAGATCTTAAGCCTGTCGAATATTTCGGTTAGAATCGCCGAAAGCGTTTTGGACAGTACAATAACCGCTCAAGAGCTCGATTTTACGGACACAAAAAATTCAATTCATGATGAGCTTCGAAAGGCATTTAACGATTTACCAATTGATGCCGATACCGTTCATGATCTTGCCGGTTTTAGCGAAGATGATATAAGTGTCAATGATCTGACATTTGTATTCGCTTATGAACTGGCTAATTTTTTGGTCGATAATTATCGTTTTGATGAATTAACTGTTCTGGCAGAGAAGCTTACTGTCTCTTTGGATATTGATTCTATTAAGGCTCGTATGCCCGTGCCTGCCCATACGAAAAGGGGCCGCGGCATTTTTGGTGATGGCGGCGATAGTTTTTTTGATGACCCCGTGGTTGAAGGTTTCGACGGCAGCCAGTTGGAACATGGGGATATTATCCTTGTTAAGTATCCAACCATTACGTCCGATGTGAACGGGTACTGGTCTCACGGCGGTATATTCGATAAAAAGAAATGGCTTGCCGAAGGGATGGATGAGTGGTCCCTGTCTGTTTTAAGTTCCGATCCCGGAGCGATTATGGGCTATCCTGCTGAGGGAAAGTTTGCCTCGGATAAACCGGGTTATGCGAATTACGCGACTCTGGGCTCCTATACCCATTCAACAGGATTTGTGGTGCTGCGCGTCAAAAATACTTCTGAAGAAACCAGGGAGTCTGTTATGAACCTGGGGAAAAAAATGTTTTATGATACGGATACCCGCTATTTCTGCCCCGTCTGGGAAGGATTGAATATTGGGGACACAAGCCACGACCTAACAGCAAAGTGGACCTATTGCACAAAAATTCCATATACTCTCTGGAAACTGCATGGCATTAATATTGATTCCGACGCAATGAGATGGTCGTTCAAAGGTAGAGGAAACCTGGTTGTTCCTGATGATATCAGGGGAAGCTGTGAAGATAAATACCGGACTATAGGGTTTAATTTTTCTGATTGGCAATGGGAGAAAAAAGATAAGATTTATTCCGCTCAAACGGAGCTGGTTATTGAAGCGCTAAGAAATTAATTTTAAAGAGATATTAACCGGACGCGTGAACGCGTCCGGTTAACTGATACTTCTGTTACTACCTCTTTTGATAGTACATATCAGTGTCTAACAAACCGTCCCAGAGAGGAGTATAAAATCCCCTTGGTGTAGGAGTGTAGTAACCTTCTATATTTCTACACTTTAATTCCACACGGTAGCCCCAATTGTATGGTCCGGGTATCATAACGTCTAAATCAACGATCTCACCATCATATTTCCATGATGAAGCGGCAACAAACGCGCCAGTATCTCTATCATAAATATTAATTTTCCACATTGCGCCGGCACTTACTGCGTCGTCATTTCGTAGATCAACCCGAATTTCCCCTGCCATGGCAACTGAAGAACCAAAAACAAGCAATGCTAACATCATCATAAACATACTTTTTTTCACAAGACTCATAAAACTTACTCCTTTTATAATTAGTATTTTAAATTTCCAGTAAGAGACACACCCCTTCTGGTTTGATACCTGAAAAATACCCAAAAAAAGGAGGATCGTCATCGTGAAACATGATCCCGAAAGTTTTTATTGTTTCGGGATCATGATCCCGAAGGAATAATTTTTACTGCTCTTATTAAAAAATTAAGTTCGCGCTTATTCCCGCAGAAGTCGCGCTCATTCCCTGCCCATTTATAGCCGCACAAAAAAAATAAAATTTCTCATTAATAATTGACTGGAGCCAAAAATTTTATTATTAGTACTATAACACTGCACCATATAGTATCCTGGGCAGTTATTATTAGAAAAATACAAAAAAGATGATTATTGGAATACCAACAACTAATTTCTAAACAGAGAGGAGAATATGTTTAACAAAAAAGCAAACACCAGGTTCTTTTTATTCATTCAATGTTTTTTTCTATCTATTTTCACTGCATTTGTTTTTACCGGATGCGGAGGTGAAGACGAGGGAGGAGGCAATGACAATACGGCTCCCACAACCGGGACTGTTACCGCAACTAATGTGACTACAACATCCATGACCCTTAATTGGACTAAGGCAAGCGATACCGCGACAGCGGACGGGCTTCTGGAATACAAAGTGGTATACTCCACTTCCGATAACATCAGCACTGCAGCGGATGCTGAAACAACGGGTGGGGGAAGAACGGTATTGCAGGACTGGACTACCGATATAAACACCATTCCCGTAACCGGTCTTACCAGTGCGACTGTATACTACTTTGCGGTGCTCGTAAGGGACGAGGCAGAACTAAAGGCAATCTACACCACCCTGTCACAGGGAACGGCCCTGCAGTATATCCTGGGTTCGGAAGTTGAATTCGCTGATTACCCCACCAGTGGTATAGAAAAACCCGCCGCAGTGGCACTGTCTAACGGAAATGTTTTAATCGCGTACGAAGACAATCAGAATAATTGCGGGAAATTCGTGATCTATGACGCTTCCGGTACAGTGGTAAAAACAGAGACTCAATTTGAAGCAAGTGATATTGGCTATTCAACTGCCGTACAACTTTCTGGCGGCAATGTGCTGATCGCGTACAATGATGCGGGCGACAGCAATAAAGGTAAATTTGTCATGGTCGACTCTTCGGGAACTGCCGCAGTAAGCGAGACCGAATTTTCCGCCGGCCAGGGTATCCGGTATCTCTCTGCCGCTGCGCTGCAAAACGGCAATGTTCTAATCGCGTACGAAGATAACGACACAACCGGAGACCCGGGATATTTTGTTATTTATAACGCAAGCGGAGGCATTGTGAAGAGCCCAACTCGATTTGACAGCGGCACAAACAGCAGCGGAATTGAACAAATTTCAGCGGCAACTTTTTCAAACGGCTATGTGATGATCGCGTTTCAGGATGATGATGATGGAAGCAAAGGTAAATTCGTGATCCTTGATTCATCAGGAAATTCCGTTGTGGGTGAAACTTCCTTTTCTGGTGATAACATAGTTCAGAATCCTTCCCTTACACCTCTGCAAAACGGTAATATGATGATAGCTTATGAAAATGACACTAACGCTTCTGATATTGGAGAAATTACAGTCTATAATACATCAGGGGAAGTGGTAGTATCTCCCACACAGTTTGATTCCGGGGGAGATGTCAGTGATGTATCAGCTACAACTCTCAAAAGCGGTAATGTGTTGATTGCCTATAGAGACGGGACTTCTTCCGATTACGGCAGTTATGTTATCATAAGTTCATCGGGAAGCCTGGTGAAAACAGAAACTGTATTTTCAGGTACTAATGTGACAAAGACTCCCTCAGCAACATGCCTGTCCGGGGGGAAAGCATTGATAGCCTATGAAGATGATACGGATGGCGACAAAGGAACGTTTAAGATACTTGATTAAGCGCGGTGCGTGCTTATAAATAAATAAAAATTTATAAAGGAGGATTTATGGGAGAACCTTATGTCTCACAAATCAAACAATTCGGATGCTACTACGCTCCCTGGGAGTGGGCATCGTGCGATGGGCAGATCATGCAGGTAGGCGAGAATACAGCGCTTTTTTCTCTTCTGGGCACTGGATTCGGTGGTGACGGCAGAACTACATTCGGGCTTCCCGATCTCAGAGGCCGCATGCCTATAGGTACCGGACAGGGCCCCGGGCTTTCTAACCGGATGATTGGGCAATATGGCGGAAGTGAATATTCTTATCTTAATAATTATACTCTTCCTGCGCATAACCACGAGGCTGCTATTCATGCAAGCTCTACAGGAGGACCACTCCAGGGTACACCGAACACCAATACCGTGGTGAGTTGTAATAGTAACAATTCCGGGGAAACCGGGGCCTCGCTCAGGGTATGGGGTTCCAACTCCGATGCTGAGATTTACGCCGATGAGATTGGCAGTGAAAATAATACAATGCATGCCGGACTCGTTAATGTTACTGTGGACATGAGCCCTGTTTCCCCCACTATCAATACAACTATTGATTCGGTCAATATTGACAGCGCCGGCGGGGGGCATACTCATGAGAACATGCTTCCTTACCTGGTTATGAATTGCTGTATATCTCTTCAGGGAACCTTTCCGTCCCGTAACTAAATAATATCTTTTACAGGAGCAAACAATGAACCAGGTAAATACAGAGCAATTGCTGCAAAAAAGGATGTCCCGGGCAATTGCTGAAATACTCAACAAAGATAATGACCTGGACACCCTGACACAGTCATTAATACAGGTAAATAAAGTATTCATGGAAATTTCCCCTGTGAGAGGTGAAGAGAGCAAGCAGCCAAAAGAAGACAATATTTTACTTCCTTCGGGGCTTGCCATTTCCCCTGAATACGCGGCCTTAAACCTGCGGGATATTTTGCGGACAGCCAAATATCTCAGGGGTCTAAAAGAAGCAATAGACAGTTCGCTTGAACGCTTTCAGGGAAGCAGGGTTCATATCATCTACGCGGGCTGCGGACCATATGGAACGCTTGTTCTGCCGCTTCTGACCTTATATAAACCTGAACAGCTTAAGCTTACCATGCTGGAAGTTCATCCCAGGTCCCTGGACTCCATACGGAACGTTTGTGATGCCCTTGGATTCAACGACTTTCTCGGCGGCATTATCCAGGAAGACGCGGCCCTTTACCGCCATCCTGCTGATGACCCTGTTCATATTGTTGTACAGGAAACAATGCGGCACGCGCTGCAGCGTGAGCCCCAGGTAAGTATCAGCAGGAATATGGCAGCGCAGCTGGTCGAAGGGGGAACTCTTATACCGGAGAAGGTCCGGGTTTTGTTTTACAGTGTTGACGCAGATATCGAATTTAATATAAATGGTAAAGGAGAGGGAAAAGAAAAAGCGAGGCAATTTCTGGGCGAGATCTTTGTTCTTGACAAAGACTGCCACAAACTTGAAGTACAAGAAGGAACAGTTCCTTTTCTTCAAGCTGCAGCACTAACCATGCCCGGTGATTTAAAGCATGGTCTCCCTTTAATGCTTTTTACTGAAATCGATATATTTAATAATAATAAACTTGAGTTCTATGAATCAGGGATTACCCATCCCTATACAATAGGACTGAATGATAATATCAAGCCGGGTGATGTTCTGGACTTCAAATATAAGCTGGACAGCTCCCCGGAGTTTATTTATGAAAAAAATACCTCTGATCCCTGGGCATAAGCCCGGTAAAAAATTTTAAAAATATTTACGAAAGGAGAATTTTATGTCAGAACCTTTTATGTCAGAAATTTCATTATTCGGATGCAACTTTGCTCCCAGGAGCTGGGCCTTGTGCCAGGGACAACTTTTGTCTGTAACTCAATATTCGGCTCTTTTTTCTCTTCTGGGCACAATATACGGCGGTGACGGAAGAACCAATTTCGCGGTTCCCAATCTTAGCGGACGGGCAGCCATAGGCCAGGGAACAGGGCCGGGACTTTCTGCCAGGGCTATAGGCCAGGCGGGAGGCTATGAAACTGTTGTACTTACCCAATCGACTATGCCCGGGCACACGCATACAGCAACTGCCCACGCGAGTTCAACAGGAACGTTCAGTGGAACCCCCAATGCCAATGCTACGGTTTATTGCAACAATGACGCTGCCGGAGAAACAGAGCCCGTGAACAGGGTCTGGGGTTCAAATTCAGACAACGAGATCTATGCCGACAGCATCGGCACTGAAAATAATACAATGCATACGGGACTTGTAAATGTTGCCGTGGATATGTCTCCTGTTACCGTTGATGTTACCACAACTGTTGATTCGGTTGCAATTTCCAGCACAGGCAGCAACATGGCTCACGAGAACATGTCTCCTTTCCTGGCTCTGACTCATTCTATATGTACTGTAGGACTATATCCACCCCGTAATTAAGCGCGGAATACTACAGCCCGGAGAGAGCATCCCAAACAGGAGCTCTCTCCGGGGCAGTACAGGAAAAAATTGCCCATACTATCCCAGGAAGGTTTTACATGAAAACAGGAGTTTTATGCAGTCACCCTTTTGCCTATCCAGCCATTGAATTACTGAACAGCACGGGCAGCCTTGCGGGATTGGGCGCTCCCCACAAAGAGGGGTTCACGTCCCCTCTCAAAGCAATGGCAAACCAGGCGTTTATTCCACTCTCCATAATTGAAAATGATACTAGCGATAAAAACATTATCAAAGAATCACTTGAATCATGGCTTGATATGATGATGCCGGATGTTGTTTTCGTCCTGGGATTTCCGTACAAGATCCCGGAGACAATACTCTCTATGCCATCCCAGGGATTTTATAATTTCCATACCGGTCTGCTTCCCGCGTACCGTGGAATTGACCCTGTTTTCTGGCAGATCCGGAACCGGGAGCCGTTCGGCGGCATAACAGTACACCGGATGGACTCGGGCCTGGACAGCGGCCCCATTGCCCATATGGAAAAGATGCAAATATTACCCTATGAAACATACGGGCTTCACCTGGAACGGCTCTCATTTGCCGCGCGGGAGGCCGCTTCAACAATGATGGAAAAATTTTCAAAAGGCACTCCACCCTTTCAAGAACAGGATGAACAGGCGGATAAATACCTGTCCAGGCCGGCGTATGAAGATCTCCTGGTAGATTGGAAATCTCAACCTGCTGATTCTATTGCGGCGCTGGTACAGGCAAGCAACCCAGCGTACGGCGGAGCCAATACTTTTTTCAGGGGAGCTCATCTTCGTATTCTCCAGGTATCGCTCAATCCGGAAGAAGCTCCTCCCGGATCAAAGCCGGGTTCTGTTGTTTCTACGAAAAATGGCCTTTCTATTCTTTGCGCCGACGGGATAGCGCTTACTATTGATATTATCTATACCGATGCCGGGCTCTTTACCGGTGAACGACTGGCCCTGGCATTTAATATTAATCCCGGGGATACTTTTTCAGGAGCACATAATGAAAGCCAGGACGCGTGAGGCCGTAAAAAATATTTTAAACAAAGAAAGTGAGATCTATATACTTCATGGTGCCGTTGCGGAACTGAGAGATATATTCACCTCTATCTCCCCGGTTAAAGGCACATCAGGAGAAAAAGTTGTTTCCGATGAAAAGTGGCTTGACTCCGGTTTGGCTATTTCACCCGACTTCGCGGCTATTACTCTTGATGATTTCATGCGCACTGCAAAATTTCTGCGCGGAGTAAAAGAGGCTGTGGATTTAGCTCTTGACCGGTTTAGCCAAAGACCGGTCCATCTTCTTTACGCGGGCTGCGGTCCTTTTGGAACTATTGTTGTGCCCCTGCTGCACCTTTATGATCCAAAACTTTTGAAAGTTTCTCTCATTGATATTCACCAGGTTTCCCTTGATTCAGCTGAGAATATCTGCCGGGTTCTTGATGTTTCTGAATTTATCGCCGGAAGTTATTGCTGTGACGCGAGCCAATACCGCCATCCCGAAGATGACCCGGTCCATATTGTTGTTACTGAAACAATGGCACAGGTATTAAGACGGGAGCCCCAGGTCAGTATTACCGGGAACCTGGCGGAACAACTGGTCAAAGAAGGTATTCTTGTTCCTGAAGAAGTTTCTATCTCCCTGCAGGCTGTGGACTCAAACAAAGAATACCTTCGCATGCGTGGAAATTTACCCGAAGAAGAAAAAGACTCCGTGCGGAAGCGGCTGGGAGATATCTTTGTTCTCGATAAGAACTGCCGAATACCCGGCGCCAATGAAGGATCTCCTCCTTTTTTGCCTGCCGGATCTGTTACACTTGCCGATGATCCGCCACGGACAAACCGGTTAATGCTTTTTACCGAGATCCGGGTTTTTGGTGAAAATATTGTTGCTCCTTATGAATCGGGTCTCACCTCCCCTCTAAGCCTGAAAGGACAGGAGAACCTGGGAAAAGGAGAAACACTTGTGTTTAAATATCAACTGGGTAGTGATCCGTGCTTTGTTTATGGGACTTCCCAGTCGTGTTTATTCCCGGCCTATTGACTTTTCACCGGTTAAAAAAAATCGATCATCATGTTTTCTCTTCTTCAAAAAAAGCTTGCCTTTTCTTATATTTTCGCTTATAAATAAGAATGAAGCTGCGCGTACTCATCTATATTTTATCTGCATTTCTTCTTATCCCGGGTCTGCAAAAATTTGCGCTTGCGCTGGACCCTATTGTCCTCACCGACGAAAAAATGACTTATTACCCCGGCCTCTCCATGGAAATTTTTGAGGACAGGTCCGGGAAATTGACTATTGACGATGTAAGCGCTCCCGGGTTTACCGGCCCCTTTGTTCGAAGCGAAAAAAAAGTAGCAAATTTCGGATTTACGGATTCAACCTATTGGGTCCGTTTTTGTATCAGGAATGAATCAGGTGAGACAAAAAGATGGCTGCTGGAAGAGAAATTCTCCAATTTTCATTATATAGATATTTACAAACCTGCTCCCCACGGCCGCGGATTTGATGCCGTAAAAACCGGGATTTTAAAACATGTAAAAACCCGGGATTTCGGGCATCACTGTTTTATATTCAATCTCTTCCTTCCGGACAAAAGCGAAAAAATCTTCTATATGCGTTTTAAGAACGAAGCCTCCATGACCATCTCACTGACTATCCAGTCTATAGCAGCATTTTACGGGCACAGCTTCAGAAAAAATATCACCATGGGTATATTTTACGGCATTCTGCTCATTATGCTGGGATACAATCTTTTTTTATTTCTTTCATTGCGGGATTCCAATTATATATACTATATTCTAATAACTCTATTTATGTTGTTTTTCTATAGCTCCTATAATGGTATTGCCGCGTACTATTTCTGGATCGATATACCGCGATGGCACTATTACACGACCCCGCTTTTTGCTGTACTCTTAGGTTTATCTATATTAAAATTTACCACGGTATTTTTAATAGCAGAAGCCAAATTAGCGGCGCTCTCCAGGTTCTTTAATATACAGATAATTATGTGGAGCCTCCTTCTCGTAATGATTCCTTTTATTACTTATAAATATATTGTAACAATAGTAATATATTTTATTTTATTTATTTCCCTGGAATTAACTATTATCAGTTTTTTCTTTTGGCTAAAAGGATACCGCCAGGCCCGCTATTACATACTGGCATGCCTTTGCATGATGGGAGGTTTTTCCATAATCGCACTTTTAAGGATGGGTGTCCTGGGCAGCAATGTCTTTACCGAAGAAGCTGTCCTGTATGGTTTTACCGGGTTTATGCTGCTCGTATCTCTTGGCCTGGCGGATCGCATCAATATGTTGAAAGATAAGGCAGAAAGGACATACAATGACTTGCTCATAAGTGAACAAAAATTTCGCTCAACCTTTAACAATTCTTTCCAGTTTACCGGCTTATTGGCACTTGACGGATCAATTATTGAAATAAATGATACCGCCCTCCGATTTACCGGAACCCGGGAGTCCGATATTACGGGCAGGCAATTCCAGACAAGCCCATGGTGGACTCTTTCAAAAGAGGAACAGGAAAAACTGGAAAGCGCCGTCCGGAATACCGGGAAGGGTGAAACGGTCCGGTTTGAAACCACGTACCCCGATCCGGAAGGAAATATATTTTACATCGATTTTTCTCTGAAACCCGTGAAGGATGATCATGGGGGTGTTGTAATGCTGCTCCTTGAAGGACGTGATATTACGGAATTTAAAAAGGCTAAAATTAAAGAAGAACTGGCAAACCGCACAAAAAGCGAATTCCTGGCAAATATGAGTCATGAAATAAGAACGCCTCTTAACAGTATAATCGGGTTAAGTGATTTTAATTTATCACTGGGCCAAAATGACGAACTTAAAAACGATTTTAAATCCATAATAACGGATAGCAAAAAGCTGCTTGCATTAATTAATGATATTCTTGACTTATCAAAGATCGAAGCCGGAAAAATGGAAATCAACTGCCAGGAAATAAATCTTGAAGAGTTCTTTTTTAAATGCGAAAACTTTTTTAAAACAAAAATAACGGGAAAAAACCTTGAATTTATAATGGATATTGATAAAAACCTTCCCCGGGTCATATTCCTGGATAAACGAAGGCTCAGGCAGGCGTTATATAATATTGTAGGCAATGCCGTAAAATTCACCGAACACGGCCATGTAAAAATATCCGTCTCCGCATCACCGGCAACGGGAGAAGACAACAAAACAGACCTGGCAATTTCCATTGAAGACAGCGGTATTGGTATCCCCGCAGACGAATATGAATCAATATTTGATTATTTTAAACAGGTAGACGGGCGGTCAACGAGAAAATATGAAGGCACCGGAATGGGACTGGCAATTAGTAAAAATCTTGTTGAGATGATGAATGGTACAATCAGCGTTTCAAGTGAGATAGGTAAGGGTTCTGTTTTTACTGTTGTTTTAGAAGGTGTTGAAGTTTTTTGATCCTCATTTTTTTCGTTCCATTGATTCTTTTTCACCGGGAATAAAAAACCCGGCTTCGGAAGTTCCGAGGCCGGGTTTGTGTTACAATTAATCAACAGGTTCAAAATCTTCAGGTTCAAAATCGTCGGGATTTTGATCACCTTCATTGTATAACCGTATATGCGAAACCGATAATGCCGCGTTTAAATTGTCTATCAAAGAACATACCACGCCGTCAAAATCCCGGTAATAAATGCAATTTGGATCAGCATTATATTCATCCGGCAGCCCGCATCCGTCTCCATATCCGTTTAAGCTGTAATAATCCTCACTTGATGAGCCTCCCGATATAGAATAGAAGCTGATTCCAAAACCCAATTTGACAACAGCGTCAGACGCCCAATTCTCATTTAGTTCAGCCAAATCCATAACCACCATCTGCCCCGGCTGAAACAGTATATCTTCGTATTGCAAATTAATTGAAGGCATATTCGGCCCTGTCAAACCTCCTATTACTGAGTGATCGATATCAATAATAATATTTTCTTGTTTACCGCTGGCCCACCACAAATAAATATGACAGTCGGCCCCACTTCCCGGATTAAAGGAAGATAATCCCATGGGACTATCGGTTTGCCACTTAATTTCAAGAAAACGCTTTTCCACACCGGGAATGGTTGAAACAGCAATTCCTTCATCGAAATAAATCCGATTGTTTTCAACATATTCGCCGTGTTTATAGGGACCACTTTTAATTTCAAGAGTATTATTTTCCAGAGTTGCCAAACCGCTCAAATCATCCAGATTCTCCATATAGTGTTTGCTTGTGGTTAAGAGTTCATCGGTTGACATGTCTAATGTTTGCTGCGTCTGAAAACCTACCCAATCGTGGCGGCCTCTAAATCCCATTGTCCAGTCCTCTACCCAGGCAACGTTGTTCGAAAATATAGCTATAGACGTTCCTTTAGAATAGCCATCCACGTATACTATTCGTGTTGGACTGGTCCTTACCCATCCTTCAGGAATTGGAGAATTTGGGTCAATAGCTATAGACGTTCCTTTAGAATAACCATTTACGTATACTATTCGTGTCGGAGTGGTCTTTACCCATCCTTTTGGAATTGGAGAATTGGGGTCAATAGCTATAGACGTTCCCTTAGAATAACCTTCTACGTATACTATTCGTGTCGGAGTGGTCTTTACCCATCCTTCAGGAATTGGAGAATTTGGGTCAATAGCTATAGACGTTCCTTTAGAATAACCATCTACGTATACTATTCGTGTCGGAGTGGTCTTTACCCATCCTTCAGGAATTGGAGAATTTGGGTCAATAGCTATAGACGTTCCTTTAGAATAACCATTTACGTATACTATTCGTGTCGGAGTGGTCTT
>JAAENB010000340.1 GCA_024224995.1 bacterium | reverse complement strand
CATTTCCACAATAAATGTTACGCCTCTTTTATCCACGGCACGAATGTCAAGAATGGTCTCTTTTAGCCCCTCGAGTTTCGGGGCCTGGTAAGGATTAAGAATGGTTATAGTTTTAATCTCGTGTACGCCATCCAGTCCCAGCACGGAATTCAGGAAAGATATGAGGATCTCTCTTTTATTCTCATTTCCGAACACCTTTTTAAACGCGATATCTGTTTTGATGCCTACAAATTCCACCGTTAACCCCTCTATTCTTGTTAAGTACAATTTACTAAATTTGCTCAAGAATTGCAACTCAAAAATTACGCTGATAATCCGCAGCAAAAAAGGATTTACATAAATTTTTATCACCCTTACTATTGGTAACGTTGCAGGATAAAGACCATATAATAGAGGAGAACCACATGAATTGCCCAAAATATAGAAATCTATTTATCACTGTATTGCTAATCCCCGTAGTAGTATGTACCATAGCCTGTACAAAAACAGCAAGCACCGATGACTATGTCTCTATCTCAAAGGATCTGCGCAAAAAGCCCATTCCCTGGAGCGGAATAGAGGATTTTTATAAAAAGTCCAATTTAAAGAAGGAGCTGGATAAGAACAAGCCCGCGCTTTCCAGGAAGGTGGAACAGGCCATAAAAAATGCTATTATAAAGAAGAAACCTCATATACAAAAGCAGGTAGTATCAAAAGATATACAGAAATATTTTTGTGATTACCTGGAATCCTTTTTTAACCGCAGCTTTGAAGAGGTAAGCAAGCAGGATATAGAAAAAGCAGGGGAATATTACAACAAAGTCATAGTAATAACCGCGAACCGGCGGATACAATGGCTCAAAAAATTCGATTTTACCACACCCCAGCTCTTGCCCTTTCATTCGGCAGTAGTCTCAGCCCCCCTCTCCATTGACTATGAGCGGCATATCAAAAAAACAGGAGCCCTTTTCAAGCAGCTGGAGCAGTTTAAAGCGGCCAATTCTAAAGAAGAATACACAAAAACCCTGGCAAAGGCGGAAGAATTTACCGCGTTTGTCTATTACCTGGCAATGCTCTATGAAATAGAAGGGATCAAAAATAACCGAACCACGGACGCAGCAAAAACAGAAGAAAAACTCTATGAGGCGAAACTCTTTTACAGCGTCATACAATACTACCCCGAAAAAAAGAAAGTAGAAGGAAATGAGCTCCAACATACGGCAATTGTGTCGGAACTGGCAAAAGATCCGGGAACAATAAACCTGCAAAACCTCTTCCTTGAGCTCCGCAACCGCTTCCCGTTTTTTTATTAGGTGTGATCTCAGAGCTCTTATAAAGAGCTCTGAGATCACACCAAAAAAGGGCGCCAGGTCAAAGAGGGGCTTTTCAAAACAAGCTCCTTGCCGCAAAAGAACGCTTCGAAAGTGAAAACTTCTCAGAGCTCTTTATAAGAGCTCTGAGATCATACCAAAAAGGGCGCCAGATTAAAGAGGGGGCTTTTAAAAACAAGCTCCTTG
>JAAENB010000339.1 GCA_024224995.1 bacterium | reverse complement strand
CATTTCCACAATAAATGTTACGCCTCTTTTATCCACGGCACGAATGTCAAGAATGGTCTCTTTTAGCCCCTCGAGTTTCGGGGCCTGGTAAGGATTAAGAATGGTTATAGTTTTAATCTCGTGTACGCCATCCAGTCCCAGTACGGAATTCAGGAAAGATATGAGGATCTCTCTTTTATTCTCATTTCCGAACACCTTTTTAAACGCGATATCTGTTTTGATATCTACAAATTCCACCGTTAACCCCTCTATTCTTGTTAAGTACAATTTACTAAATTTGCTCAAGAATTGCAACTCAAAAATTAATTTCCAGGTTCCCGGGACCGTTTCCTGTTTATAGGATATCATTAATCGTTCGAATTTCCTTTTTCCTCAAAAAATGAAGCAGGTCTCTTATTATAAGATTGTACCGGTATTTCACCTGTCTCAGGCTAAGCCCTAATTGTTTACCGGCTTTTTCATAAGTATACTCATGAACCGCTACAAGATTAAAAAGATCTCTATTTTCAGAGCCGCTTATGGCATCTATTGCTTCATCGAGAATAAACCTGGTTTCTTGAGATTCATTGTTAAAGCTCCGGTCTGAATAACCGCTTTCTTCCGATATAGGCGTATCATATACCGTCTTTTTTTCTTTCCGGTAATGATGGCATAACAGGTTTTGAGCGGTGCCGAATAACCAGTATTTTGGATTATTAACTTTTTCCATATTAGAAAAAAAATTGATAAAAACTTCCTGGACCAGATCATTGGCAATATCAAAATCGAATAATTTTTTATAAATAAAACCAAATATCAGAGGATAGTATTTGGTGTAATTTTCCGTGAATTCTTTATTTTTATTTTTCAGCATTAAGAATGCTCCTTTTGTAATTCTTCAAACCCCGTACCTGAAATATACGCAAATTTTCTCATGCCGTCAATACAATGGGAATGAACGCTACGTGAAGAGCAATGAACAACAGTATTTTCGTAAATAAGCGTGATGTATGGAATAAACAACAGTAACCTGGAGTTATTTCCCGGGATGAGTTACAGGCGAATAGAATTACACGGAGGACAACCCCATGAAGAATGGAGGCATAATACAAGTATTGTATGCCCCTTAAAAAAGGATAACAGTATTTGTCTTTTCCTTTTTTTCTGAAAAATGAAACTTTAAAACGACCTGTTTTTTTGAGCAAAACAGATCATTATCGAGCCGGTGAAAAAAGCTGCATTTTGCAGCGCAGCTTCCCGGCTTTTTAATTCTGCACATATGCTCCGTAACATTTATACGGCATTTAGCCTGCAATTCCTTTTTTACAACCGACTCTTCCACTTCATTAAGCAGGTACTCAATTTCACAATCACATTCTTCGTTCTTTTGCAATAGTTGGTTAATGTCAATATTATGTTTAGCGCGCATAAAACTAACAACCGCTTCTTCCAGTTCAAAGACCATGGATGATATCCCCAGGCCTCCCTGGACTTTTTTTGCCCTGTTAATTATTGCCGGGTTGCTGCAAAAACCATATTCAACTTCATTAATGACAATAGAAAAGCAGTTGGAACATGTATTTTCATGCCCTTTTTCAACGATTTCAACCAATTGAATACCCTCATGGCCTTTTTCCCCAAATAGCCGCATCAAGCTCAGGACATAGTTTGAAGATCCGCTCGAAAGCACAACACCTAATTCTTCACAACAATTCATTCTCATACCTCCATATTAATAATATCATCACAAAAGAAAAAAATCAAACAAAATATTAAAAAAATAATACTTGAAGAAAAGGGCCAACAGGAATACAAGGTATCCTATGACCGGGAAACAGGAAATATCAGTTATTTTTAAAGGCTCTTTTCAAGAAGCCCAAAAGATTCTTAAAGCATTAAAGCGCAATAACATAGAAGCGTTCCTGGAAAACCCGTCTATCGATGCCATGGATACACAGCTTAACAGCGGCCACCGGGTCCATTTATATGTATATCAGCCCAATGAACAACAGGCGGAAAGAACACTCGCCCGGCTTCAAAGAAAACAACGGATTTATACCAGGCGGGAACTGGAAGCGAAAGGATACTCATACTCCGGTCACTTTTCCGGACATGTCGCATTTTTTAGCACTGTATTCTTTGCCGGCATGTATATCGCGATAATAAACAGTCTGTTTCAACCGGCCCTGTGGTTATTGGCAGCATATTGCGCATACATATCTTTTATCTGGCTCCGAAGAAATAACAAGATTAAAAAGATTATTCTCCGTAAGGAACAGAGACATACCATAAGAGACGGCATTGAATATCACGACATAGACCTGGTAAGGGAATGCCTTGAAGATACAAAAGCAGATAAAAATTTTTCACCCTTGCGTGAGGCTGCCCGGACTCGCTGCGCGAATAAAGCGGAACGAAAGGACAATTTAGCAATCGCGGAACTTCTTATTGATGCCGGCGCTATCATAAACGAAGAAGTAGTTGCTGCTGCTCTATATCACCATAAAACAGATCTTATTAAACTTTTTTTAAGCAAAAATAAAACAATTCATTCCCTGACTCTCTCCTCAAATAATTTCGGCCGCATTCAGCCATTGGAGCTGATTTTCACTTTACCCGGCAAAACCCAAACAGAACGAAAAAACAATACAGAAATGGCGAGACTATTTATTGACGCAGGAGCCCGCATACATCCCCTGGCTGTCATTGCCGCCATATATCACGGCAAAATCGATATCCTTAAGCTTTTTTTAAATCACACCAAAGCTGATTCAATACATCAAACCAACTCAGCAACGGAAATGCTGCGGAACATGAATGTTTCAATAAAATCCATGTTTGAATATACTATTCTTCCGTTACTATATGCCTGCACACCCAGAGGTGATCCTCAAATAATCCCGCTCCTGGTAAAACACGGGTGCGATATTACGGAGCCAACCCCAAACGGGTATACCGCGCTCCATGTGGCAGTTAGTTACAACCACAAAAATACCATTGCCATGATACAGGCCTGTATCAATGCCGGTGCAAATATCAATGCTGCAAGTGATGTGGGATACACGCCGCTGCACCTGGCCCTGCTGCGGCAAAAACAGAACAGGAATGAAGTGGTAACAGTGCTCCTGGAAAACAGCGCAAATCCCCAGGCCGCGACCAACAGCAATTGCGGTAAACACCGGAATAAAACCGCTCTTGACCTGGCCGATACGGAAGAGCTTACAACACTGCTCAAAAAATATCGCGGCAGGTTTTCATGAAAAAAAACATTACTGTTATATTCAAAGGCCGGTTCAGAAAAGCCAAAAAAAAACGAGATATCCTGCTGCGGAAGAACATTGACGCGTTTATTGAAAACCCGGAAATAGATCCGCTGGAGACCAATCCGGGCGGCAGCGGAACCGCGCACCTCTATGTATATGAATCCCAGGCTAAAAGGGCTAAAAAAATTCTCGAGGATACCTCAAGAAAATTACGGTTCTTCCCCAAACTGGTAATAAAATCAAGAGATTCCTCTCTTGATTTTTTACCGGCCTTGTGCTCGGCTTACGCCTTTATTGTATTGGTGTTAACGGTTATTCTGTTTACTTCAAGTTTTAGTAAGGGACTGTTTCTAATCTGGATCTTATTACTGGCATTCCCGATCGTGTTCTTCAGTATATGGATACCCAAAAACCTTGTATTGTATAGAGTTCCAACAGTGGAAGAAGAGGGGCTGGGTGAATGCATACAGTCTCATGACGCAGCACTTGTTGAGGTATACCTGGAGAGTGGTGTTGAAATAAATAAAAAAATATATTATAATAAAACAGTACAAGAAAAAATCACTCCGTTGCACCTGGCCTCCCTGGTCCCCTGCAAGAATAAAGAAGAACAGGCCGATAATAAAATTATCACGGAAATGCTTATTGAAGCAGGAGCGTCCATAGATATATTTACTCTCATCCGGGTAATCTATTTCGGGAAAAGCGAACTGGTAAAAGACTTTTTAGAGAATTACACCTTCCCATTACCAATGGAAATGACCCAGTCCCTGCTGGAACGGTTACAAAGCATGAACATTACTATTCTCAAAATGTTCAACGATACCATTTTACCGCTGCATTTTGCCTGTACCAGCAAGGGAGACCCTGCCGTAATCCCGCAGCTCACAGCCCAGGGCTGCGATATTAACGCCGCTACCATGAACGGGTATACGGCGCTCCATGTGGCAGTCAGTTATAATCACAAAAAAATTATTCAACTCATTACCGCCCTCCTCGATCATGGCGCGGCTGTCAATGCCGCAAGCACCGTGGGATATACACCGCTGCACCTGGCAATATTACGCCAAAAGCAGAACAGGGAGGACGTAGTAAAGCTGCTCCTTGAACGGGGCGCGGACCCTTTACTTACCACCGGTAGTAATTGCGGGAAATACAGTGATAAAACCGCTTTTGATCTCGCTGAGACAAAAGAGCTTAAAAAATTGTTCTAAAAAAACGAAAAATTAACAAAAAAATTGTTTACAAAAAAGTGGTTGTTTGAGATAATGCACATTCGAAGTGTAGAATAGATTAATTGAACTTTCTTAAAGACTTAAGCACTGCCCATAATTAAAAAAAATAACTGCCGGATATGGAGCGTGAAAGATGATTAACAATAAACATGCAATAATAAAAAACATTCGCCGCAAAAAAGCTTCCCCAAAACAATCAAGGACACATTCAAGAAATGCCGATCCTACACACAACTTCATCATGGATCTTCAAAGAACTGCGGGAAACCGGGCCGTTGAACATTTGATCAGAAATGAAATATTACAACCCGAACTTATACAGAAAACAAGCTCCATACAGGCAAAAGAAGCCAAATCGGCTATTGAGTCACTTATTTCAATGAAAATGGCCGGCGAAGGTATCTTAACCGGGACAACGGAAAGCACAAATTCTCCTCATGAGAAAGAAGCCGACCACGTTGCCGAACAGATCGTATCAATGCCTGAAGCCACAGTACAAAAGAAGAGCAACGCAATCAAAATCCAGGCTAAAAATATATCCGGCAATACAGAGGTTGCCGGACCAGCGCTTGAGTCCGGCATTATGAGCATGAAAGGCAGCGGCCGGTCCTTAGAAAAACCGGAGCGGAGATATTATGAAGCACGGTTTAACCGGAACTTCAAAGATATCCGCCTTCATACAAATTCAAAAGCCGACAGGCTGGCCCGTTCCATAAACGCCAGAGCTTTCACCACGGGTAGAGATATTTATTTCGCAAAGGGAGAATATCAACCGGGAACCAGGGAAGGGAAGAAGCTGCTTGCCCATGAATTAACCCATGTTGTTCAACAAAAAGGAAAGAGCCGTTATTTAAACCGCAGCATTATTCAACGAAAAATACCCGCGCCTCTTCATGGAACAAATCGAAGATCGAGCCCGGGACATGAAGCTATCCAGGCAGATTATATTACCAAGCTCGACCCTACGGGGGCTCGTGAATACCCAATACCCGGGAGCGGCGCCGGCGGAGGAATGGGGTATGCCGACCTGGTAAGCGTCGGGACAAAAGCTATCTATGAAATTAAACCGTATTATACCGGTGCCCATGCAGCAGGTCTTGCACAGGTAGGACGATACCTCCTGGGAGCAAAAGCCAGTTACAAAGGCAACTGGCATCTGGGTTTCGCGTATCCCGACAGAGTCCTGCCAATAAGTGCTGATAAGGAAATAGTGGCAAAACAGTATGCTACTCCGGGAATGATTTTTTATTATTCAAGAAATAAAAAACGGAAACGGCAGCCAGATCCGAAAACAGTTCCCGTTACCGCTCCTGAGACTGAAAAGAAAAAAGAAATTAATTGGGAAAAAGTCTTTGATGTTATAATCAAGTTAGGTCTATCTATTCTTCTTGTTGGGGTAGTGCTTGCCGCAATACTGGACCCGGAACCTGTTTCAAAATTGGTTTTAGCCGGATTATCTATTGTAATGATAACAAGCATACTGTCCGCTTTTGGAATGGACAGCTCAAATCCACAGATGGCGTAATTTGTTACTAAATTATTATTACAAACTCGGAGGAAACTAAATATGAGCAGCAGCACATGGTTGGAAATTTTCGAACCCGTATCGGGCTGGAGCCCCAGTTTCATACAAGCCCTGGATAAGCAATTAGTATCCGCTACTTATGAACTATTTAGTATCAATTTGCTTGACGGCAGCTACGCACTCGCACCAGATGACCTGGAAATTAAATATACCGAATCTGCCGGAAAAAAACTCGGCTCCATCGAGGCCGACCTTGTTTGTCCCGATGGTGAGGGCTACCCGGTAACAATCGCCTGGTTTAGCGATACACATCCGGACAAAAGCATTGACCCTAAAGATGAATTACCCGGCGAATATAATATACAACTATTCTGGGCCGAGCTTCCTGTTGATGAATTACGTGAATACGCCAAACCATTCAAGCCTCCAATAAAAATCAAAGACGACTTCAGCTTTACGGTTGAATGGAAGCCCTTTATATGGCCCGACATGAGCCTTGAATTCCATTCACAAGATGATTTTTCCAACACGCAGCTTAAACAAATCGAAAAGGCTATTGATGACAGTATCGCTTCCCAAAATAGCAAATCATCCGACAAGGGGAAAATCCACTACCGTGGAGATTTGAAAAGTTCCGCAAAAAACAGTGCCGAATTGCATATTGATTTTGGAAGCGCTCCAAAAACAGTTTTATCGAAACTGCTGCAGGCAATTGATAAAAACAACAATCCCTGTTTTATGAATAGAATCGTCATTCGAAGAGCAACGTAATATGATTACCCCTCCCTGTACCCAATGCTCTTTTTAATCTCATCAAGAGACGTATCTTTATGAAAGCACCATTCCGAATAAGAAAGCGGTACTATTTGCAGCCCGGCGCGATAATACATTTTATACCGGTCAAGGGAAAATGACTCGCCGAATTCTCCGGGATACCCAATAAGATCGATCCCGCAGGTTTTATGCTTATACTCAATAACCAGGTCAATAGTAAGCCCGGCGATTTCATATGCCGGGTAAAGGCGTACTCCCGGAAGCTTGAGCGCCGCTATAACATCTTCCAGGAAAACATCAAAATTCTCCCCTCGCTCTTTTTCCTTTTCACGCTCATGCTCACGGTTTACCTCCAGGGCATACTCAACATAGGAACGAAACAAAAGATCCTGTCCAATGGTTCCGGGATCAATTGAGAGAAAAACATACTGTTTAACCCTGGCCCTGGTAATAGAAACATTCAGCACATCGGGTTTGCTGATAAAATAATGGGTATTCTTATGAGAAGTATTATCAACGGCAAAGGAGATAAACATAGTATCGCGCTCTTCTCCCTGGAAAGTATAGGCAGTCCCAACAAGCATGGAATGTTTCTCAATAGTATCGATTGGAAAGGAGTTCATAAGGGCTTTGTACATATAGTCAACCTGGTCCCTGAACGGAAAAAGTATGCCAATAGACTGGCTCATTTGGGGATCAAGGTTTTTCTGTTCTTTAACAATCTTTTTTATCATCGCGAGAATCGCTTCACATTCCTCTTTATTTACCCCCTGCTTTGTCCGCGTGCCCTTACACCGCACAACTTCAATAGCAGTGTGATCGCGAAGGCCCGGTTTACCTGTCATAATCCGGAGAGAATTGTTGTAAAAATGATTATTACTGAATTCAATAACCCGGGGCAGACTTCTAAAGTGTTCATCAAGAAACTGTATATGTTTATGCGCTTTTATTCTTTCATTAGCCAGATCCAGAATGCTCTTATTCCGGTAATCAAGATCTTCCACTTCAGAATCCCGCAAACCCTGCTCCGCGCCAATAAGAAACTGCTGATACCGGGACAAAAATGAAATATGCCTGAGCTGGTTGGGATCTCCCACGATTACCGTCCGCTTTGCCCGGAAGAGGATGGGAATGCAGCTGGCCATATCGCACTGCGTGGCTTCATCAATAATTGCCAGGTCGAAGAGTTCTTTTTCCAGGGGCAAAATATTATAAATCCCCGTAGTGCTCACCAGCCATATGGGAAAGGTCTTTAATAGCTGCTGGAAATCAATCTGCTTAAAAAGTTCTTCCTGCTTCCCATCGGTACGTGCCCGGATCGCGTTGTCGAACAACTGAAGTGTTTTTTTGTTAAAACTGAGGGTATGCCAGATTCGCCTGTTATTGCGCATAGTAATAAGTTTGATAATATCCTTGTTCCGGGCTTCCTGCTTCGAATGGATCTCGGTTATGAGACGGGGCAAATATGAAGAACTCTTTTTCCGTTTTTCGATAAAACGATACCGCCATTTTCCGAAAACGTTTCGATGAGACTGCAAAACATTATATGAAAACAAAAACTCGCCCCAGCGCTGTTCGTTCCGTTCCTGCCTCGAGAAATCCTTTTCCAGGGAGCGAATACTTTTTTCAAAATCTTTCACCAGTTCAAGCTGTTCCCCTACCTGCTCAAGCCGTTCATGATATATGGAAGAATTATTTTTAAAGAGTTCGCTAATATAGTTTTTAAGCTTTTTTAAATAATTTTTATCCCCGCCGCGAACCGTAACGCCTTCCACTCCAATCTGCGATTCAATCTTATCGGCAATAACATCAACCGCGTGATCCATCTTTGAGGCGATAAGCACCGACTCGCCCCGGCTGAGGTGTTCAAGGGCAACAGAAGCGATGGTAAAGGATTTCCCGGTTCCCGGAGGGCCAATCACCAGGGACAGGGAATTCTTTTTAGCCGATTCCATTATGGCATTTTGAGCCGAACTTAAAATAGCCGGAGTCCGTCCTTCCATTGAAATTCTCCGTTTCAATCTTCCCCCCGGCCCCTTTTGCCCCCCCTTGCGAAAAGCCGATCCGTCAAAGAGTCTGTATACCGGTTTTGAAACAGAGTCCTGCTCAGCGATCCGGGCAAGCTCGTCCAGCAGGCCCCGCTCAAGTTTCGACTTCTTCACCAGGATTACCGCTCCTGCGTTATAGAGTGTCAGGGCTCCTGCCTGTTTTACCGTAAGTTTTTTAAAGGCTTTTTTCAGCCCGCTGCCGGAAACCAGGACCGGGTAAAGAATAAAATTCGATGTATCAACAGTAAGATCTTTCGATTCAAGGATCTGAGCGGCATTAAGAATAGGGTCCCGGTCAAGTTTATTATCCAGTTTCCCCAGCTCTCCCGAAAGCATATCATAACGTTTTATGGCCTCACGGTTATCGCCATAAATCATGGAAATAAGACCAAAGTTCACCTGCATGCCGCTGCGGTCAATAGAAAGCCGGGAACTGCCTTCCTCTTCATCAACCGCAATTTTCGCGGGAAAAAACAGGAGCGGCGCGCAAATTTTTTGAGGCTCCCCCGTATCATTCCGCAGAGTTCCCAGTAAAAAAGTAGAACAATACAGCAGTTCCATTTCTTTTCGATACATATACGCTTTTTTACAGGCAGCGCTTGCCTTTTTCATATCAATGTCCTGCTCCTCTTTACTGCCTGTTACCAGCTCCTCATAATCAAGGAAAATACGGCTTTCAATATTTGAGCCGTAAATATTGGATATCACCGATCCCCTGGCGTCGGCACTGTAACAGTCCCGTAAATAGAGTATGTATTTTGATATGGTATTGCTCATGATAACCCGGTTTTTTTATTTTGGGTAGTATGGGCACGGCGTACCGTACCCAATACCGGCTGTACACGACAGCCCTCATACCCCTCATGAACCGCCATAGCCCACGGTCACATTCTCGCCCTCAACAATGACAGGAACCTGGCGCCTGCCGTTTGAATAGCGCATCATTTCATCGAGCTTTGAACGGTCTCTATTTACGTCAATATACTCCGCGTCCTCTCCATAAGCCGACCTGGCTTTATCCGTATAGGGTCATCCCGATTTTCCGTAAATTATAATCTTTTTTGTCATTCCAATACCTCTTTTATAAATTTGGCGGCTTTCACCGGTAAGATGATACATATCATATATATAATTTTATGTCCATAACAATTCAGCCTTAATTCTCAGGAAAGGGCCTGCCAATGCCCGGTGGGGCTCCTCCGTTATTGTCAAACGTTCCGCAAATCACATACATGTGTCCCTCGATTTATATAAATACTGTTTCCGCTTTTTTATAATTATAAAAAAATATTTACAAAAAAAAAAGCAAATTATATGGTATTATTAATGCATGTAAACAGGAGTTTCAATGGAGTATAAAAAAAAGATTATTAATCAATCGGGAGTGGTTCCCTATTTCATGGACAATGATGCGGTCCGCTTTGTGCTCATTACCAGCTCCAAAGGGAGCTGGATCTTTCCCAAAGGACTTATCGATGAGGGTTTTTCCGCGCAGGAGGCGGCAGCACAAGAAGCGCTGGAAGAAGCCGGAGTCACGGGTGAGGTCTCGCAGGCCGCAGTGGGCTTTTATGAATATAAAAAATGGGGCGGTACCTGCAAAGTGGAGATGTTTCTTTTAAAGGTCCATACAATTCTTGATGAATGGGATGAGCGGCCTTACCGCAAACGTTCCACCTGTTCTTTTGAAGAGGCTGCGGCTATGATCCAGCCGCGGCTGCAGGATATTCTCTCCAGGGCAAATAAGGAAATTCTTTCACAAATACAAAAACAGGATGTTGATAAAAATCTTGGGTAAAATCTTACCCTTGTACAATCCCGGCCTTTTCCAGGTCTTCCGGGGTTAGATCGGTCATTTCACGGATTATATCTATGGAAAACCCTTTTTTAAACATTCTTCGAGCTGTTTCAAGCTTTGTTTCAAACTTCCCTTCAAGCTTTCCTTCTCTCTTAAGCATATTTTCCTGAATTTTGACCCAACTTAACATCTTTGTTTCCTTCCTTTTCCTGGCTAATTCTGATAATACTTGAACTTCCTCTCCTGTCAAGCCCAAATAATAAATTATGATATCAACATGTTTATTATACAGCTTTTTATCGCTTTCAAGATTGCCGTAATCCAGCATAAAATCAAACGCTAGCAAGACTCTATTTTCCCTTTCCGATGAACCCAGATTCATTGCTGAGCGCAATACCGATTCAAACTTGTTCTTTGTCTTTCTATACCGTTCCGCGTCTGCCGCTTTCAGCTTCACCAGCTTATACCGAAACCGCAAGTAGACCTCGTCCAGACATTTTATCTCGATCTCTTTGGGCGGCTGCTTATACCACGTTTTTGCTTTATCCGTAAAAACCGCTACCGGGTACTTTTCACAACCAGGGAACCGTTTATCCAGGTCTATTAAATAATGGGCAAAGCGGTGAATATCGAACCTGGATTTGTCCGACCAGTGCTCAATAAGAGCGAGAACCACTTTCTCGCCTCCGGAAAATTCATATTGAACCACGATATCATTGATCCGCTTTGGATCGGAATGCGAGAATTTCGAATTCTCCTGTAAGTGAAATGTTGCCTTTACGGGGCGGCCGTATTTCCGGCATATCTTCGGATTGAAAAATTCAAGGGCGTCTTCCGGGTAATCGCGGATTAACTCCTTAATCATCTCATCCTGGGATAGATTATTGTCCACATCTTCGTATGGTTCTATCTCATAATTCTTCTTATCGATCCTGTCATTCATTACTTTATCCTTTATTCAACGGGGTACAGGGCATAAAAAAAAGCCCGTCTATTAGACGGGCTTTTTTTTATTTTAAATAGTCCCTATATATTAATACGAACGGGAATCAATTTTCGAAAATGATTTTGGCACTTTTTTTCAAAATCTTTAAAAAAAGTGGAAAAAAATTAAAAAACAGGTCTGTTTGACTCCATTATGGAACAACCGATATTGTTGGTGCCGGATCAACGCCGGGAACGGTTTCTGACCAGCCAGTAAAGGCGTTGCACTGCAACGTCTCTCAGAACCAAACCCGTGCCCGGAGCATTTTCGCAAAACAAACCCCGGTATACCCACAGTTTCTTCCGTATTTTTTCCCCGCTCAGTGGGGTCCGCACTCTCAAGAATCTGTTCCGGTTCAAGCGGGATTTTAACTGTAGTTGAGTAACATCTGGTGGTTAAAAAACTGTGTAGAGAGATTGAGTATACCTGTACACCGGGCGAAGGTGCTGCATTTGCAGTTAGGGTTCCACTTGGCCAGGAAGCAACAGATTAACTTATTTATACTCTATCACATCTGCTGAATAATCTTTCCGCAGGTTTTACAGGTAACTGTTTCCCCTTGTAAAAAAACACCATCAATCGGCGTCCCGCATGAGGGGCAAAATGAAACATCGGATTTTTTAGCTTCCCCTTCATCGGTAAAGAATTCATCATTTGACCGGTCGAAATGACCTTCGATTTTTTTGAGGCGTAATGCTTCTATTAAGAGATCTTGTGCAACAGGCACCTGGATCTTTAATTTATCCGCAAGATCGCTGAGGGCGATTCTCCGGTATGCCTTTACTACCGCCACAAGAGAATCGATTTGCTCTTCTTCATTAGAATCGATTTGCTTTTCTTTTTTGTTGAGCCTTCTTCCGAGTATAATAAGAATTATTCCCGGAATAATCATTAATATTGGGGGATACAGCAGCATCTCTTTAGCGGTTTTTAACTCTTCGGGATCGGTGCTCGTAAGAAACATTCCCAGACCTGGAACAAAGAAAAAAAGGCCCGAAAAAAAGAGAATATAACCGATAATTTTTTTCATTGAAGTTTTAGCACTCATAATACATCCCTCCGAGAGTACCCCAGTATACACCGGACCCGGACGAATGTAAAGAATTATTTCACCAAAACGTCCTTTATCACTTCAGGAACGGTCTCAAGAGCCTCACGGATTTCGTCAGTTGTACTAAAGGGACGTTTAAGAATTATCTCGGAAGATTTTTTTTTGCTAATCCCCGGGATTTGTTCCAGGGCTTTCTGAGGAAGGGAGTTTATATCTGACGGCACCGGGAGAGCCATAAGAGAGCGTTCGCGGTGGCCCAGGACCATTACCGTATGGACGCTCTTGAGTTCCAGCTCAAGGGGGAGCTTAACCGTAATGGAGTAACTTGCGGGCTGTTTGCCGTAAGAATAGCCCGCGTGGGTGTCGAGAATATGGGAATCCCTGAGAATGGTACCGGCAGGATAGATCTGTTTGAGCATATGGGTATCAATGTCATGGCGGATCTTTGACCGGTAGTATTCAAAGCGGTTTAAGATCTTTTTGGAAAGCACCGGGGGATTGCTGTAAATGCCCGTGCCGGGAAAGGGAAGCAGCTTCCGGATATTGATCCGTTTAATAAGCAGGCCTGCTTCTTTAACGGACATGAGCCAGTCATAGTTATCCCTGAACGTAGTCATGGATTCTCCCCTGAGCCCATGAATGAGATTGATCCCCGGCAGCAGAACAGGAATACCATTAACGCGCCTGCTCCCGATATCATTAATAAGCTGAACAACCCTGAGCGCTTCTTCACCCGTCACTTTCAGGTTATTCTGCGCAATAACAACGGGGTCAATCGATTCAATACCCAGTGGAAGGGTGTCTCCGGGAGTAATGGCATCGACGATAGCTTCAAGGATACGGGAAGACTCTTCAGGGAAGTTGGCAATAGTGCCGGGATTCCCATTGTCGATATTCAGGACCGTGATATCGCCCCGGAGTTTTCGTTCTTTCAGGGCCGCAAACAAGTTTGAGACCGGGGCCGGGTCCGGTTGGGAGAACCCGTTTTTAAAAGAAGAAAAAGGGGTTTTGTATTGCAAAATATCGGCCTGCCTGCCGATCCGGAAGCGGGAAATGCCCTGTTTAATGAGCGCGTCGATCTCCGTCAGGATCTCATCTTCCTGCCGGAATTCAATGGAAGAAAAAAGTCCTTCGGAGCAAAATGAGCAATGCTGCTGCCGGGGACATCCGCGGTAGGTCTCAATTTCGCAAACCAGGGAGGGAAAATCAGGGTGATATCGTACTACCGGGGCTCCGTATTGAGCCCAGCGTCCAATCTCATCAGTAGTCCTGAAGGCATCAACAGGGGTCTCTTTTCCGCATTCAAAAGCGAATTTTTCAATGTCCCCATCCAGGGGGATGATATTTGCATGTTCACGAGAGAGGTTTTGCTGAAGCGGGCTGCCTGCAGCAAAGCGCAGCCCGGGATTTTTTCCCAGAATCCTGTTTATTTCACTGATTGACCCGATTTTGCTGCCCAGGTATTTTCCCGGCACAACAGCACCGCCAATGAGAAAAACCAGTTCAAAGTCTTCTTCGAGTAAAAAATCGTTTTTCCTGAGGTGGTCAATTGTATAAAAGGTGATATCGTCCTGCTCCGTACCCGCGTCAATGAGGGCGCCGTAGATATACCGGGGGTAGGGCGAAATAAAGGGGGGGACCCCAAAACAGGCAGGTTCGTCTACAAAACAATCAAGAATGCAGTATTTTTTTCTCATAATAAAGGGGAGCTCGTAATGAGTTCCATATCAACAATAAGGAATTTTTGGATTTTAGCCTCCATGGCAAGGATGAATTTTTTATTTTGAATGATCATTTCTTTGATTTCATCGGTTTTACCATAGCGGTTAACCAGGTCATCAACCCGTTCGGCAACCGAAACAACGCGGTCGTGCATAACCCGTTTGTCGGCATAGAAAACAATTTCCCGAACCTCAAGGGGGCCTTCGGGCTTGAAACCGTGGAAAATAACATGGGACTCAATGATTATGGCGATTGATTCATAGCCCAGTTCCCGCATCATGTCCGCGCCAATTGAATCATGACGGAGCTCACCACTGTTAATGGAGCGTGTTTTGGCAATATCATGGAGAAGGGCGCCGGCATTAACAAGATCCCTGTTAATGAGAGAGGGGTCCGCGAGGTTGTCGGTAATTTTCAGAGAAACATTTCTAACCTGTTTGGAATGTTCGATTATATTTGGAAGCATTTTGTATTCTTCAATGAGTTTATAGCATTCGGCTTCCGAAGGGATTTTCTCGCATGGTGTCATATCTGCTACTTGTATTACGGTTTATTTGAATGCGTCAATACATTTTTAGAGACTCATTGATTTTTGTTCAGGAGTTTTCTTGACATTAGCTATTAAATGTTTTATACTAAAAGTGAAAATTTCGGCCCACATCATTATTTATAAGGGGGAGGCTATTATGTCCTTTAATGGTTCTACAATTACTGATCTTGTTAAAAACCTGCATACCATACCTTTTTTTGACACCCTGGCAAGCGCCCGGCTGCTTAAGAGTATTGATTTTTTTTCATCAATGGAAGAGGAACTTCTTGAGGAGCTGGCGCCCACAATACTGTTGACTGAATTTGAAAGAGACTCAATCGTATGCCGTCATGGGAAGTTTGATGAACGGTTTTATATTATTCTTTCCGGCAGTGCCCGGGCGGTAATTCCAACAGAAGAGAATCCCCGCTATGAACTGTACCGTCTTGGTAAGGGAGATTTTTTTGGAGAGGAGATTGTTGTTTCACTGGAACCCCGGGCTAATTCAATAATCGCCTGTGATAAACTGGTAACCCTTTCCATGACAGCCAATACCCTGGTAAAGTTAATGGATGTTTCGGCTTCGGTCAAATCGCTTATGGACAAACAGTATATAGAGCGGAAACTCCGGCGGGATTTGCGAAGTGTCCCGGTTTTTAATCATCTTGATGTAGGGTTGTTCGAAGAGGTGCTCAAAAAAGTTGAGCTCGTTACCATAGCGGAAAAACAGGAGATCTTTAAGCAGGGAGATGTAGGGGATACCTTCTTTTTGATACGCAATGGGGAGGTGAATGTATACCGGAAACAGGATGGGGAGGATCATTTAATAGCGATACTGGCGGAAGGGCAGTTTTTCGGAGAGATGTCTCTTTTGCTCCATGAACCCAGGAACGCTTCCATAGAAACAACCAAAGAGACCAGCCTGGTAAAAATTTCCAGTTCCAATTTTCTTGATATAGTGGGAAAAGATAAACGAATGACCGATGAGCTTCAAGATGTGGTGGTACAAAGAAGGGAGCACAGCGGAGACGCGCTCAAACACCCGGAGACGGCAATTACCACCAGGAAACTGCTGGATTTAAATAAAGAGGTAAACAAACATCTGGATATAATTTCTCAATGTACCATTGATACCGATCATGGAAGCGCGCTGCTGGCATCGCTGCCTGGTTCACGGTATCCCTATGTATATCCCAGGGACAGCGCGTGCGCGTCCAGATTTTTGTATAAGCTTATAATAAGCCCGCTAAAGTCGGGAGAACTGGCATTCAGGCTCCTTGGGGAAATAGCCCGGTTTATCCTGAGCTGCCAGCGTGAAGACGGGTACTGGGGACAGCGCTATGGCATAAACGGGCAGGATAAAGGGATATATAAACAGGAAGATAATGTCGCTCATGGGGTAAGTATATTGTGCCGGTACCTGCTGGCGGCAAAGAAAAAAGGTATCCGCATAGCGGGGCAGGAGAGTATGCTTGATGCCATAGAAAAGGGGTCGGAATTTGCCCGTACTAATTACTATCGGAATGAAATTCATCTTTTTTATTCAACTACCTCAATACATGAATCGGCAATAGAAGAAGGATATTCCATATGGGTAAATTATGCCTATCTTATGATGCTCCGGTTGATTGAACGGGTTAGCGTGGAATATGATGCGGCAGACCGGTTCAAAGAGGAGATGGAACTCAAAAGCGGTTTTGAATTAACGATTGATAATGTTTTTTCCCATTCCGACAGGTATGTGCGGCGCTTAAAACCCGATGGAGTGGTAGATCTCAGACCGGATATAACCCTCCTGAGCCCTTTCTTTTTTTGTACCGGTATGGAAGAAGAATATTTTAAAAATGGAGAGTTGTTTCAGCGTTCAATCGGTTATGTGGAGGACACCCTCTGGGATCCCGACTTTGGAATGCTTCAGCGATACCTGCCGTTTATTGAAGATCCCGACACCCATATTCATGCCGGGAACGGACCCTGGATACAGTATACGGCAATGCTGGCGCAATATTATTTTTACAATGGAAATCTCGAAAAGGGGAACGAAATTTTAAAGACCATAGATTCCTATATGTCGCCGGAAGGGTATCT
>JAAENB010000338.1 GCA_024224995.1 bacterium | reverse complement strand
ATCGGTCAACCGGGTTACTCCCGCGAATGTACTGTTCATGCCTTCCAGTGTAGCCACACTGGATTCCAGGTCCGAAATCCTGGTTGTTAAACTGTTTGAGGTATCTAAAGAATCACCGGTTAAAGCCTCAATCACAGCTTTCAATTCTTCATTTTCCTGCCTTACCCTGTCAACTTCTTCCTGAAGTTTACTAAACTTTGAATACATATCGGAAAAACTAAACCCTGTTCCTTCCGAGCTAGATCCCGAATCATTGCCCGCGTTTAGTCCTTCTTCACAACCGGTAAACAAAGAAAATATTGCAAGCTGTATGATAATTACCATAATAAGTGATTTTTTCATATTTGTTCTTCTCCTTGAAAAATTTTTATAGACCATGATATTTTTAATATTCCATAATCAGGTTTATGTCATATAAAATACAGTATTTTTTTAGTTTTGTCAAAAAACAGGAATGAACGCTAGGTGTAGAGGAATGAACAACAGTATTTTATTATTTCAGCGGTCAGAAATTTTTTTATTCTTCCTGGTCTCCTTCCCAACCTCGGGCGAAAACCTGGTAAAAGGATCGGCCAGCTTAAATAAAAACCGCAGTTTTCTATGAATAACCCGGACCAGGGAAACAAAAACCGGGGAAATATCATCGCCTTCGTAAATGCCGCCGTGAGCCATAAGGAGCCGGTGAATATCCATCTGCGAAAGTTTCATCAAAGATTCTTCCATTAGATGGGGAAAGATAATAGGGTAGGGAAGTAAAAACCGTTTTCTAATCTTAATAATAATATCACCGGCATAAAGGGTCGCGCACTCCCTGTTCAAAAGAGCGATATCGTGATTGGTATGACCGGGAGTGTGCACAACTTCCCAGTCCGGGAACAGGGGAAGCTGGTCGCCTTCAAACAGAATGATTTCAGGGTTTAATTGATGTCCGTACCACATTCTTTTAAGGGGCTGCCGCATGAGCCGCGCGGCAACCTGGCTAAAGAAAGTATCGGTAAAGTGCTGGATGCGTCCTCTAAAACCGGAGTACCATCGATCAATAGTGTGATATGAGGCAATGGGGATATTAAACCTGGAACGCAGGAGCTGGGCACCGGCAGCATGGTCCGGGTGCATATGGGAAATAATGGACAGCCTGATATTCGACATATGACGGTTCAGTTTTTGCGTAACGAATTCTTCAATTAGACGGGCGTCATCGCGGCAGCCTCCGTCGAGAACCAGGATTTTATCCGGATATTCAGCCAGGAAAACATATTCAATATGGCCCTTAAGCTGGTGAATAATAAAAGAGTTTTTTTTCATTATGAAGAGTATACACGATAATAACCCAATTGTAAAGAGCAAATTTTTGTAAAAAAAAGACCCAAAAGAGTAACACTTTTCCCCTCCACGGTGTTTAAATAAATAGAAAGGAAAATAAAGCGTAAAATAAAAACGGCAGGTTTAAGCCGAAATTATCATGGAGCGTAAACAATGAAAGGAAAAACAAAAATATCAACAAAAATAGCAATAATGGCGGTATTTTTAGTTTCAGTATGTACAGTATCACTTTTTGCACAGGAAACAGCAGCAATAGAGGAAGATACCAGGGAAAAGCCCAACAGTATTTTTAGTTCCGATGATGGCATAACCTTATCCGGTTACGGAGCGCCGGTAGTGAAATATACAAAGACCGGAGACATGTATGGATGGATGGTCGGCGGCCGCGGCGGGCTAATTATAAATGAAAATTGGGTAATCGGCGGAGCAGGATACGGCCTGGTATATCCAACCAAACGCAGGGAGGTCGCAGGAAGTTATACCGGGGACAAGCCCAACCTGCACATGGGTTATGGCGGAGCCATGCTTGAATACTATTTCTTTCCAAAGAGCGTGGTACACCTGTCTGCGGGAGTTGTCGTGGGAGCCGGAGGACTTGGAGTTGTTGCCGATAATGAAGACTATGAAAGAGGCGGAGATGCCTTCTTTGTAGTGGAACCGGAAGTGAACCTGTTCGTAAACCTGACCCGTTTTGCGCGGATAGGAGTAGGCGGATCATATCGATATGTACACGGCGTGGGAACAGAAGGTCTTTCCGATAGTGACTTCAGAGGGTTTTCCGGGCAGGTGATCTGTGCCTTTGGATGGTTCTAATATTCTCATAGCGTGGAGGTTAACTCCACGCTATGAATACCCCCTTCAACCAACCTCAAATTAACAAAATGCTTGACATAAGGGATTTTTTTTGTTATCAAAAAGATAATGCAGAAACAAAAATCTATTCTTTTCAAATTGGCCGTACTCACACTCCTGGCAGCAGCCGTTTCTTCCTGTTCAAAAGAAGAGAGCGGGACCGATATTGTTGTGCTAACAAAGGGAAATACCTATATAACTTCTGAAGATCTTCAACAAGGCATAAAAAAAGCAACAGGAAGTGTTGCCCCGGTACGGATGTCTCACCGCTTGCATAAAAAAGCGGGACTCAAATGTATAAACTGTCATCACCGGAAAAATAATCCATCACGGGTGAAAAAATGTGTCTATTGTCATAAAGGACTGGCAGGCGCAGAGCACCTTCATTCATTTTGCATCGACTGCCATAAGAAAGAACAAAAAGGACCGGAACAATGCATGGCATGCCACTATGAAAAAAAGGTATTCCAGGTTAGTGAACAGATGAAGCAGCAATACCCGGTAGATAATTTATATAATAAGTCATTTCATCCGAAACATGAAAAGAGAGGAGTACCGTGTATTAAATGCCATCATAAGGACGGCAATATCAGTGATAAAAAAAAGGTGAAAAAGTGTTCATTGTGTCACAAGGGCAAGTCGAAAATGAGAATTTTGCACATTTTCTGCAAAGAGTGCCATAAAAAGGGACTCCAGGATGCAAAAGGACCGGTGAGCTGTGCCGGATGCCATAAGTAGAAATAGGTCAGAAACTGTGTTGATGCAGGGGGCGCAAGAGTTTTTGAAAATGAGCCCATTTTAGCCCGGGGTTTTAACCCCCATAGGGCAGCAGAGCATAACCCGGATAATCT
>JAAENB010000337.1 GCA_024224995.1 bacterium | reverse complement strand
GATTTCCACCATTCCCAGTTTTCCATTATTATCCCACAGGTGTATAATATCCGTATAATCATCATTATTTAATTTCGCGGATATAAATTTTGATCTGTCACCATCATAGCCGCCGAGATCAACGCCATTGCCCCCGGAGTTTGACCATCCAATTGAAAACCCTTTAAGGCCATTTGATATGAGTGAGACCACTCCCAGTTTTCCATTATTATCCCACAGGTGTATAATATCCATATAATCGTCATTATTAATTTTCGCGGGTATAAATTTTGATCTATCAACATCATAGCCGCCAAGATAAGTTGTTATACCATCTTCACTGCTGTAGTTTGTGCATAATTGCGTGTAAATACCATTGCCGTCACATCCGATAACTGTTACGGCAAGTTTTCCTTTATAATTCCAAAAATGAATAATATCGTTTAAGCCATCATTGTTGTAATCCGTAACCAATGAATAGGAATTACCAACAGCGGCATTGCCATAATTTATTTTACCTTCATCTCTAAAGCCAAAGCCGAATAACTCATTATTATATTCTTCTAAGTTTGGACCTAACCCCATTCCGGGAGCCGCGTTATTAATTTTAACATTATTGATTTTTCCCCATGTACCATTCTCATATTCAAATGTCCCTTTTCTATTTAATAGCACGATTTTGTTTTTGTATTTACCAATAGCGTTACCAAAACCTATGCGAAAATTTCCATCATCTTCTGTTATTGATAAATTAGCTTCTAAATCTAATGAGTCAGATATTTCATTATTCCGGAAATTTTCTTCTGCGACCATTAAATTGTTTATTTTTCTATTGTCAGAATCCCCCCAATGATAGTTGCTAAGGTGATATGAAATAATAATCTCATCGTTTAGTTTGGACGCAACAGGCCATCCAAGATGATTTTTACCAGCTTCGCTTCCCGGTAGAATTATGGGGTCTATTGTTAGTATCCCTTCAGATTGTTTTGGAGAAGTCCCTGCCAGATATAAATACTCATATGGTGATTCTGGTTTATTTTGCGAGGTACTGTTATTATCGCAGTTTAAGCTAAACAGTATACTTAATAAAAATATAACAAAAATTCTTTTTTTTATCATGGTTTTGTCCTTTAATTATGTTTTATTTTATATCCGGTAATATTTTTTTTAAGAATAAATTTTTCCAATATTACAGAATATTATTGTTAAGACGTCAATATTTGGGAAAGGAATGAACAACAGTTCGAGTACTATTCCCATACGGCTCCTAACATTTTACTAACATCAATTGCCGAAGTAACCGCATCTTCGTGAAGACCAAAACCGAAATGGGATCCACAAAAATATGTGTTTTTTATGCCATTTAAAGATGCCAGCTCTTTGACGGAGTCAAAAGATTCATTATCATAAACCGGCGTTCTAAAAACTCTCTTAAACTCAATCTTGTCTTCATCAATTCCCACATTTGGATGCTGGCAGCCCATATATTCACTATCATTGGGTACGCCATTTTGAAATCTGAATTGTGAATTAATAGAAGTATTGATAACACCATCGATATCTGTATACAGGTACGTGTACATTGCCCAGAGGTCTTCCGGTGGATAATTGGTGCTGTCGGTGTGAATAATTACCAGGCCGTCATTATATCTCCAGGGAGACAATAACCTGTGTTCTTCACGGGAGGGGTCCCACAAGAGATCGAGCGCTGTATCGGCAGGGCAGGCAAAAATTACTTTATCGAATATTTCTTCCTTACCGTCTTTCATTTTCAATGTAACAGATTTGTCGTTCCTGGTAACGGATTCTATTGTTGAATTATAAACAATATTTTTTTCATATGACGCTGCAAGCTTTTGAATATAGATATATGACTTACATGGATAGAGTCTCCATGAGGAAAATTTTTTAGGGGAACCTACCTGTTTTTCAATTTTCGCGACCGCGAATTCAGCAGGTGAATCCATAAGTTCATCCCAGAGCATTGAAGTCATAACACAGATTGGAAAAATAGCAAGCTTTAGAAGATCACCTTTCAGCCCAGGGCAAAATTCCATTGCCTCTCTCAAAGTCATTCCTTTCAGCTGCCCTTTTTTAAACATCTTTACAATTTTCCTATAATTCCGCAACACGATCACCTGGTAAAACGCGGTTTTGAAATTTTTAATACTAAAAATCGAACGGGGTCTCGCCGTATCACAACTGAGATAGAAATCCCTCCGGGTTTGCAAATTACGATATGATTGGCTTAACCCCTCCATCGGTTTTGTCGCTTTTGGGTCTATGCCAAGTTTTGTCAATAATTTAGCAAAGTTTGGATACAAAAGCGGAGACCAGAAAAACACGGAAATATCGATCTCTTCACCCGTTTTAGTTTCAAGCGTATAAACATTGCCGCCAATCCTGTTATCTTTTTCAAAAAGAGTCACCTCGTTCCTGTCATGTAATAGATATGCCGCTGTAAGACCGGCAATCCCGCCACCAATTATCGCGATTTTTTCAGACATTTTTATCTCCTTGCATATATTTTTGATTAATAAATCAATGCATTATTCATATTTTATAATATATACAATAATAATACATATGACTATAGAAAGGGAATGAACGACAGGTGTAGAGCAATGAACGCTAGGTGAAGAGCAATGAACAACAGGATAATTTTTTCCTAAAACCAAAGACCTCCACAATAGAGCATCAATAAATCCTGTCGTTCATTGCTCTAAACGTAGCGTTCATTCTAATGTTATTGACATTGGTATAATAAAGATGTATCTTTAGAAGTAGAAGAGGTAGAAAACTCTTTCAACCGATCATGATTAAGAATAGAATTAGAGGAGAATCAATGAAAAAGTTTAGAGCAATTTCAGCAATAATGGCACTTGCCATTTTTTTATGTAACCCGTCTCTTTATGCAACTGAAAGCAAGGTTGTTGGCAAAATAAATACATTTTGTGACAACATTATTAATGAATTCCCAATACCCGCCGGCTATAAGACAACTATTGCCATCACGGAATTCGACAATAAAAGTGAAAAAGCCAGGAAGAATAAAATTGGTTTCGCGGTTTCGGAATTAATAACCGAACGATTTTCAAAATCAATGAAATTTATTGTTACTGAAAAGAAGCAAGTTGAAAAAATCATCAGTTCTCTGGAATTAGAGCAGAGCGGATTATATGATTCGGATAAGGTTTCCTCAGTAGGGAAACTGGTTGGTGCCAGGTATATCACAGTTGGGTCGGTTTCCGAATTGGCAGGATTTTACCGGATTTCTCTCAGGATTATTACAGTAGAAACAGGGAAAGTAGTTCTTAGTAAAAGCTTAGAACTGGATTCGGCCCTTCTGGAAGAAGAATCTGAAAAAGATCTTCCTCCTGCTTATAGAATATATGTTGGTGGCGGACTAAAATACCATCTCTCTCCTGCTGACGAGGTAAATAAACCAGGACAACCAATTGTTTCCGTAGGATTTTATTATGATATGAAAACTGTTCACAGCTTAGGATTCCGTGCATCTATGTATATCATTCCGGAGGAGGAGGGAGACAACTCCAAAAATTATGCCGAGACAATAGGAAGTGTAAAAAAAAGATATTACCTCAATGACAGGGATGTAACAAAACAGTTTGAATTTTCTTTGGGTTATGGATATGTTTTTCATATATTTAAACATTTAAGCATCAAACCTTGCCTCTACGTGGGTTATGCATTCATTAATTATGAATTAATATATGGGCTTAATGAATATGATCCACCGTCGTCCACTAGCGGAACCACCACTATATGGGTACGAGAGAATACAACATTTCATGATATTACTATAAATCCCTCTCTTGACATACTTATTGCATACAATATGCCGCTATCATTAATGATTTCAGTTGGATACAACTATGGTTTTATGAAATCAAACGCATCCTGGAGTTATGAATCTTTTAATGAATCCATTGAACTAACACGCCCCGGAATTACACTTAATGCCGGATTAATGTTCCATTTCTAATATTCAGGAATAAATTTCCGCCCGGGTCTCACCAGGAGAGCCGGGCAGAGCTATTTGCTATTCTTCTTTTAAAAAAGTTTTATAGTCTTCATACGCCTCTTTTAAGAGCCGCGGTGTATCTAAATCATAGGGACATTGTTCAATACACTGCCCGCACTCTGTGCATGCTTCAGTACGTTTCATCTTCTCTTGCCAGACCTCAGTTAAAAAAGCTGCTGTTGGAGCTCTGCGTAAAAGCAATGGCATCCGGGCGACCCAATTAATCTGAATATCTTCAGGGCATGGCATGCAGTAGCCGCATCCTCGGCAAAAATCCCCTGAGAGTTGGGAACGGTCTTTTTCAATAATGGCCTTCATCTTTTCATCTAAATCCGGAGGATTTGCCTCAAGACTTAAAAATTCATCAAGTTCTTCTTCTCTCTGGACTCCCCAAATGGGCACCAGGTTCTCGAACTGTCTTAAGAAAGTAAAGGCCGCAGAAGCATTGCTTATTATTCCGCCGCAAAGCGCCTTCATTGCAATGAGGCCAATATCATGCTTTTTGCAAAGGTCAATAATCTGCAATTCCCTGTCTGATGATATTAGACTCAAGGGATATTGCACTGTATCATAGAGACCGGACTCAATGGCTTTTACCGCGTTATCATACTTATGACAGGTAATACCAATGAACCTGATTTTTCCTTTCTTTTTGGCTTCCACAAGAGCAGCATACGATGATTCAGGATCTTCATTGTCCGGAAGAACCTCGGGATTATGGAGCTGCAGGATATCAATATAACCGGTTTTCATTCTTTTCAAACTTAAATCAATATGTTCCAGAACAGCCTTCCTGTTTGTCGCGCCGCTTTTGCTCGCGATAATAATCTCTTTTCTAACATCGGCAAGCGCGTACCCGATTTTTTCTTCGCTGTCACTATACATATTTGCCGTATCAAAAAAAGTTATTCCCGCGTTATAGGCTTTGCGAAGCAGTAATTGAGCGGTGTCAAAATCCACCCGCTGAATTGGCAGTGCGCCAAAACCGGTTCTTGATATCAGTAGTTCTGTTTTACCCAATCTCATCTGTTCCATGTTCTTCATGTTCTTCATGTTCTTTTCCTTTATGTCCTCTCTCAAGAAACTAAGATATAAATCAGGACCTCTTTCTTTATAACGTGGGGCTGGAAGCCCCACGCTATGAGAAATACCAATCTCCCTGGTGAAATAATTTATAAACAGAGCCTGTTCCCGGAAGATATTATCCGGGGTTTTGCTCTGCTGCCCTATGGGGTTAAAACCCCGGGCTAAAATTGACTCATTTTCAAAAAACTTTTGCGTTCCTTCCGGAATCTCCATAACCCTGGCCGGAAACCAGCCAGTAAAGGCGTTGCACTGCAACGTCTCTCAGAACCAAACCCGTGCCCGGAGCATCTTCGCAAAACAAACCCCGGTATACCCACAGTTTC
>JAAENB010000336.1 GCA_024224995.1 bacterium | reverse complement strand
TAAAAGGCGCATTCTTCCAGGGATATGTTCAGCTTACCCGCGAACGCTTCCGCCATGAGCACTTTCCCTTCCCGGAAAGGGTAGGGCTCCTGGGGCCTGGTATACCGGGAACCTTTACCCGAATCTTCAATAGAGAATTTTCCCGCGATCATATCATCAATCTTAAGATACTTCGCGTATTCCGAAGCAATAAGCTCATTCTGGGCTGTTAGCAGAACAATCCTGGCCTGGTCGTTCCTGTGCTGTTCGAGAATTCGCAAAGCACCTTCCGGAATAGAGCCGCTCCCGCACCGGGCAAAAAAACGGCTCGTTAATCGTTTCATCTTTTCCGGACTCGAATTTCCCAACCGGAACTTATGATATTCCAGGTATTGATCCGTACTCATGGTTCCTTTTTGATAATCAATAATCACCCGGATGAACCGGATTATTTCAGCCAGGCCCTTAAGACTTCTTTTGGCGCGCCATACTACCCAGAGCCAGTCCGTGTCCGTACTGGTTAAGGTTCCATCGAGATCAAAAAAAGCGATCTTTACTTTTGGCGGAGTGAATTTGTTTTGCATGGCGTGTACCTCGTCTTATTCTTTTCATTCATGAACATCCTGTCAATGGTTTTACTGCCTTGACTTTAGTTTTGTATGTGTTATATTGTGAAAAACAAAAATTATTGGAGGACTTAAATGAAAAAATTATTCAAAGCAGTACTGTTACTATTAGTTATATTTTTATTTTTTGGGTGTGAAGCAGGTCTGGTTAGTGATGACGGTTCAAGTAACTCGTCGGGAGAAAAATTCAGTTTTTCAGAGATGTATCATAAGATAAATGAGTTGCAAAAGTTAATTCCCCCAATCGGTTCAATTCAGGCATGGCACAAAAGTAAAGCGGGGACTCCCGAACTCCTCGAAGGATGGGTTGAATGTAATGGCCGACTCATTAGCGATCCCGATAGTGTTTATGACGGAACGAATGCTCCGGACCTGAACAGTATGGGAAGATTCCTCAGGGGAGGAATCGCTTCCGGAACCCTGCAAGAGGAAGCGACAGCGGTAAATGGATTAAGTATGTCTACTAATGGCGCTCATACTCATAATGTTTATTATCATAACGACTGGGATAAAAATGTTGGAGGTAGTGATTCAGGCGACGGAGTATGGTCAGAGGTGCAGACAATTCAGAGCGGTTCAGCGGGAGATCATGATCACGATTTAGACGGAGATGACGAAACCCGGCCGGTTAACATGTCCGTAGTCTGGATAATGCGAATCAAATAACCACTCAGGCAAAAAGCGAAGAATTATTTCTTCGCTTTTTTTGTACCCACCAACAAAATTTAAACTAATCATTTTTTCTTTTTACGCAAAACTTTAAAGGAGCATATTTGCGATATTTAATGCTAAAAAAGTGCGCATTGTTTGTTCAAATGTGTAAGACAAATTTGTCTGGATTTTTTTTTACCATGTTGTTGACAGTGGTAAGTTGTTTCATTATATTACCTGTGTAAATGAACATTCCCAAAGATACCATACCTCATATAGATATCATTCTTTTTATGGCGCAAGTCACAAAAAGAGAAGATATATTTATACCGGCCGGTAGTAGTTCAATTGATTCAATTCTGTACAGGGCTCTTTCTGAAAAAGAGTCGACCCGATAGCTATACAAAAATGAGGCAGCCTCTAGAAGTAACATAAAAAAATATGGAGGTACATAGTATGAATAAAAATACTATAAAAATGTCAAAAATAATGAGTATATTGGTAATCCTGGTAGTTGCTTTTACCGGGTGTGAAGCAGGGCTTACAACATTAAATAATGAAGAGAGTGAAAACAGCGGGTTCAGTTTTTCAGATCTTTATTCAAATATGAACAAATTGCAAAACCAGGTCAATAAATTGTCCAGTGATATGTCAACAGGGCAGGCTAACCAGCTTGCTTTTTACAAAAAAGTATCTGCGCCTGTTGGGTCAATCGTTGCCTGGCATAAAAGCTTAGAGAGTGTTTCTATTCCGGAAGGATGGGTCGAGTGTAACGGGCAAATAATCACTGGTAGTGAAAGTATTTATAATAATAAAAAGATTCCCGATCTGAATGGAGGCATGTTTTTGAGAGGAAGTTCAAGTTCAGGAGCATTCCAGGAAGACGCAACTGCGGTAAATGGATTAAAAATGTCTGTTACCGGTGCTCATACGCATGGCTATAATTATCATGCTGACTGGGATACTAATATGGGTGGTAATCCCGATTCTGATGGAACATGGTCCAATTTATCAAGAATTCAAACCGGTTCCGCAGGAAATCATTCTCATGCCTTAAGTGGGAACACTGAAACCCGCCCGGTAAACATGTCTGTCGTCTGGATTATGCGGATCAAATAACCCCGGCAAACACAAAGAAAGCGAGTCTTGATTTAGATCGGGACTCGCTTTTTTCTACCCACCAACAATATTAAAACTAATCATTTTCTTAAAATTGTATAAGACAGGATTTGTCTGGATTAATTTTAACCCGGGCTCTTGACGAAAAGGGTTTTTAACAGTATTATATAGTAGGTACATAGCTGTAATATGTACGGGAACAGTTTCGCTGTTATGTGGTTCAACCAAATTATATAAATTACCGGCCGGTAATTAACAACAATTCAATACAAAACTTTTTACTAAAAAAGAGTTAACGGCATTGCTATGCCCAATAATAATCTTAGAAGGAGATATTCAATGAAAATGAAAATCAAAAACAAAATAAGAATATCCAGTTTATTAATAATACTGGCACTTGCTTTTACTGCTTGTGAGGCAGGTCTTGTTACTGATGATTCCGAAGGTTCCGGGGACAGTTCAAGCTCCGGGTTCAGCTTTTCCGATCTATATACAAAAATTTCCACTCTCGAGGATAAAATAAGCGAGCTGCAATTGCAGAATACAGGAATGGGCGGAAATATGAATGATTTAATGGCACCCGTGGGTTCTATCGTAGCATGGCATAAAACGTTAGGGAGTGTTTCCATTCCCGCAGGATGGGTTGAATG
>JAAENB010000335.1 GCA_024224995.1 bacterium | reverse complement strand
TTCCATGAAGATGACTCCTTTTAAAGGTTTAATAGAACGAAAAATTTTAACGGGAGCTTTTATGCGAAAAAAATACAGTGACCTGAAACCGGGAGAAGAAGAAGGACCGGATTTGTATAAAGATGTTTTATCGCAAAGAATCAAGCTTAAATATAACCGAAAAAATCCAACAGCAGAATATGAATATGTAGAATAATTGTAATATCCGCGCACAAAAGATTTTTGTAATTGTGTGCGGATAACGCGTAAGCAAAGAAAAAATATATATCATTTTTTTTAGAAAATTTCCTTGTAAATTATTGATTTAATTTTATCCGGAAATAGAAGAGTTTATGTAATTTCGATATTATGCCTATTGCTGGGTTTTAGACCCTTTAAAAAGAATGGAACTAAAACAGAACAGTTAAAAGAAATTATCGAAACCGAGGAAGCCATACTTCCGGAACAGGCATTCGCCGTTGTTCATCGGTTTGCTCTTTTGAAGAGTGAACGGTTTTTAAGATAATATTGTTCTGGACATCCGGACCGAAATATGCTATTATTTTCTCATGAATAATGAGAGGTTCTTGGCATAGGAGGTGGAGGTCCACTATGAAATACTGCTCTATTTTATTGATGTTACTATTGATTAGCTCAATTAAGCCATCCTTTTTTTCTTTTACGCTCTCAGCAGAACCGCTTCCTGAAAAAAAAAACGACGCCCCCATAGATGATGATTTGAAAGAAATGCTTGGAATGTCTCTCAAAGAGCTTTCAAACATAAAAATTACGTCTGCCACCAAATTTGGCCAGATGAACAATGAGGCTTCATCTCTTATTTCTGTAATAACAAAAGACCAGGTTCATGATTTTGGATGGAAATCGTTAAATGAGATTCTGTCCGTACAGCCCGGTTTTTTTTCAACTCTGGATTATGAGAGAAAAGCAATTGGTTCACGCGGTCTGTTTGAAGGATGGAACAATAACCATTTGCTTCTTCTCATTGATGGTGTTCCATACAATGACAGCCTTTACGGAACAGCCTATACCTGGGACATAACACCAATTATTTTTATTAACACCTTAGAAATTATTCGTGGTCCGGCTTCCTCTCTGTATGGTTCCAACGCAACGAATGGACTTTTAAACATCAAAACACCATCAGCAAAAGACCTTAAAGGAAACAGTACTATTCGCGGCCGTTTCGGGTTCATTCTTGTTGATAATTTCACCCTGGAAAACACCCTGGTTACAGACGCCATAGGCGGGTATGAAGGCGGCATGTTTGATCTTGTTCTTTCTTTTACTTATAACCGTGATCCGGGTAATGACTTCAAGAGTCTGGATGATAGAATGGACAATACAAAGTACAGAATAACAGACAGGAATTCTTCACATTATGTATTTGTAAAAGTTGAAGGAAAAGAGTATCTCAAAGGTCTTTCATTGCAGTTCCATCAACAAAGCTGGGATTTCCAGACCGAATACGGATGGTATTTCAGGATCCCTGATCTGGAAGAAAAAATGCATGAATCAAGACAGATTTTTACACTAAAATACACAAAAGATATTGATGATCTTGGATTAGAGTTTGTTGCACAGTATGAAAGACACAATATTGACTGGAATGTGAATTTTGCGGAGCCGGGAGCATGGACTAATTCTTATCCCGCAGGAGCATGGGAATTTCTTTCTACAAAAGCAGATGATCTGTTTTTTAGAGCCCAGGCCTCCTATCGTTTACCCGGTAAAATTGTAATTCTTTCCGGAATTGAGTCAAATATATTCTATTATGGTGGAGATAATGAACATTTCGCCAATTTCGATACAGTATCGGGAGCAGCAAATCCCGATGGCGCAATGAAGAAGCTGGGTGATTGGCTTGAACTCGCTACAGGTAACCCGGTAACAAATATTGCCGGATTTCTCCAGGTCACATCGGGAGATATTTTCTCAAAATATCTTCAGGTTACTGCCGGTATCCGGTACGATACTACTTTTTTTAAGTATAATATTTCCGGAACAAATAATAAAAAAGAAAAAGATTTCTATGCAGTATCTCCCCGCTTAGCGTTGGTCTTTCTTCCAATAGAAGACCTGTCAATTAAGCTTCTTGGAGGTTTGGCATTCAGGGCTCCAACACCGACAGACATGTTTACCGCAAATACATGGACGTTTGCGTCAAACATAGAAGGGGTTGAAGCGGAAAAAATTAGAACTGCTGAGCTTGCTGTTGATTACAAAATTAATAAAAACTTTATAGCTCGTTTAAATGGTTATTTAACGCAATCTTTAAACCAGATCGCGTTTCACCCGGATATAAATAGAGGAAACCTCACAACAAACCTCTATGATTTAACAACCACCGGATGTGAAGCAGAATTGATATTTGCCATTGCAAGGATAAGCGGATTTGTAAATATTTCCTTTGCTAAAAGAATTGATGAAGTTAGTCTCACTGGAAACAATCCTAATTTAAATATTGACTTCACAACGCCCCATGACGATACCGTTACATGGGCGCCATCACTTGTCGCGAATCTCGGAGTTGTTTATAAAATTGAAGATATTTTTACAACATCTTTTGTCCTTCATTATCATGGGAAACAGGAGAGAAAAGATTCAGATCGATATCCATATTCTGATTCAGCTAAAACAATTGACACATTCGCTGTAAGAGGAAGCTCCATTGCCCCATGGATAGATCTTGATCTCAACATATTCTTTACGCCATTGGATTATTTGGAAATAGGAATAAACGCGACTAATGTTTTGGGTGGGAAAAACACGCATATGAAACCGGGACCATATGTTTTTGATCATATTGCCCGGGGAAGAAGAGTTCTTCTCAATGCCGCTCTGAAGTTCTAAAAAAGATATAAGAAGCATTATTCAATATATCGCGCTTGATAGATTGAGACGAAAGCTCAAGCGCTTAAATCATTTCCTGAATACGGAACCAGATTCTACCTGTGAAATGAAAGCTGTTAAGGAGTATGAATTATGAATACCATCTTTATAAAAAGATCATCAAAAAAAACAGGATTTTTTATTACCCTGTTATCAACACTCATTATAGTGACAATATGTGGTAATACCCGGGCCGGGGCATCTACGCCATATGGAAATCCTTACTCGTATAA
>JAAENB010000334.1 GCA_024224995.1 bacterium | reverse complement strand
GGGCCTTTCCTTTTTTGCCATTTTTCTTAACTCTTAAAACTTTGACTGTCGATTCGTCTGCTTCTAAATAATTTTGGGAGAAAATATATTTACAAAACGCATCGTACAGCGGTTTTATTAGTGTACAGGTTTTAGCAATCCATCCATTTATGGTGTTGGATTTTATACTAAGCCCAATTCGTTTAAATATTTGTATTTGCCGATAATAAGGCAGGTGGTCTACAAATTTACATATTAGAATGTAGGCCAGCAATCGAGCGGAAGGGATTCCACGGTCAATAACCCGATCCGGCATTGGAGCGATGCGTATTGGTTGGACAACTTCCTCTGTTTTAGCTAAAGGATCTGCATATTTAGGACGAACCAGGCGGATGACCTGAAAAACAGGAGGTATAATATCGAGTATTTCGGTAACTTCTTCGCCAATTTTCACCAGGCCAGTCAGGTCTCCTTCCGGTTTCAGAACAACATCAATCCGAGGCAGATGATCGGGCAGTGGAATGCGGTTAGGCTGTTGTTTCTTTACGGTCTTTTTCCGTTCATACGAAACGTTTATGGTTTCTTGCTCGGCCTCAGCCTCGGCCTGTTGCTCCTTCAATTTGATCGCTTCCAAGTCGGCAAATAACGACATCTGAATGGTTTGTGCTTCCTCAGAGGTGTAGCGTTCCGAAGTAGGGCCAAAGATCATTTTCTGAAGTT
>JAAENB010000333.1 GCA_024224995.1 bacterium | reverse complement strand
TGTGAGCGGGCCTGGAAGCATGAGCTCTTTGGATTGCTGCGGAACTCGCTCCGCTCAAACAGTCCTCACAACCCAAAGAGCTCATACTTCCAGGCCAGATGCAGCTCGCAATACTATCAGGTTTCTGACCTATTTTTTCCCCGTTCGACGGGGTCAACACTCTTAAGAAACTAAGATTTAAAACCGGAGCTTCCTTCTTCATAACGAGGGGTTGGGGGCTGCCGGAAAAAACCGCTGATTTGCTGCGGTGCAGGCTCATTTAGTCTCATTATCAGGCTGAATTTTTTTTCTCCGGGATTATTGCAGAGCTTTCGCGGAATTTATTTATGTCAAGCGCTTAAATTTAAGTATTATTTAGTAAAAGTGGTTGATTTTTTTCGCATTGGGAAGCTTACTCAACTTATTAATTATGGAAGAACCAAGACCGATACGACTATTAAAAGAGAAGGGCAAGGAGTATCCGGATGTTTGGAAACACATCAATGAACTTGCCCTGATGAAGCTGCACAATGAAATGGACTGGCCCGATTGGTGTTATGTTCCCCTGGCTGCTTCTTACGCTGCTGTTTCCGGCGGCGGGGACAACAGGGTTTCTGCCGATAAAATTCCTGATGTGGGAATTGTGGGCGCTTTAGCGACCTGGAGACTTACGGAAGGGATCTATTCTTTTGATGAGAGTCTTTTTAATTCTTTGTGGGAAACTCCTATTGAAGGAAAACTTCCTATTGAAGTGCTGTTCCGGCTTCCTGAATGGTGTGTTTATATTGAAACCCCGGGGAAGCAATATGCCGGTATTGACCTCTTCGGTTTTTTCGCGCACCTGGAATATAATGTTTCTGAAAAAAGAACCGAGCTGCGCCTGGTTCTTGATACTGAAGATTCATTGATGCCCATCCCCTTACACCTCAAAGAAACCATTGATGACTCTCTTCTCTCTACTATCAAACATTCTCAGGAAATGATTCAAAAGTCGGGTATTAAAGGTATTGAGGCTGGTTTGCAGAATTTTCAAAAAAACGCCATTAGCAGCCATGCCTATAGAAATATTGTTACCAGGGAAATTTCTCATATTATTTCCCTTCTGCTTTACTTATGTACCATAAACGCGGAAATGAGATCGAGCGAAAACAGGCTCAAAACAAAACCGGATAAAATTAAACCTAAAAAAGTAAAAAAAGGCTTTAAATATTTTCCTTCGGAAAAACCGGTTAAATGGGAAGTGGGGTTCCGCCTGGGTGTGGCCCTGCGAAAAGCTCTGAGTAAAATTGATGAGAGTGATGAGCTTGCGGGTATGGGTGTTCCAAAACGGCCGCATATTCGAAGAGCGCATTATCATTCTTTTTGGTCCGGGAAAAAGGGGAGTGATGATAGAAGACTTACGGTTAAATGGATGCCCCCCATGTCTATTAATGTTGATGATGTTGATGAAGATTTAGTTGCTACAAAATATGCTGTTTCGGAAACCCCCTGAACATGTGGTTAAACTGCTGCTGAAAAGAGACGCGAATTAAGAATGCACTGGCTCTGTGAGAACCCGTGGGTTCTGTGAGAACTCGTGAGTTCTGTTGATTTTTTTGAAGGCAGGGAAAAAGAAGCTTGCAAAAGCAAGACTTGTTAGAATAAATAACGATAATGAAAAGCATAGAAAACTAACAACTTTATTCGCCGCATCTATTATAAACGATGACAGGAAGCATTTTTGTCAGAAGTAGAGAGAGGCGGGGGCTTTGTAAGGAAAGAGCCGCAAATTTGCCGGGTTTTGTGGCTCTGAAGCAGGATGATGTTTTTTGGGAAGTAAATTATTAAAAAGGAGGTCATTTATAAAAAAAAATAATATACCCACCCTGTTTTTGTTTCCGTGACCTGGTGTTTACGGCTAAAAATTCAGGATGAACCTGGTAGTCTTTAATACAAAGAATATATGCACAAAAATAAAAAAAAGTATCTCTTTCTATCTTTCATTTTATTTACGGTTGGTCTTCTTTTTTCTGTACCGGCCTGTAAAATATACAAAAAATTTAGCTAAGTAATTAGCAGAAAACAAACAATGATGGAGATTTTTAATGAAAAATATAATTGCAGTTTTTTTTGTGTTGTTATTAGGAGTGACTTTCTGTTCCGAGGCTTTTGCCAAGCAGGGGCTTTCTGTTGGTTTTGGCGCCGGTCTTATGGGCGATTGTGGTGATTTGGGTAAGACTATTCTTGATGATGGTTTAACAATAGATTCTCTTGCCGGTGCAGCCGATCATTCGGTTGATGCTGCGGGAACGAATATTCTTGTTATGGATAAAGTAATTTTTATTCCCGATGAGCAGGCTCTTACTGATCAATCAAAAGCCGGAACAATTACCGATTTATCTACAGGCGGTGTTATGATGGGACTCGACCTGGGGCTGCAGATTCGGTATGATCTCAGTTATTTCTTTGTAAGAACCGGTTTTAACTACACGATGAAAGTCTACGGGGGGGAAACTTCCTGGAAAAAATCCGGTGTTGATCAGGAACAGGAATGGAGTTACACTCACTGGTCTATTCCCGTAACTCTGGGTATTAATATTCCCGTTCTTGAAGGCAAAGTGAATATGTACCTGGGCGCTACCGCGGCATACATGAGTGGTGGTTTTGATATCAAGCTGAAGAGAACCTACCTGGATTCCGCATCCGGGCAGAATGGCGCTCTTCTAACAGCAGGACTGACCGCACTCGGTAGTCTTGATGAAACCGGGGAATTCAGAACTAGCGGTATTGCATTCGGTTATGTTCTTGGTGTTGATGCCGAAGTTGTTGAAGACGTGAGTCTTTTTATTGAGATTGAGAGTCTTGTGGTTGCAGCGATTGATACTTATTCTGTTCAGAATACTACAATTAAAGCAAAGAATCCTACCTTGAGCTATACGGCTATAGTTGGCGGGAGCTTTCTGCGGTTTGGCGCTAAATATCATGTTCTGTAAATCTCAGGATTCTATTAATACTATATATATAGTTTGAAATTATTAAGGTAAAAAAATCCCGCTCTCTCATTCTGCCTCAGGAATGGCTGCTTTCCGGAACCGGAACTGGCTTCTTGAGGCAGAGTGGTTTTTCGTAAACCGGGCGCTTGCTTTTCCATCTCTTCCATAATATCACCCCAAAAAAAGTTAAAACCTGTAGAGAAGAGTCTTCATTTAGCCTCATTATCAGACTGAATTTTTTTTCTCCGGGATTTTTGCAGGGAGAGGTGCGTCCGTGGTTTATAAATCATTTGAAGATATATCTGCCGCTTTTTCTGTTCCCCGTGTGGATAGCTGCCTTTGGGCGCCTTTTGTTTCTTATCTGTATTGGGTGCTGTTGGCGGGGTTTTGTTACCGGATTTTAAGAAAATAATCAGAAGCATTATATAAAAATCAATTTTTTTCTGTTTTTCAAAAAAAGTTTGTTACTTTTCGGCTTAAAATGGTGCTATATAAGTAAGGGGAAAGGTTAAAGGAACAAGGTGAAAGTCTATAGAGAGTCTTCACTTGTGCCTTGCACCCTGTTCCTTGTACCTCATTTAGGAGAATTTTTATGCTTATTAAAACTACTATTAATTTCAGAGTCTCTGTCCTGGAGAAAATCAATGAGGCCGCTGCTTCGCTCGGGGTTTCGCGGTCCCTGGTTATTATTTCGCTCCTGAAACGGGTTATGAATAAGAAGGATTTTTCCCTTGATACTGCCAGGGCCGTTCAATACCAATATCCGGACCCTGATCCCGATAATTGGCATACGTTCCATATAAATTTCCGTGAGGACGATTATGAGTTTTTTACGCCGCGACAAGAGGTTCCACACGACGGAACTGTAAGTATGTATTCAGGCTGTCCAGGCCCATGAAACGGGCTTTCGGACTATCCTATCCATTTGGGATAACCCTACCCAAGCATGCGTCTCCGGTAACAGAGGGGTGTGAAGCAAAGGGGACAACGTGATTAACCTGGTAGCCTAAACCGGGGGTATTGCAAGGGTAAAGATATTGCTAAGGGCAATAAGGTAAACGGTCGTAAGCTTCGTTAACTCGAACAAGCGTAATAAGGCTGACACGCTTGGACCAAAAGGTACGAATCTCAGTAGGATGTTCTTGGGAAACCACCCTACAAATGGATACACGGGATTCCGGAGTACAGATCGGCCCTAAGGCAATATGAACTGGCTGAGTATATGAACTTGGTAAGCCCTATAAGCTCCCCAGTGGTAGGACTCCCGTAAGGGACAACGATGGCTTAGAGGGTAAAGGAGCGCCGGAGTAAGCGAATGCCTCCTTGTAATGAGGTTGATAGGGGTTCAAAATTTGCCCCAATCCGAAAGGATGCAGACTTCCGGTATGGTTATCTATTGCATAAGAGGTTTAGAACGTTATGAACATAGAAGAGCCAAATACCTCACTAACGAGGAGGCAGCTATGAACTCTGAAACACAACACCAGTGGGATCTAATCGACTGGAACGAAGTGGAAAGAAGGGTTAATAAACTCCAATCCAGGATTGCAAAGGCAGTTAAAGAGGGTAAACCTCATCTCGCCCGAAGGTTACAACACCTGCTGGCGAACTCTTTCTATGCTAAACTTACGGCAGTAAAAAGAGTAACGTCAAACAAGGGAAAGAAAACCCCGGGAATTGACCGACAGTTATGGTCAACACCAGCAAGCAAATGGAAGGCAGCAGTATCCCTTCAATCAAAAGGGTACAAATCGCTTCCTCTCAGAAGAGTCTTCATAGAGAAAAAGGGCAAGAACAAAAAGCGCCCTTTAGGTATACCTACCATGTACGATAGGGCAATGCAGGCATTATATGCCTTAACTCTTGACCCTATCGCTGAAACTATAGCAGACAGAGGATCATTCGGATTTAGAAAACATCGCAGCCAAAAGGATGCGAGGCAGAAAATTTTCATTTGCATGTCTAGAAAAAACAGTGCAAAATGGGTTCTGGAAGGAGACATTAAAGGATGTTTTGACAACATAAGTCATGAATGGCTGCTTGAAAACATACCTATGGACAAGAGGATATTAAAAGAATTCCTCAAGTCCGGGTATTTGTGGAAAAGAGAGCTGTTTCCAACAAAAGACGGAACACCTCAGGGTGGCATCATTTCTCCAATACTTGCGAATATGACACTGGACGGAATTGAACTAATGCTTAAGAAACACTACTGGACCAGAAGCACCGGTATTGTCAATTATAGACACAATAAAAACAAGGTACACTTCATACGATATGCCGACGATTTTATTGTAACGGCCGGAAGCAAAGAAGTAGCAGTGGAAGTCCGGGAAATGATAAACAAATTCATCTCCCATCGCGGACTGGAATTAGCAGAAGACAAAACTTCAATCACTCATATTCAGGAGGGGTTTGACTTTCTAGGGTGGAACGCCAGAAAATATGGAGACAAACTATTAATAAAACCATCCAAAAACTCATTTAAAGAAAATGCCGTTAAAATCCGAACAGCGATCAAAGAAGGTAGAGCTATGTCCCAGGAAAAACTGATTGCGATACTTAACCCAATCATTAGAGGCTGGTGTAATTATCACCAATCGAGTGTTTCCAAAAAGATGTTTCAGAAAATGAACCAGGTAATATTTGAAGCTTTATGGAGATGGGCGAAAAGAAGGCACCCGAATAAATCCAAAACCTGGATTAAAAACAGGTACTGGAAGAGTATAGGGAGTAGAAATTGGGTCTTCCATAGCGGTAGTAACGAGCTTATTCTCCCAAGTGATACTAAAATAGTAAGGCACCGGATGATAAAGCTCAACAAAAATCCTTACCTAAGTGAGGACAGAGAATACTACGCTGA
>JAAENB010000332.1 GCA_024224995.1 bacterium | reverse complement strand
GCGGAAGAACAATTCGAGAATCTTGTAGTACCGGCGAGACAGATCGCGCGCCTGTGCCGGGATTACCGGGTTATTATTACTCACGGAAACGGACCCCAGGTAGGCAGTCTTCTTTTACAGGAGGAGAGCTGCCACCAGGTACCGCAGCTTCCCCTGGAAATACTGGTAGCCCAGACCCAGGGACAAATAGGGTATATGATAGAATCAACGCTCGACAATGAGCTTATGGCGCTTGACTACAAAAAAAACCTGGTAAGCCTGGTCAGTTATATTGTTGTGGATGAACATGATCCTGCTTTTAACAATCCCACCAAGCCCATTGGCCCGGTTTATTCAAAAGAAAAAGCTGCCGGTCTTCCCTTTCCAACAGTGGAAACCGCAAAAGGCTTCCGCCGTGTGGTAGCATCACCCAAACCGCTAACCATCGTAGAAAAACGCGAAATCCGCAAACTCATAGAAATGGACTTCATTGTTATTTGCTGCGGCGGGGGCGGCATCCCCGTAATCCGGGAAGGACGGAGTTTCCACGGAGTAAACGCCGTGATCGACAAAGACCTGGCAAGCGCCAGGCTGGCGCAGGAAGTGGGAGTAGATATTTTTATTATCGCTACGGATGTTCCCGGAGCCGCTCTCAACTTTGGGAAACCCAACCAGGAGTATATTCGCCGCATTAGCAAGACCCATGCCGCAGAGCTCTTGCGTAAGGAAGAATTCCCTTCGGGATCAATGAGGCCCAAAGTGCAGGCATGTGTTGACTTTGTTTCATCGGAAGGGAAACGCGCGGTAATTACTGCTATTGACGCCATTGAAGAGGCCATCCGCGGAAACGCAGGCACTGAGATCACCGGGTAAAACTACCGATTACCCGATCACCTTACTTCTCCCCCCTGAGGCCGTTTACGGCAAAATTGAATATAAAATCAATAACTTCATCCACAGTGAGGCGGCCTTTGGGTGAATACCAGAGCCGGGTCCGCACGCTCATGGACGCGATACTGTAGGCAGCCATCTTTTCATCAACATCGGCAAAGTGCCCGGCTTGTATGCCTCTGCGTATTATAGTACGGAGGATCCGGTCGTAGTGGTCCCGCATGGAGATTATCTTTTTCCGGCGGACAGGGGAGAGACTTCCCAGTTCCATATCGAACAGAAGCTTTGATGACCGTCGGTCACTTAAAGTGAGTCGTACATGGTTCTCGATCAATGATCGCAGCTGTACCAGGGGATCAGTCTCTTCATCCTGCTCAAGACCCTTTATCGGGGCTATAATCTGCTCCATCTCTTCTTTGAGGATATCGTACAGCATTGTTTCTTTGTTTTCGAAATAATTATATATATTGGCCGGTTTACACCCGCATGCTTTCGCGATATCCTTCATGCTTGTGCCTTCATAGCCCTTTTCCCAGAATAAGACCCGTGCCCTGGCCATCATCCGCTCTTTTTGCGGTTTTATTTGTTCCCCTTCCGACATGTTGTGCTCCTTATATATGATTCTTCTTTTTTTAATGAATGGTCATTCATTAAAATGATAGGGGATTCCTGTCAATAAAAAAATTTCTTTCTTTACAGAATAACACCTGTTAGTTGGCAAATTGCTCTTTCCCGGCGGGAACACCAATTCCATGCCGGAATTCAGTTCAGGATTTTAAACGCAGTTAAAAACCGCTTTACCTGTTTTCAAAAAACCTCCCCTTTCCCCTCTTTTTCTTATTCCAATTACTCTATAAAAATTTGACAAACACCCTTTTTTTTAGTACAATTAATCCGAAAGCACATTCAGGAGGAATTGCCATGACTAAAATCACCCCTAAAAAAGTCCATAAAACCCTGTCGAAGTACATTCTGGCTGACGGGTTTGACCTGGTTCTGGACCTGAAAAAGAGTAAAGGAACCTGGCTATACGACTCTTTAAGAGAGGCTTTTTTCCTCGATTTTTTCACTTTTTTCGCATCATCCCCTATTGGATACAACCATCCAAAGCTTATGGAGCCCGAATTTATTCAAAAAATGGGGGAGTTAGCTGTTAATAAACCGGCAAACTCCGACCTCTATACTATCGAAATGGCTGAATTCGTTGAAACCTTTGCCAGAGTCGCGAAGCCCTCCTACATGAAATATATGTTTTTTATCTCAGGAGGAGCCCTGGCTGTTGAAAACGGGCTTAAAGCTGCCATGGACTGGAAAGTTCGTAAAAATTTTGATAAAGGTCTCGAAGAAGAAAAAGGACACAAAGTAATACATTTTCAAAATGCCTTTCACGGCAGATCGGGATATACTCTCTCCCTGACGAACACCTTTGATCCCAGGAAAACCAAATTCTTCGCTCAATTCGACTGGCCCCGCATAACAAACCCTAAACTTACGTTCCCGTTGAAAAAACAAAACCTGGCCGAAGTGCTGGAACTGGAAAAAAAAGCACTCACCGAGATCCGGGAGGTTCTGGAAGAAGACGCCGATGATATTTGCGCTCTTATTATTGAACCGGTTCAGGGTGAGGGGGGCGATAATCATTATCGCGCGGCCTTTTTTAAAGAACTGCGGCAGATCTGCAACAGGTTCGATATCATATTTATTGTTGATGAGATCCAGGCAGGTATGGGCTTAACCGGTAAATTATGGGCTCATGAACACTATGATATCAAACCTGATATTATTGTTTTTGGCAAAAAAACCCAGGTATGCGGTATCATGGCTGCGAAACGATTTGATGAAGTTAAAGACCATGCCTTCAAAGAATCATCACGGCTCAACTCTACCTGGGGCGGAAATCTCCTGGACATGGTGCGGTCGCAAAAATATCTTGAGATCATTGAAGAAGAGAATCTTATTGAGAACGCTGCCGCAATGGGCACCCTTCTTCTGGACGGCCTCGACGGCTTAAGCAAAAAACATAACGGCACCCTTTCCAATATCAGGGGCAAAGGGCTCATGTGCGCTTTTGATCTTCCCGATACCGGTTCCCGGAACAACCTGGTTAAAAAGATTTACGAAAATATGATGATAGTCCTTCCGGCCGGGGAACGCTCCATCCGGTTTAGACCCCCGCTGAACGTTTCCCGGGAAGATATTGAAAAAGGTCTGGATATTATTGATAAATCTATTAAAGAAATATAGGTTCAAAAAGGAGGAGTCATGCAGTACAAAGGACTCGACTACTTAAATATAAAATCGCTTCTTTCGGAAGAAGAGATCATGATTATGGAAAACACCAGGAAATGGGTTGAGAAAAAAATCATCCCCAATATTGGCGAGTATTTTCAAAAAGCGGAGTTCCCTCCCCACCTGGCTAAAGAAATGGGTGAGCTGGGCCTCTTTGGCATGACCCTGCCCGCGGAATACGGCTGCGCCGGTGCCTCGTACACGGAATACGGCATTGCCATGCAGGAACTGGAACGGGGCGACAGCGGCGCCCGGAGTTTTGCTTCGGTTCAATCCTCCCTGGTTATGTATCCCATTTTTATGTGGGGCAGCGAGGAACAAAAAAAGTACTGGCTCCCCCAAATGGCCACTGCCGAAAAGATAGGCTGCTTTGGCCTTACGGAACCCGACTACGGCAGCAATCCCGGCGGCCTTATTACCCGTGCCCGCAAAAAAGGAAAAAGCTATATTCTTAACGGCGCTAAAATGTGGATTACCAACGGTACCATTGCCGATGTTTCTATTGTCTGGGCTAAAGATGATGATAACAACATCCGGGGGTTTCTTGTTGAAAAAGACCGGCCCGGTTTTAGCGCGCCGGAAATCCATAATAAAATGTCCCTGAGAGCAAGCATCACTTCAGAGCTTGTTCTGGACGACTGCGAGATCCCGGAAGAAAATGTTCTCCCCGGCACAACAGGACTCAAGCAGGCGCTTATGTGCCTTAACAATGCCCGCTACGGTATTGCCTGGGGCGGCATTGGCGCTGCCATGGCCTGTTATGATGAAGCGCTCAGGTATTCTCAGGAACGGGTCCAGTTCGGCAAGCCCATTGCCGGGTTCCAGATTACCCAGGAAAAACTTGTGTATATGCTTACGGAGATTACCAAGATGCAGTTCATGACCCTGCAGGTTGGCCGCCTCATGGATAAAGGCGAAGGCAAGCATACCCATGTCTCTCTTATCAAAAGAAACAATATTTTCCACGCGCTTGAAATTGCCCGCCTTGCGCGCGATATGCTGGGCGCCAACGGCATCACCACTGAGTTTGGCGCGATTCGGCACATGAACAACCTGGAATCGGTCAAAACCTATGAAGGGACGCACGATATTCACACGCTTATTTTAGGAAACGATATTACGGGAATTCCGGCCTTTGAATAGAAGGAATAAAAAAAATGGGGTACGAATTTATAAACGGCGCCGAAGCCATTGTCCGGGCCTCGCTCTCTGCGGGGTGCGATTTCTTTGCCGGGTATCCCATATCCCCGGCTACGGAAATACTTATCGGCATGATGCGGGAACTGCCGAAAACAGGGGGGATTGCCTTTCAGGGCGAGGATGAGATCGCTTCCATCGCAGTGAGTATTGCCGCTTCAATGGCGGGGCGCAAGGTGATGACTGCCACCAGCGGTCCCGGGATTAGCCTCTACTCCGAAAATATCGGTCTTGCGATTATGGGCGAAGTGCCCCTTGTTATTGTAAATGTTCAGCGCCTGGGCCCTGCCACCGGCGGTGCCACTACCGGCGCCCAGGGTGATATTCAATTCGTACGCTGGGTTACCTCGGGCGGGCTTCCCATGGTTGTGCTGTGCCCGTCGAGTCTTGAGTCCCTGTTTGAACTGACTGTCCATGCCTTTAATATTTCCGAAGAACTGCGTACCCCGGTGATACTTCTTACGTCAAAAGATATGGCTCTTTCAAAGCAGACCCTGGACAGGGAGAGCATTAATATCCCGCTAATAAAAAACCGGGTTTGCTTTGACGATTCCAATCAAACCGCAGACTTCATTCCTTATAAATTTGATGAGCTTTCGCAGGTTCCCCTGTTCCTTCCCATTGGAGCGAAAAAGCCGGTACGATTTACCACCTCCATGCACGATGAACGCGGGTATCTCACCAAAGACCCGGCTAAAATTGAACGGACCTTCCGCCATCTCGAACAAAAAATAACCGCCAACAGAAACCGCATCGACTCCGTAAAACAAGACCTTGAAAAAGAGGCGGAGATCCTTCTTATCGCGTATGGAATTAACGCTCCCTTATGCAGAGAGGTTATGCAGGTTCTACGGGCCAAAGGCGAAAAGTGCTCACTCCTGATCATTGAATCCCTCTTCCCGGAGCCGGTAGAACATATTAAAAAAGCACTTAAAGGAATAAAAAAGGTCATTATTCCGGAGCTGAACACGGGCCTCTATGCCCAATCGATTAAGCCGTTCCTTTCTCCGGAACAAAAATTGATCCCGCTTAACAAGGTGAATGGCGATACTTTTTCAGAGGATGAGATTCTTCGGAGAATCAGTGAGGTCCCTGGGGATAACTGAAATGGAACCATTTTCCTACATAAATAAACAAAAACTTCCCTACCCCTTCTGCCCGGGCTGTTCCCACGGCCTTATACTGGACCGGGTAAACGAAGCATTACAGCGCAGTATGCCCGATCCCAACAACGTCGTGATCGTCTCTGACATTGGCTGCATTGGCCTGTCCGATCAATGGTTTGTTACCCATGCCTTTCACGGACTTCACGGCAGAAGCGTGGTATACGGCCAGGGCCTCAAGCTCGCGAATCCCAATCTTCACGTGATCGTCTTCATGGGAGACGGCGGTGCCGGTATTGGCGGCCATCACCTGTTAAACGCGGCGAAACGGAACATCGGTATTACCGTAATCCTGGCAAATAATTTTAACTTCGGCATGACGGGCGGCGAGCATTCGGCCACTACGCCGGAATGCGCCATCACCGTTACCACCGGTACCGGCCACCGGGAACAACCCCTGCGTCTCTGCGAAACCATGCGCGTAAACGGCTCCCCATTCACTGCCCGCAGATCCTTTTACGACAAAGACCTGAGCGATATTATAGAACAGGCAATTCTCTTTGATGGTTTCTCTTTTGTTGAGGTAATGGAATTCTGCACCGCCTATTATGTTCCTTTTAATAAATTCAAAAAAAGCTCCATGGAAGAACTCATGGTGCCCGGTGATTTCCCAAGAATGTTAGAGGTCCATAATAACCGTAAAGAATACACAAGCTCCTACAGGGACTTTCTTTCATTGGAATCCAAAAAAGATCCCTCCCCTGAAATAATTCTTAAGCGGTCCTTTAATAACACTCTCAAAAATAAGTGTGATATCATCATGGCCGGTTCGGCCGGGCAAAAAATCCGCTCCGCAGCAGCAAACCTGGCACGGGCCGGGATTCTTTCGGGTCTCTTTGCCCTGCAGCGGGACGATTTCCCGGTCACTGTAAAAACCGGGCACTCCCTTTCGTACCTGAAACTCTCGGCGAAAAAAATCGGCTCCATGAACATCAGTGACCCGGATTTTTTATTTATCCTTTCAAAGGACGGCCTCTCCAAAACGCAGGGAATTATTAAAGCAATGAAGAAAGACGGACAGATATTCATCATGCATGATCTTCCTCCTATTGAAAAAATTAAAACAGAAGCCCGGGTTACCCGGATAAACCCGGCCGCAGTTTCCGGGAATATTCCCAATGATCTTCTTGCCGCAGCGGTTATCTCCGCCTTTTTACAGGCCAACCCCTTATTCCCCATTGATGCCTTTAAGAACGCTATCACCCTTACAACTTCAAACGAACCCCTCAAGAAAAAAATTCTTGAAACAATTAAAAACTCCAGCCAAAAAATCTTTGAAGTTTAATACAATTAAAAAAAAATCAAATTTTTTAAGACAAATTAACATACATCAATGCGCCAATCCCCATTTTCGCTTATTATATAAATATAAGATTTAATAACAAAAATTTCAACGGCTTGATGTTCTGGTTAACAATGCCGGTATTGGGATTTACAAACCTCTGGAACGGCTCAACAACAGTGAAATGCGAGATCATTTTAAAATAAATTTCTTTGGTGCCTATTACTGTATTAAAGTACTCCTGCCGCTTTTAAAGCTAAGCGATTCGGGATATGTTCTTAATGTGGGTTCCATTTTCAGCAAAGTTTCTTTGCAGGAGAATAGTGTGTATGCCGCGACAAAGTTTGCCCTGGCCGGGTTTACCCAGGGCTTGCGGCCGGAATTAAAAAAATATAATATCGGGATGGGTCTTTTTATGCCGGGGGCGATGAAGACTTAGTTCCAGGATAACAGGGAGAAAGCATTATTTTATCATTTACTTTCTAATTTTGTATCTTTATCAAGAAGCAGTGCGTAATATGTTTCATCACTTAAATCCAAGTTATCTGTCATTACAATAAACTTTTTTCCATTTTCAACTTCAAGTTTCCCTCTCCCCGTACTTTCGACTTCAAATGGAGCATCAAATCCGCTCTTTGAATGAATAACCTGCATAATTGTCATTCTAGCCTGAATTGAATAATCATAGCTTCCGGCCTTTTGTAGTACAACATTAATAACGGAATTTTTCTTACTCTCACTTACGTGCAGATTTCCAACTTTACGTCCTTCGATGTACACAACAGCATGGCCTTCCTCCATATTACCGAGAGAGTACGAAATTGAAATAGATACTGATTTTTTTTGGGTGGTGTCACTTATAGAGTATGAATCCGGCACAAGACTATTTGATTCTTGTTTTGTCTTCATACCTTCAGTAAACCAAAAAATAAGAATTCCGGAAACTACAGCCCCTGTTACACCTGCAAGCCATTTTTTCATAATTACCTCCTGATTTAAAAAGTCTAATAATGTTATATAAGGAATATCAAGACCCATAAACTATTAAATAAGAATGCTGCAAAAAACGTGCTTTCTCTTTAATCATCCATAACGACCCTGTTCCTGCCCATTTCTTTAGCCCGGTACAATCTTTTGCCGGCAATTGCAACAAGTTTCTCTCCTGTTACAGTCCCTGGTCTCACATCATCAACTCCCGATATTCCTCCGCTGAACGTATTGATTATCCTGTGTTCCGGGCTTAATTCCGTTGTAATTTCCCAGCTTCTGATCCTGTCAATAATACTCAAGGCATCTTTTTTTGAAGTATCGGCTAAATAAAGAATAAACTCTTCTCCACCATAGCGGGCAATTATATCATATTCTCTTAACCCGGACTGTAGAACCCGGGCCAGGTTAGCAAGCACCCGGTCGCCAGCATGGTGTCCGTAAGTATCATTTACCTGTTTAAAATGATCAAGATCAATTAAGGCAATGGAAAACATATGACCGGTCCGCTCCGACATTTTTATTTTCACATCCAGGTTCTCAAAAAAATAATCCCGGTTTAAAAGACCGGTAAGCGTATCCCTTGTGGCTTTTGAGTATAAATCTTTCTTTTCATTCGTTCGTTTCAAAACATGGCGTACCCGGGCAAGGAATTCTGTTTCATCATAGGGTTTCTTTACATAGTCATCTCCCGAAGTACGCTCACTTACGAAAATTACGGGAATATCCCGGTACAATTCATCTTTGCCCAGTTTCTCAGCTATGGTAAAACAATCCATTCCCGGCATCATAATATCGAGCAGGATAAGATCGGGGGATTCATCTTTTAGCCTGGCAAACATATCTTCAGCGTTAAAAGCCGAACGTATTGTATAATCACTCAGAAGCTCCTCCAGGAGATAAATATTCGCGGGCTCATCATCGACAATAAGAATTTTTCCTTTCATAATAGCATCCCAGGGAACCAGGTTCATTTTTTAGCGTCTTGATAAATAATACGATAAAAAAAAATGAATTACAAGTTATTTTTTATGGGACTGTACGGAGGGTATCCGGCACTTCTAAAAAATACTTGACCGCTTTTATAATATCGACTATACAGTTTGATAATAGTTCATAACCGGTTCCGGAGGGAGAATGAGCCAAAAAAACATTGTTGCGATTACCAGGTTCGATGACACTATAAAACCGCTGCGAAAAGCTATTGATCTCTGCAATGGTTTTGAAAAACTAAAACCCGGCGACTCTGTCTTATTAAAACCGAATATCGTATGGGGCGGGGGCCTTATTAAGGGGATGCCAAAATTCGGATTCGTGGGTACGGCCCGAATACTGGAAGACATTATTATCCTGCTCCATGAACAGGGCTGCGAAAAGATCTCTATTGGTGAAGCTGCTACAGTAAATAAAGAACTAAAATCTCATACCAGGGGCGGATTTAAATGGATAGGCATAAAAGAGATAGCCAAAAAATATGGTGTTTCCCTCATCGATTTTAACAAAGAAACGTTTAACAAAGTTGACCTCAGCGGTACTCCGGCAAATATTTGCGCAAGCATAAAAGACCATGACTTCCTTATTGATGTTCCGGTTTTTAAAACTCACCAGCTCACGCACCTGTCCCTGGGGATGAAGAACTTAAAAGGCTGCCTGGACATGCCTTCAAAAAAAAAATTTCATAAAGTAAATCTGCACCGTCTCATCGCCTTACTGACCCATCATATTCAGCCGGACTTAACGGTCATTGACGGTATCTACGCTCTGGAAAAAGGCCCGTCGCCAAATGGCATTGCTCATAGAATGAATATGATAGTTGCGGGGCAGGATGTGTTTTCTGTTGATACTGTTGCCGCTTCCATTGTTGGAATTGACCCAACTTCGATAAAGCATTTCCGGGAATATTCATCTATTTCGGGCCGGCCAATAGGCCTTACGGGAATTGAAGTACGTGGTGAAACCATAAAAAAAGTCGAAAAAAAAATAGAGTGGAAGAGTGACCTGACCGGCCTGGTAAAAGATGCCGGTATTAAAGGCATGGCAGTACAGGCCAGTGATGAAACAATCTGCACCGGCTGTTTTACCGCTATTGAATCATTTCTTACTATATATTGCGCTGACATTAATGACCTTGTTCTGGATAACATGGAAATTTGCGTTGGCTCCGCCAGCAAGCCGGGGAAAGATTCAAAAAAGGCCTTCCTGGCAGGGAATTGCGCCATCGCTGCCAATAAAGACCTTGAGAATACTGTTCCCATTAAAGGCTGCCCTCCCTCATTAGCGCAAATGTACCCGGCAATAATCATGGCCACGGTGAAAAAAAACGCTAAAAAAATTATTGTCCGCAGGCTCGCCAAAAGCATAGGCACCCAGCTGGGAATATACAAAGAAGATCTCAGCCATACGAACTACTCCCCGCCCGATTTCGACGAAGGCCATTACGGGGCAAAAAAATAATTACCTACCCTGCCTGCTTACGGAGTTGTTTTTTATCCAGTTTACCCACGCTTGTTAAGGGTAATTCATCCCGGATCTCTATGCCTTTGGGCACTTCATATGGCGCGAGTTTTTCCTGCGCGAATTCCAGGATCTCCTTTTTGAGAGACTCTGTGTCGCCGCTAAACGAATATCCTTCTTCAATTGTCATATATGCCTGTACTATCTCCGAACCGGGCTTACCCGGGTCCGGTACGCCGATAGTGGCTATCTCGCATATGGCCGGGTGGGCGGTTAGTATTTCTTCGATCTTTTTTGAAAAGACTTTAAAACCGCTTACATTGATCATATCTTTTGTGCGGTCTACTATCCGCAAATATCCTTCTTCGTCCTGGATGGCCACGTCCCCGGTGTGCATATACCCGTCCGTGTCAATGGCCATGCTTGTTTCCTGGGGCTGTTTGTAATAGCCTTTCATTACCTGGGGCCCTTTGACGCAAATCTCGCCCGGCTCTCCCTGGCTCACTTCTTTGCCTGTCGCGGGGTCAAGGAGCTTAATATCGGTATTGGGCAGGGGGACGCCTATACAGCCGAGCTTTTTTTTGCCTTTCGTGGGATTCATGATTGTGAGGGGTGATGTTTCCGTCATGCCGTATGCTTCCACCAGCTTTCCCTGGCCAATTACGCTTTCCAGCTTTTTTTGAGCCTCTTCGGGATAGGAAGCCGCGGCTGAAATACAGGTCCGCAATTCCGAATGATCGAGCTCCGCGAACTTTGGATTTTGCAGCAGCAGGTGGTATAAAGAGGGAACGTTTGCTGTTAAAAAAGGTTTATACTTTTTCATTGCCGCGCAAATAAAATCGGTATCCCGGGGATTGGGTATGAGAACCTGGATGGTCCCGAACGCGAGAAAACATGAACTGGTAAAAAGTCCGGCTATATGAAAAAGGGGAAAGGCCGAAAGGGCAACCTCTTTCCCTCTTCTAAAATGAAGCCATGATGTTACGATATATAAATCGGCAAGGGCGTTCCGGTGCGTGAGCATCCCCCCTTTTGGAGCGCCTGTTGTTCCGCCCGTATATTGCAGGTACGCTAAATCATCGGGAGTTAGCGCCACTCCGGAATGCTCTGTAGAGAATGTTGTTGTTTTAATAATATCATCAAACAGATATACTTTTTTCCCTTCAAGAGGAGTGACTTTTCCTTTTGGGATATTCCCCAGAAGTTTCCCCAGAAACCTCTTTATGCCCGGTAAAAATCCGCCAATGCTTGCGGCCCCTACGACTTTGAGCTCGGGCAAACGGGAATGGATCGCGGTAACGTGCTTTTCGAAAATCGCGTCAAGGGTTACAAAACCTTTCGCGTCGGAATTTTTCAGCTGAAATTCTATCTCCTCGGCAGAAAGCAGGGGCGATACTCCGGACACGACACACCCGGCTTTGAG
>JAAENB010000331.1 GCA_024224995.1 bacterium | reverse complement strand
TTCATTAAGTGATTCATCAAGCAGTACCGGCACACAATCGGGATTTCTCCTGGATAAGAATGCACCGGTAAAACAGTATCGATTTTTCGAACAAACAGAAGAGCCATTCAGCGGCTCCGGTATAGACCCGATTAATTACGGCCGGCTTAGCTATGACGGTCTTAATACCGGTGACTCTGTTGTGTATCACGATTTTACCATTGATGGGAACGGTCCATTGGATTTAGTCCCGCCGCAGCACAGGACCGCGGGGCATCTCTATTACCAGTGGATAGTGCCGACTGTTGAGCTGCCGTATGATGTTTCTCCCGGTGATTATAATATGCCTGAAATCGCAGCCGGTTCAGGAGTAGCGGGAGAGGAAGATGGATTCTTCACGCAGATGATTTCTCAGCATTCAAACTGTTTAATTGAAATGGAAGTTCAACTGCCGGAAGATGAACTGGATAATGACACAAGCATTTGTCTCTGGTTTCGCGGAGGGTATGGATTATGGTACTTTCAGAAATATAGAAGCTTTGTGTTTGGTTTTCCCGGTTACCTGATCGGTGTATACACAGTGCCCGAAGGAGACCCCTTTTACGACAGCAGTAAGATCCAGAAAATTGGAGTAAAACTGGTAGATCATACCATGAAGTTTTATTTGAATGATGTTGAAATCGGTTCACGGGAAACCGGTCTTGAAGAGGCTGTTGTTAATCCGAATATACACGGTTTTGGCGGAGTATTCTGCACCGGTGTTATGTATAAATCTTTTAAAATTACCCCCATTTTTGGAGTAAGCGGAAAGATCAAAACAGCAGCCGGGGAACCGATTGAAGGGGTCACGGTGAACTTAACCGGTGACGCCACTGCCGCGACACTCACCGGCAGGAATGGTGAATACCAATTTGAACTGCCCAAAGAGACAGCGAGTTATACGGTTTCTCCGTCCTTTGCCAACCACGCATTCACTCCGGAGACGCGTACTGTTGACATTACCGCTGCCACCCATCCCCATGGAATCACGGGGATCGATTTCGCAGCAGCTGACCAGGGTATGCGATTTGAATATATTCAGCCCGGGACGTTTCTCATGGGTAGTCCTGAGGATGAATTAGGGAGAGACACGGACGAAACGCAGCACGAGGTAACGGTGACCCAACCATTTTACATACAAACAACAGAGGTGACGCGATACCGATGGAAAACGGTAATGGGAAATGTTACAACAAAAAAATATAGAGATAGAGAAATGGATTTACCGGCGACTTCTTTTTCATGGGATGAGATCCAGGACTTTATTGCCGCGTTGAATAGCCGCGGAGAAGGCACCTACCGCTTACCAACAGAAGCGGAATGGGAATACGCCGCGAGAGCAGGGAGCATAACAGCATTCGCCAATGGTGATATAAGCGAATCATCCAATGAAGATCCTGTTCTTAATTTAATAGGCTGGTATTCTTTTAATTCGAGAATAGATGAAGAACCGGGAACACAGGAAAGTCGCCGTGTAGGAGAAAAAATTCCAAACGCCTGGGGACTTTACGATATGCACGGGAATGTTTCCGAGTGGTGCCAGGACTGGTACGCTGCCTATCCCACGGAAAGCGTAAGCGATCCAGTTGGACCTTCCAGCGGTAGTCGCAAGGTTATCCGGGGCGGGAGCTATAGCAGCGAACCCGCGAACTGCCGGTCTGCTAATCGCGAATACGGCGACAGTGATGACAGCAGGAGTTCTTTAGGGTTCCGCCTTATCTGGACACCGGAGCCGTAAGAAAAAAATTTAACACAGTACATCCACCGTCAGTCGTTAGACGGTGGATGTACTGACGTATTTTTCCGGGCATAGGCTCTTAATCCTTTTTTTTGAACCCGGTAATAGATGAGGCAGTTACCCTGAGAATCGAATTTTTCTTTTATAACGGAACCTCCCCTGAGATAGGGATCGGACTTGTCTGTTGTATACCGGAATGCCCCCATTAATTCTTCATACTCTTTAACGCTAAGACCCAGGACCGCTTTTACAACTTTTCCTTGAGCGTCCAGCATTGCTTTCTCCCTGGCCATTACCTTTTTTCGAACCTGGTTCCGTATACTTGCTTCGGCTTTCCCATATCCTTTAACAACCAGGGTCTCTTCATTTAGCCAGCCGGTTTTAATGGTTCCCGTAGTTCCGGTAGTTACAGTAGAACAGTTCAGAAAAAAAACCACATGAAAAATAATATATAGTATGATACACTTTTTTAAAGTCATACTATATAATAAACCGTCATTCAATGTATGTCAATATAAAAAGACCCGTCTTTTTTCTGTTGACAGGATGCTTTATTTGAACTAAAAGTACTTAATTTTTGATTGCCAAAATGCTTTAT
>JAAENB010000330.1 GCA_024224995.1 bacterium | reverse complement strand
GGTTTCCGGAGATTTGTCCCGGGTCAACACCACAGAGCCAAAAAAACACCGATCCCCTCGCAGGAGTCGCATCCCTCCTCAGAGTCTCCATAGCCCTGGCCAGAAACCAGCCAGTAAAGGCGTTGCACTGCAACGTCTCTCAGAACCAAACCCGTGCCCGGAGCATCTTCGCAAAACAAACCCCGGTATACCCACAGTTTCTTCCGTATTTTTCCCCACCATCCTGTGTCTGAGCGGAGCCGAAGACCTAAAACGAAACCTTTATATGGTACTCCTGAAGGTCGTCTGCCTGGTCGATCCTGATATTGACAAAAAAGGTCTGTTCCAGTTCGTATTCAAACCGGGAAAGCCATTTAGCGTATTCTTTTTCGCTTTCGAAATGGATCTTTTTAAAAAAGATATCGAGCTGGAATTGTTTGTTAAGGACCATTTTAAAAGGGACCTTCCTGCCGTCGGAGCAAAACATAACAATGTCGAAAATGTCGAATTTTTCATGACTTGCTTTCAGGTCAACATCTCTGTCCGCGCCAAAGGTCCTGGTGATAATGTCTAAAACTTTCATGTAATCAACGGAACTCATTAGAAACTCCATTTTTTCTTTTTTGGTTTCGGCTTTGGTCTTCTCGACAGCGGCGTGGGTTCCCTGAATCTTTCCTTGCGTTTGTTCTGTACGATCCTGAGCAGTTCCGTGGTATTGTCGTATTGGATCATGTGGCTGGTATCTGCCAGTATGGTAATTTTAGATTTTTTGATGATTTTGTGCAGTTTTTTTGCTTCGTCTACCGGAACAAGCTGGTCCTGGTCTCCATGGACAATCATAAATCTTTTTCTCTTGAGAGTTATACTGGCGTATTGGGGAACAAGATTATTCAGGTCTTTTTTAAGATTAATTTTTTCGGTAGAATAGCTAACAAGAGATTTGGCTTGAAGCCATGTATTGAGCCGTTTTTCAATATAATTTTTAGGAACCAGGGGTTCGTTAGGATAAAATGATTTACTGACATTTTTTTCCAGCAGCATGGTGCCAAAGAGGGTGGTGGTAATCGTGGCAAATCCCTTGCCAATAACCGGTATTCTTATTAAATAATAAACAGGGTTTTTTCCCAGGGACCCGTAAGCCGGAGCCCCCACTATAATATAGCTGCTTACTCCTTTTGGGGCTTTGGCTGCCACTTTGAGCGCGATAGTGCCGCCATAGCCATGTCCCACAAGCGTTACATTTTTCAGTTTTAATGCTTTAAGCAGTTCCAGAACAGTCTCACTGTTGTGTTCAAGATTGTGAAGTTTCGGGTACGTTTTCTTTTTTTTCTCATCATCGGTCTGGTCAACTTTTACGCTGCTGCTGTACCCGTAACCGGGCCGGTCAAAAAAGGTTAGCCGGTATTTACCGGTAAGCTCATGGATCATTGGGTCCCAGTCATCGATAGTTCCGGGCGCGCCGTGAATGAAAACTATATCCCTTCCTTTCCCTATTTGGAAATAGCGTATTTTCTGGCCCATGATTTCAATATGGTCACCCGGAGTTTCATCCGGAATTTCTATGTCATCGGTATTGAGAACACCTGTAACGGCTAAGACCGTTATCAGGAAAAAGAGCAAATAAAAGAATCGCCTGATTATTTTTTTCATTAAAACCTCCCGGCTTCCGGAACTGTGAGTTATGGATTATTGATAGTGGTTTTATGTGGAGATGTCAAGTATAATTCAGAATTCCGTTACCGGCTCCAGCTTTGTCTCCGGGTAAATCCATCCATGAGCAGGGGGCATGGAATTATACACTCTGTTAATATCTATGCAGCCAAGGTTGATAAGACGTTTTCGGGTAAAACCGGAAAATGTTCCCCGGATTAGAACATTTTCCATTTCCATGGTAAGTCCGTAAACGGCAGTTTCTTTGCCTTTGGGGATTTTAAGCAGCTCTTCGCTATAGGGGCCGGCCGCGAAAGCAAGCCGTCCGGAGCCGGGAGCGGTGCACTGGAGCAGGGGGATAATTGCGGGAAATCCGGAATCATCGATATAGGCAATGAATTTAAGAGCTGCCGGTTTATTGATAAGTTCCCTGCTAAAGGGATTCAGTATCTCAGGAGTTTTCCCGGTTTTAAGAGCTCCCGCCGCAAGCCTGGTTTTTATGAGGGAACGGGCAATTTTTCCCAGGGGAAGAGGTTCTGCCTCGCTTATTTCAACCAGGTCGAGAAAATGGACTGTATTTACGCCAAAATAGGTATTATATCTGAACATGGGCTGGTTATTGTACATTTCAAATTCCGGCCCTTCTTTTTGAGAATGGGTCCACCGGGCCCTGCCGCGCCGGAGTTTTCTGTCCAGGGTCATTATCAGAAAGCCAATTTCCCTGTTTTCCCGTATATTTTTTTTACTCTCCCCCTTGCAAAATTCACCCATAATAAGCTGTTCCGGACCATTTGCCTGGATGCTCGTTATGAGGGAGATATGCGGATTCCCCTCTGAGTTTTTTGTAGCAACAAGCCCTATCTTTTCCGATGGAGCGATAGATTTGATATCTTCTTCAGTTAGTTCTTTTTTAGTCATAGTTGTTCTCCGTAAATAGGAGTTTGAAGTTAAGAAAAGAGCAATAAATCCTTTTTTCTTAACTTCAAACCTCAAACTTTAAACTTTAAACTTTTATTTTACTTCACCACTTTTATAAATTCTACTCGCATCTACCCCTGATCCTTTAGCAGCGTTAACCAGGCAATCCGCCTCATCTTCCGAAAGCAGGTCCGTATCTTTATACGGCCAGTCCATGTCGAGCCGTTCATATTTTGCTGCACAGAGTTTGTTAAATGTACAGAGTTCCCATCGATCTATATTGGGAATATTGGCTGCGATAAATTCACCAAGGCCCCTGATGTTTTCTTCTGTGGCTGTAGCCCCTGGAATGAGCGGGGTTCTAATGATAAGCCTTTCCGGTTGAGAGTCTTTTTTCTTATGTTCTTCTATATAATCATATACAAAAATAGAGTTTTTCAGGACCAGCTCATTTCCCACGCCGGTAAATTTTTTATGCTTCACCGGATCTATCTCTTTAAGGTCAAAGAGGATAATACGGGAGCAGGGGAGGAGCCGGGTGAGGGTTTCCTGCGAACAGAGGCCGCAGGTGTCTATTGCTGTGTTTATTCCCAATTCCGTAAGTTTAATCAGCAGTTCCCTGGCAAATTCTGCCTGCATGGTAACCTCTCCTCCTGAAAGGGTTACCCCGCCGCCCGATTTTTCAAAAAAGGCCCGGTCTTTAACCAGCTCGGCGCAGAGTTCATCAACCCCCCAGGGAATCCCAAGCAGATCCATAGCTCCGGAAGGACACTCTTCCGCGCAGATACCGCAGCCTCCGCAGAGTCTTCTATCAACCTTAATTTCTTTTTCTTTTAAGGAGAGCGCGTTCTTTGGACACGCCGAAATGCATAGTTTGCAGCCAATACAGTTTACGGCAACCCGGTGAATTTGCGCGCTCGCGGCAATACTTTCCGGGTTATGACACCAGGCGCATCGCATGGGGCAGCCCTTGAAAAAGACCGTGCTCCGTATGCCGGGGCCGTCTTCCGTGGACATCCGTTGTATTTCCAATATTGTTGCTTTCATGTCTAAAAAACGCTTTTTTCCTTGATATGACCTCAGAGCTCTTTAAAAGAGTTAAAATTTACTATGACTGATCCGTTCAATAACTTCATCCTGCAGCTCTTTCCCAACAGCGGTAAAATAGGCATTATATCCCGTAATTCTCACAAGCAGGTGGCGGTAATTTTGCGGGTGTTTTTGCGCGTCCCGCAGCATACCGGGGTCCAGCATATTTATTTGCAGGGCAGTACCGCCGTTTTCCGTGTATCCCCGGAGGAAAGCCTTGAATTTTTCCTTGTGTTCCGAATCCTTTAAAATAGAAGGATTAAACGTTATTGTATGACTGGCGCCGTTTGGCAGGCAGTTGAAAAAATCATCCCAGTCTCCATTGCTGTCCGGGGCTTTTCCTCCCAGGACCGTGCCCACGGAATTGGTATTGGACGTGGGCCCTTTAATATCCGCGCCGTTAGACGGACAAATGGCGTTCGATAAAAACTGGCCCCGGGGTCTGCCATTGGCACTGGCAGCCATAATAAATCCGTCGCCTGCCCAGTAGTTCCAGCTGAGCATGCCCGGACGGAAGCGCCGGTTCGTAGAGACCGTTTTGTGTTTCCAGGTCTCGGCGCACCAGAGATCCATGACCTCTTTGGCCATTGTGTCTGCTTCGGTATCGTCCCTGCCATATTTTGGCGCCTTGTTTTGTGCCATAGCCTGAAGAATCTCAAATCCCTGCCAATTGGCCCGAAGCGCGGAAACCAGTTCATCCATGGAACAGGCTTTTTTGTCAAAGACAAGGTATTTTACAGCCAGGAGCGAGTCAACAGTGGTGGCATAGGTAACCGCTTCAATCGTAGTTAAGGCAATTTCCGGTCCTCCTTCGGTAATATCCAGGCCCTGTTCGGCACAGCCTTTAACCATGCACGACAGGTAGGGAGTAGGGAAGAAACGGGAGCGGATACGTTCGGTTTTTTCCTGAAGTAGGGCGCATTTTTTAATGATATATTCGGTTTGCGCGGCATATGCCTGTAGGAACCGGTCCCAGGTCTTGAACTCCCGTGCATCGCCGGTCTGTGGTCCGTCCTGTGTAATTTTTCCCGCTTTCCCGCTAATGGGATCAACAACAGGGAGCAGGTCCGTGCCGCCGGTGAATGCCAGTTCCACGGCTTTTAACAGGTTGATATTATTATCAACAGTGCCGGAGCGGTCATTGCCAACCATGGTATTTTCCAGGCAGCCAACGGGCGCGTATTCATGGACCGTATCTTCGTTAATGAGATGGGTAAGGCCGGCCTCTTTTGCCTGGAGCATCATGCCTGCCATGGAGCGTTCATCAAAATTGAGGAGAAAGGGCGCGCCCTGGCTTGATTCTATCATCTCAATACAGGTATCCAGGAGCTTGTCCGGGCTGTTCCGGTGAAGCCGGATATTCGGCTTTGGCTCAAGAATGGGAGACATTTCGTCTATCACTTCAAGGAACACATAGGTAAGATCGTTGGTCATATCGGCCTTATTTTTGCCCATGCCCGAGAGGGTGATGAGCTGCCCAAAGCCTGAGCTAATTCCCTGGTTGCCGTTTTTTATCATGGCGTCATAGGCAGTGTTGCAGTGGACCCAGAAGCATTTAAGGATCTCTTTGCCGAATTCCCGGTCCATGCCCTTTTTAATAGAATAATTCCAGAATGGAAGCAGGTACTGGTCGATCCTGCCGAATGACACACCGGGACCGGGATAGTTTTCATCGGTCATAATGAGCATATGATTTATCCAGAGAGCCTGCAGCGCTTCCCAGAAAGTTTCAGCCGGTTCCCAGGGAACTCTATCCAGGTTGGCGCCCATTGCCAGGAGCTCTGCCTTGCGTTCCGGATCTTTTTCAGTAAGAGCCATTGATTCACAAACAGTTTGATATCTTTTTGCAAGATCCCGCGCCATGGTGGCGGCGGTTTTCATGGCACGGATCTGATTACCTTTTTTACCCTGTTTATCCTTATCCGAAAGAGAGGAGTAAATACCTTTCCAGCCTTTTTTTAAAAGCAGTTCATGCCCCGGCACAAGATGGCCGCTGGTGGAACCGGCATTTCCGTACCCGTGATCGTGAAACCTCTTCATGGAAGCCCGGGCACCGTTTTTTCCCAGAATAAGTTTATTATATTTTTTTTGTTCTTTTTTGTTTAAACAGAGAGAGGTTTGCACATTGAACCGGGTACCGGCAATAAGGTCACGGGGCAAAATTTCCTGCGGAACATAATTAATAATGGTCTCTTTAACAAACCAGGCTCTTCTTTCCGGAAGACTCCATTTCCAGAAGTCCTTATGAAGGGCCACATTCCGGGCAGCCTGACGATAGCTTGCTTTTAAAGGATTCAGGAGAAGATACACCTCGGGAACGATATAAAAACTGACCTCGTTGTATTGTACATCCCAGGGAGTGCCGGTGCTCCAGGAAGTGAATTCGTTGTTCCATGCTCTATCGTTTCCTTTAAAATAATAATCCCTGAGCCAGGCAATTCTAGGTGATAAAGATTTTGGCTCCTTGATGGTATATGAGTTCCCTGTTGTTGCTGCGGCCATAATACCTCCTGTCTACTTATCCCTGTAATAGAGCGGCGTTTTTCGCTGCTCCTTTCTCGTATATTTTTCTCAACTGGTTTTCACCGTGAAGAAGCATTTTTTTCATGGCTTCCACTGCTTTTATTTCATATTTCTGTTCAACAGCATCCGTCAGTTCCCGGTGAAAAACAAAGACTTCCTTTGCCAGGGGCGGACGGGTAAAAAAGTGTCCCGAAATATTGGTGTATACTGTTTTAAAAGAGTTGAGCAGCAGGGGGTAAACCAGGTTGCCCGTGGCTATGGCAATGGAATGGTGAAACCTGAAATCGAGTTCAATTATTTCATCAATGTGTTCAATATCAATTTTATCTTCAAGGGCAAGTATTTCCTTGAGATCGGCTATGTGCGCATCTGTCCTGTTCTGTGCAGCAAGCCGGGCATTTTCAATTTCAAAGAGTTTTCTCATGTTAACAAGACTTTCCAGTATCAGGGGATCGAGCTTGCCCTTGCTGTAATTGATTAGAGCCGTCAAAAGTTCAATAGAACCGTCCTTTCGAAAGTCATTAACAACAGCTCCGGCACGGGGTTTCATGGAAATAAGCCCCCTGGCAGCAAGTTCCACCAACCCTTCATGGACAACAGGTCTGCTGATGTTCAGTTTCGCCGCAAGATCCCGCTCCGAAGGCAGCTTTTCTCCTATGGATAGTTTCCCTGAAAAAATAAGATCCTCAAATCTTTTCACAAACATGTCTTTTAGAGACTCCGCTTGAAGCGGTTTCAGCATTTCTTCCATAAATAAGTGTCCTCCTTGCATAAACGTATGGCTGTTGGTATTACCATCTGCCATACGTAATATACTAAAAATGAGGGGGATCGTCAAGGAAAAAGTGAAAAGTGCCGCCCGTGGGTTTGGTGTGACCTCAGAGCTCTTTAAAAGAGCTCTGAGGTCAATTAATTTCCACGGAGAGGAATTTAAATTTTTGAGTAAATAAATAAAAGAGAAAATACGACAATAAAAGCGATATCCCGTAAAACCGGAAAACAGGAATGATTATATTGAAATATATCAAGAATTTTATTGATAGTAAAACTATTCGCCGTATATTGGTAAGGACGTCAAAGAGTACGGCTGTAAAGCTTTTCTTTATGGGCTTTGTAATTATTTTCACCTTTTCGATGGCAATTTTTTATATAGAAAAAAATTATATTGTGTATAAAACCGAGAATGGAGTACAGGTAGAGGATGGGGACAATTCAAGCAATATACGGAGTTTTGAGGATTCAGTATGGTGGGCTTTTGTGACCTCAACAACAGTAGGATATGGGGATTATTTTCCAAAATCGCAAGTGGGACGCGTGCTTGGCATACTGCTGATGTTTTTTGGAATATCACTTGTTGGTGTAATAACCGGTAATATCGCGTCATTCCTGGTGGAAAAACAATTGAAGGAGGACAGGGGATTGAAAGACCTGAAATTGAAAAATCATTTCATCATATGCGGCTGGAAGAGGAATATGGGGGAAGTGCTGCGAAGCGTAATGGGGAAAAATAAATCCTTCCTTGCCTCAGAGATCGTACTGATTAATACAGCTCCCCCTGAGGATATTGAGAACCTGAAATCGGAAAAGGAATTCGCTCATATCAATTTTATACATGGAGATTATATTGATGAACGCGTCTTAAACCGGGCAAACCTGAAAAAGGCAAAAAAAGTACTGGTTTTGGCAGACAGGCTGGTAACGGGATCGGTGCAGGAAGTTGATTCACGCACGGTAATGAGCATCATAACCATAAAATCAATGACAAAATCGGCATATACCTGCGCGGAGCTGCTTGATTCCAAGTTCGAACGGTACCTGTCTACATCAAACTGTGATGAAATAATACTGTCAACCGATTATAACCGGTCCCTCATCGCGAATGCTTCGGCAGGAAGCGGAATCTCTCATGTAATAAGTGAACTGCTTAATGTAGAAGCCGATGTGTCGATTGATACACAGGATCTGCCGAAAAAATATATTGGCCTCACCTATGAGGAATTATTTAATTATTACCTGGATAAGAACCGTTCCGTGCTCATTGGGGTTCTGGAAAATACCGGGAATTTTTACGAACGGAAAAAAGAAGCTATTAAGGAAGCGCAGAAAACACCGGATATTTCAACCCTGGTGGATAATTTAAAGGTAGTAAAGGAGCTTGTCGCCAACCAGCCCGTAATAAATCCCGCACCTTCTTATATATTGAAAAAATACAGTAAGGCAATTATAATTGAAGGACGAGCATATAACAGGAAAGTCTGAGCAAAGGCTTGAAAAAAGGGAAGAGTTATGGATATAATAAATAATGAAGTTATCCTGAATAAATTAAAAGAAGTCACATTTTTTAAAATGTACGCCGATGATGATGAGGTGATGAAAAAGATCGCCAAAATGTGTACAAAAAGGGCTTTTCGACAGGACAAGGTGGTTATTGAAGAGGGAGATTATGGAGATGAACTCTATATAATCCTGGACGGCAAGATAGATATTATTAAAAGGACGCTGCAAAATGAAGAGTATACAGTAACCACCTTAAGCGCCGACATGGGAGGGATATTTGTGGGCGAACTGGCACTGATCGATAATGATAAACGGTCCGCAACAGTAACAGCGGTAACCGATTGCCAGTGCATAGTAATTAATCGTGATGATTTCATAAAATTCGGCAATGAGAACCCGGAAATAGGGCTCACCGTAACCAGGGTAATCGCAAGCTCCCTTAGTGTAAAGTTAAGAAAATCAACAGCAGATGTCATCACTCTTTTTTCCGCGCTTGTGGAAGAGATAGAAGAAGAAAAATAAAAAGGAACAGGTCTTAAAAAGTGAACCTGAAATTAAAAAATATCTATCCCTATGGTGATGATAAAACAATGCTTTTTGTTTCAATAGAGGCAAAATACGGCTGGAAAGGGGAGACCTGTAATGATGTTATCAAAATTAATTATAACGGGAAAAAAAGAGAGGCTTTTTTAACTGTAAAAATAGAAAATCCCGGAGTAGGTCTACTGGCGGAAAGGATAATAGAGGTAATAACCACAATTGATTTTAAACAGGATGTAACCAGGAATCCGGTGGTAATTGTAATCGAACGTCTGAGTGACAGCCTTGGAATGGAATATAAACGGGAGATGCTGGAAGATGCGCTGCTTGCTTTTAAAGGCGTAAAGCTTGAGTAAAGGTGTCCCGGTTAAAATTTATAGATCATCCTGCCAACTATCATATCTTCATTGATCGCGCCAAAGGCCCTGCTGTCGAAGCTGTAATCAAGATTGTCGCCAATAACAAAGAATTCTTTTCTTTGCAGTTTAACCGCAGGCATATTATCCCTGTAGGTAAAGTTCATGGGGAAGATCCGCTTGTCGGAGGAGAGGGTTTTCCAGGAAAACCGGGTTTTTTGGTCATTAATATAGATAATTTTATTCCGGACCTCAACAGTATCTCCGTAAACAGCAATGATCCTCTTTAACAGAACCCTGTCGTTTTCAATAGGGCTGTTAATAAGGATAACAGCACCCTTTTCCGGAGTCCCGATTTTAGTGAGAATAATTTTTTCGCCCTTTTTAAGGTTCGGCTCCATAGAACTGCCTGAAACCGTAAAAGGGAGAAGAAATATCCGGCAGATTCCCAGACCCAGCACAATCCCTCCAAAAACAGCAGCTATTTTCACCAGGACAGCAGAAGCGGAACCTGAATTTTTTTCGTTTGGATAATGCATATGAGATCCTTTTCTAATTTTTTTAGATTAATATCAATAAATTGATAAGCCGGATAATATTTCAATCTTATTTTGCCTGTTAAGCGACATAATGTTAAATAACCCGCAGCAATTAATTATTAATTTCTTGACAACAAAAAAGAATGATATAATATATAAAACAGTGTAAATGTTCAAGAGGTGAGCCCTGGGTATCTGTGGTCTGCTTTTTGAAAGATGGGAAGTAAATTAAAAATAGATTTTTCATTATTTTTAATAAAAATGGATTAATTTACTATTTTATAAAATTATTACTTAATTTCCCATATTGATCGACCGAAAAAGAAATATAGGTGTAAAATTTAGTTAATCAAGAAGTGTGTGGCAGGGGAGTCCGATGGGCTCTCGTACCACACACTTTTTGAGGATTTATCGATTTTTTCTTCATTCGTGAGATGGATGGATTGTACAGAAGCGGAAAAAATCATTTTTAATCAATAAGGAGTTAAAAATGAAGATAAGAGTAAAAGAAGCTGCATTATCTGTTGTCATAGGAGCACTGGTTGTGTTTGTAGGCAATGGAGGAATTGACCTGGGTGCCCAGCCGGCAGGTGGTGGAACCGCCGGAGGAACAACAGATCCAGCAACAACTACAACTTCCAGTAAAAAAGCTACTGATGGGTTGATTGAAGACTGGATGAACGATTTTGAAGCCTGTGAGGATTGGAGAGCTGAAGCGACCTGTCCCATTGGTGATTCCAAGATTCGAAAAATTCCCGGAAAACCGCGTCCTGTAAATGTTGATGGAAAGGCGGTTGATGAGGAAGGAAATCCTGGTGATTTCAAAACGGATGTAACAGATGACAATGGTATTGGCCATAAGAATGAATATGTGCTTGGTGTTAAGACCTATTTTCTCGACAGGGGATTTGACCGGGTAGAGGTTTTTCCGCCAAATGAATATATAATACGAGGAAAAGCGCGAGAAGTGCGGGTCTGGGTTCTTGGAAGAAAATTCAGGCATACACTGTATGTGAAACTGCGGGATTTTAAGGGCCATCTTCATAAGCTGAAGATCGGCAGGCTTGATTTTTGGGGCTGGAAGGAAATGGTGGTTATTATTCCGGGCTGGCTTCCCCAGTCATCCAGTTACGCAGTACTCGACAAGAATTTGCATTTTGTTTCATTCTTTGTTGAAAGTGATAAATTTGAGATTCCAGGTGCGTTCTATTTTTACATGGATCAGTTTAGAGTAGTAACGGATCTCTCAGAATTTACCGGTGATGAGACAATTAAGGATACATGGTAAAATTGATGAATGCTAAGAAGGGAGGCTTACAAATGAGATATGGTATGAAAAATAAGAAGTTTGTATCGATAACCGTATGTCTGTTACTGGCCGTTCTGGCAGGCTTTGTTGGACCACAAAGTGTTGATTCCAAAATCATCACCAGTGTGGAAGCCGATATAAGCGGTGAAGAACTGAAGGCCCTGGTAATTGAGGATTTTGAAGAAGTAAAGCCGGGCAAAGAAGGCTGGAATGTTATAACAACACCAAAGCAGTTTGACGATAAAAAACTTGATGATGATAAAAGAAAAAAAAGGAATCCCGTGGAAAAGCTTGAGCTTAAGATGATCCAGGGAAAACCTAATGATATGATTGGTGAGGCATGGTCTTTAACCAAAAAGGGCGACACGGAAAAAACCAAGAATTGTATGGGAGTTAACTTTAAGTTCAAGTATCCCGGACATAATTCGGTTCATCTTCTGGCACCGCCTGAATTGTCATGGGATGAGAAGAAGCCCGTAATGACCTACAATCCGGCAACAAGAAGCAATGTTCAGGAGCGTGGAGTTCAGCTGCCGGGAAGAGCCAAAGCAATTTCCGTATGGGTACACGGAAGAGGAAATCCATATGATCTTGAGGTCTGGGTAAAAGATTACCGGGGAAGCACTCACATCCTGAAAATGGGATCGGTTAACTTTGTGGGATGGAGACCAATAAAAGTCGATATTCCTGAGTGGATACCACAGGCAACGGAATCATATCCAATAACCAGGGTATCAAAGATTACCCGCTTTGTACTGAGGGCTGATGTACATGTACCCAGAGCAGAGCTCACGGAAAATACATACTTTTTCTTTGACCAGTTAAAGGTACTTACGGATGTTTATGAAGTCAATTACGACGGGCATAAACTTCATGATCAATTTGGCGATGGTGGAGGAACAAGCGCAAAACCGGCAACAGAAACAGGGCCATAATTGGTTAATTTGAAATAAAGCAGGAAAGAGCTTACATATAGCGCAGCCTGGCTGCAAGGTAAGAAATTATGGGGGATTTCCAAAAGACCGGACCCCCCATAATCTTTAAATAAAGGGAAAAATACCCATCGAAATTTCGAGATGGGTATTTCTTATTTTAATAAAGAGAAAAATTTTACTCATAATTGAACATTTTTGCTTGTTTGTTTATGAAAAATATCCTTTTGAGATGGGTACTTCGTTCGTGTTGTAGACAGCAAAAAATTAAATACAGGATAGGTGTATGGCTAATAATAAGGTAATAGAAAAACTTGAATCGCTTTTTAAAGAAGAAGTGTGGGGGAGAATAGAACCAAAAGATATAGGAATATCGAAATTTAAGATACTTGATGATATCTTTAATACGGTAGTTTCCGGAGGCATGATTGACAATACTCTGGAAGTCTGTAAAGCGCACCAGGATGAGCATTCACACTCAATAACAGCAGCCTATCTTATTGGTCAAATAGGGTATCATCTCGACAGAGTCGAGGATTCACAACAGTTAAGAAAACTGATCGATATATTTGTTGATAATCATAAATGGGCAGTGGTAGAAATACTGGCCGATAAAATTCTGGAATATGGAGAAAGCAGTGTGGCGCTGCGTGCCCTTGCGATCTGTCTTGAACGTCTTGGCAGAAGTAAAGAAGCTATTCCGGCCTGGGAAAACCTGCTGAAAATAGACCGTTTTGATGCGGAAGTTTCCAAGAAGCTGGCTTTTGCCATATTTGATGAAGAGCCGGACAAGAGTATTCATTATATGAAGCTTTCAATTGAAGGGTTTATCAAAATTAAAAATTATGATGAGATAGGGCCCTTATGGAATAAGCTGGTATCTATTTCATGGGAAGATATACCGTTTTTTGAAAGAATCGAACGGATGCTGGTAGAGGCAAAGCAGATGGAGCTTACGGGGAACCTGTTAAAAGTGCTCCTGGCTCAGTACCGGAATGATGAAAGTCTTGACCAGCCAATAAAACTGTTAAAAAAGATACTGGAATACAGACCCCAGGATACTCACGCGCGTAAAGAGCTGGTACGTCTATATGGGTTAAAGTATGGAGAGCATTCCCAGTTTGATCAATTTATGAAGTTGTCCAAGCTGAATAATTTTAAAATCCCGGTAAAATTTGCCATACAGGATTTTGAAAAAAATATTGTTTTCGACGTAGGCAATTATGTATTCCATAATTCATGGAAACTGGGAAAGATACTCGACATTAACAGTGAAAAACTTGTGCTAACCTTCAGGGATAAGCCGGAGCATAATATGTCCATACAGATGGGGCTCCAGTCGCTTACTCCGCTGCCAAAGGATCATATGTATGTATTGGAATATGAAGATCCTGATACGCTTAAAAGCCTGTTTGATGAGGATTTTATGCAGTTTTTTGAGGTATTGATAAAATCGTATGGCGGAACCATTATCCTGGCGGATATTAAAAGAGAGATTACCACCCGGTATGTTGATGCCAAAGTCTGGGGTAAATGGTGGAATAAAGCCAGGACCAAGATCAAGAAAGACCCGCTTTTTGGCGTATCGGAAAAAAAGAAGGATCTAATTTATATGCGGGACAAGCCCGTAACCTTTGCGGAAGAATTGCTGGGGCAGTTTACCAGGACCGAATCCTTTACTGAAAAACTGAATATTGCAATTGAATTTATCAACAATAATGATAAAAGCGAGGGAGCATCGGTAGTACAGTATTTTATTGATTATTTTACTGCTGAAATGAAAGGAAAATCGGAAACAAGGCAGGTTCTCTCCTATTTCGCGCTTAAAGGACTGGCAGGGTTCCTTGATCCGGGCAAAGTAAAGCTCGATCCTATACGGGCCAAAGTTATTGCCTTTATTAAAGAGAGTCAGGATCTTCATCTTATTTCCATGAAGATCAGCTCGTATGACTACAAGAAAGATTTCGTGAATCTTATAGAGGAAGCGCGGGAGGACTGGCCCCAGGTTGTATCGGAAATGCTTTTTGAGACTCCGGTGCGGATTCATAAGTATATTATTAATAATCTTATGCGCGGAGCCGCGTATTCCATTATTAATAATTTTATCGACCGGGTAATAACCGGGGCAAAACAATATCCTGAGATTTTTGTCTGGATAGCGAAGAACCTGTTTAACAAGACCTGGGATTATGAATGGCTCGATTTTTCCAGGGAAGGAATGACAATAGCCTATTTTCGGCTTATGAATGAAATGAAAAAGCTGGAAACCGAAGGAAACCGGCTAAAAAATATGACCCTGGATATTCTTTTCGACAATGAAGCACATGTGTTAAAAGACATTGTACAGGATTTCGACCAGGGATTTCTTGGAAAGGTCTATGACCTTTTTAGCAATTTACCCTATATTGAAGAAACGCACAGTGAAAAGTTTATGGCTTTGATCAATGAGCGTTTTGAAGGATTCGAGGCCGAGCAGCTTGCGGCTGAAGAGGATTGGGGTCTGGATGTAGAGAAACTTATTGTTACACAGGAAGGCTTTGAGCGGAAAAAACTGGAGCTCGACCGCATGGTTAATGTGGAAATGGTTAACCTGTCCCGGGAACTGTCAAAAGTATCCGAAGTATCCAGTGACCTCAGAGAAAATGTAGAATATAACGCGCTTCTGGAAAAACAGTCAATTTTAAAAATGGCAATTTCAAAGCTCGATGATGAAATGAAAAAGGCCGATATACTCGATATTGAAACAATATCGGTTGATACGGTCAATGTTGGAACAAAGGTCGTGTTTGAGGATGTACAATCCGGGGAAAAGAATAATTACGCCATCCTGGGTCCCTGGGACGCGGACTTTGAAAATGGAATCCTATCGTACCGGTCTCCAATAGCAAGATCCCTGCTGGGAACAAAGCTGGACGGAGAGTTTAAGCTCAAGATCAATGACGAAGACAGGAACTTTAAGGTTGTTTCTATAGAACGGATATAAATCAGGAGCAAGGTGCAAGGAACAGGGTAAAAGGGAAGAAGGACGGCTTAGGCCGTCTTTTTTTTGTAAAAAAGCTTTACAGGGTGCTAAACAAATGTTTGCATGGTGTTTACATTTAATTAAAGGAGTGTAATATGCCGGAGAAAACAGCTATAATAAAAACCTCCACCTCTCTCTTTAAAGAGGTTGCAATACTTATTAATGAGTCAAAGACCAGGGTAAAAGCAGCCGTCAACTCAGAGTTGGCGCTGTTGTACTGGAATATTGGAAAGGCAATTAAAACAGAAATTCTTAAAAATAAGCGTGCTGATTATGGTGAGAAAATAGTAGAAGACTTAAGTGAAAAGCTAAAAAACGAGTTCGGTAAAGGATACAGCAGACCTCTACTCTTCAAAATGATTCAATTTTTTGAGATATTTAATGATTATAAGATTGTCTCGACACTGTCGAGACAATTGTCCTGGTCACATTTTACAGAGTTGGTTGCAATTAATGATCCTTTGAAAAGAGAATTTTTTGCTGCACTATGCCAAAATGAAGGGTGGAGTGTAAGAACTCTTCGCGGCCGCATTGATTCCATGCTCTTTGAGCGAACAGCTTTATCGAAAAAGCCTGAAAATACCATTTTAAACGATTTAAAAAAACTTAAAGATGAAGGCAAAATGAGTCTTGATTTAACACTTCGAGACCCCTATATCCTTGATTTTCTTAATTTAAACAGTGAATACTCAGAAGCAGATCTTGAAACCGCGATATTAATTGAGTTGCAAAATTTTATTCTAGAGATGGGATCGGATTTCGCGTTTCTAGCCAGGCAAAAAAACCTTAATATTGGAAAGAGACCCCACAGAATAGATCTTCTTTTTTATCACCGAAGAATGAAAAGACTTGTAGCAATTGATTTAAAACTGGGACCCTTCGAAGCAGGAGATAAAAGTCAAATGGAGCTTTATCTCAATTGGCTTAAAAAGCATGAAATGCAAGATGGAGAAGATGCTCCAATTGGTTTAATCCTGTGCGCGGATAAATCAGAAGAGATCATAGAGCTTTTGGAACTGGATAAAAGCGGGATTCATGTAGCTCAATATCTTACTGAACTCCCGGAAAAGAAGCTGTTTAAAAAGAAGTTTCAAGAGGCAGTGCAGCGGGCACGGTTATTCTATGAAGCAGCCTGATGGCTTATTAAAAAAATAAAATTTGTTTGACAAATTTGGGCCTCAGTTTAAAAGCATAGTACTTTGTTATTAGCCGCGATGGCGGAATTGGTAGACGCGCTAGGTTCAGGGTCTAGTGAGCATTAGCTTGTGAGGGTTCGACTCCCTCTCGCGGCAATAGCAAATAAATATCCATCCATTAACCTTTTTTAAGCGTCATTAAAACACGGAGAGTGAACTATGCCTGCCAAGCCAGCCAAAGATCTCTATGATAAAATGATGGTTGAAATTGGTACCTCCCTGTTTGATCTGCAAATACTACTGGCACGATTTGTCGCATCCATCCTTGAAGAGTTTGAAGAGAAATGCATGGAACTTGATATAACGTTCCCTTTTCTTGAAGAAAATGGCTATGTAATTTATCGCAGTGAATTAATCGCCTATGACCCGCATGAAGAAGCAGTAAAAATTAAAATAGACGGCAAAGACTATTTTGTCGAATGGAATGACATTGATGTGGCATCACAGGAACAGATCGCCAATTTAATGCATATGGAATATGTATCACATAAGATTTATAAAGACCTGTCATCGGGAGCCGCTCCAAAAGATGAACAACACTAGCGCCCAAATCGGGATACTTTTTAAAAAAGATAGCTTAAATTAACTTGACTTAAAGCTTTTTATATCGTTAATTCGTTTTTATGCATTTATGCACAAAAAAGGAAAAATTGAATATGAAGGGCAGTTATCTCCTACCCCTTATTTTAATAGCTGCATTTTTTTTAGGAAGCACCAGGGGGGATGCCGGGGTATCCCCTCTTGGAACCTGGGAAATTCATAAAAAAAACACCGGAACTGTACAATATATTGTAGAAGTATATGAAACCGGGGGTACGATTTCCGCCCGGGTTCTGGAAATAGCAGGTAAAAATGCCGAATCCTTATGCGTAAAGTGTAGAAAAGAGCGGAAAAACGAGCCAATTAAGGGGATGGATATAGTCTGGGGAATGCGAAAGAGTGGAGATGTATATGAAGGAGGCCATCTCCTGAATCCCGCGAACGGGAAGATCTTTAGCTGCAAAATGTGGGTAGAGGGAAACAGGCTGGCAGTGAGAACCTATGCCACCTTTGTATTCAAAACAGAATATTGGTATAAAAAGACAGGGAATTAAAAATAAAGCTTATACTGCACGGAACAGAGGGGAAGGGGATTCATATACTTTGTTTCGTGTTTTAAATAAATTATTACAAACAAACATGGAGGCTTTTATATGCTGAATAAAACTAAAATTTTGTTACTATCAATCGTGTTTCTTTTTGTTTCTATGGTCGGAACAAATCTTCATGCCGCATCAGTTGGACAATCATTAGGAAGTGTTAAAATAATAAATCCTTCTGACAAGCCTGCGTGGATTCCTCAAATAGGGAAGAAAGTGTTGACTATAATGTATACTGACCCTGATGAAAAGGATGTAAACGATCCGCTTTCAAACGCGATCAAAGGGAAAAATTATTCGAAAGAAAAATATTTAGGTATTGGAATAGGAAATTGTAAAGATACCTGGATCCCAAACGCAGCTATCCGTTATAAAGCACGGGGAAAGGCCAAGCAGTTTAAAGGTTCCGTAATTCTGCTGGACGAAAAGAGAGCTGTTTCCAAAAAATGGGGACTGGGAAATTGTGATGATCTTGGTGTAGTTATTGTTGTTGGTAAAGACAGAAAGATTAAGTTTATTAAGAAAATTAAAAACAAGGCGGAAAGTAGAGCTATAATTTCGGCAGTATTGAAAGTTATTGACGAAGAGATCGCTAAGTAAGCCCTTTTCTAACGCAAGTAAAAAGACGAGGGTTTTGCCCTCGTCTTTTTTTTTATTTTTTTAAACAGGATATGTGGGATAGGAGATTGAATTAATGAAGATGAAACTAATAAAGAGTTTTTTTGTTTTTATGATGGTTTTGACAGCGGCTCTGTCGTGCTCGAAATCACCGGCTCCCGGTGATTTTTCTCCCCTGCTAACATCCATGAGCAAAGCAAAAACATATGATGAAATAAAAACGTATTATACCAGCGGAACAATAACTGCCCTGGAAAAAGCATCGGAAAAGTGGGTTTTACCGACCAATGAAAAGCGGCAGCTCCTGGCCATCCTTGATACCGGCACAAGCTGGAGAATAATGAAAGAGGATATTAAGGGCGATACAGCCAGCGTAACCATTGAATATACCGGACACCAGGTGGAGAACCAGGTTGGAAATCAGCTGCCGGTAAAATTGGTAAAAGAGAAGGGTGAATGGAAGCTCGACATGGAAGAGGATTTTAAAACAGCCATTAAAAGGGGAGAAAACGGCTCGGTTAAAGAATACTAGAACATTGATATTCCCAGGTTCAGGATGATTTCTCCGAGCAAGTCACCTGCTTCTTCATTATGGGGAAATTCTTTTTGAAAGTTGATGCAATTGATAAAAGCCATGTAGAGAGAACCGGTTTCCATGTAGAGGTAGATCAGGTTAAAATAAGCTTCTTCGGCATCGGGTTCCAGTTCTATGGATTTATTATAGTAATAAATGGCTTTGTCCGGGTCGTTCTGGTCCCAGCACACACCAGCCAGGTTCGATAATATTGCAGCATCATCGGGATTGAGGCGGGCGGCTTTTTCAAGGATCAGTTTCGATTCCTGCAGCATTCCCAGTTCCGACAGGGTAATGCCCAGGCCGTTAAGAATGTCGGGGTCGGCATCGTTAATGGCAATACCCATGGTAAACAGCTTCAGGGCCTGCTTATACTCACCTATTTCGATATATTCATATGCCCGGTCAATAAGGACAACCTGGTCGTCATTTAATTCAGCAAACTGATCCGGTTCAAATGTTGTCTCTTTTGTAAGAAGCTCTTTGAGAGAGCTCTGTTTCTGATTGTCTTTCATATGTGACAACCCGCCCCGGTGGGTTTCTTTTTGGTTTCAATACTAAAACCAGGGGGGTTTCTCCTTCTTCCTGTCTTTTTTTCAATACACAATACAATAAATATGGATTCTGTTTTATACGCAACAAATTTATTGGGATATTTTGATATTTTTTATCGAGGGCTGCTATTTAACCTCTAATATTGAGCAAATATCCCCGGTGCTGTCGGAGCCTGAGTTGTTATTGTAGAGATCGGAAACCCATTTTCCATCTATGATGAATTTGTACCGGTAGGTGCCGGAAGAGATCCGTTTTCGCAAGCGCCATATACCGTCGGTCCCTTTTTTTAGAAGATCATTTTCGGGATTCCAGTTATTAAAGTCCCCAACAATAGAGATAAACCGGGCTTTTGGTCTGTATGTCCTGAACTCAACGAGATTTTTTTCCACAACGCGGAAGGTTACCTGTTTGCCTTCAGAGCTTTTTATAGTCTCCGTAACAGACACAAAGGAACCGCTTCCATCATCCATATTGTCGAAATTATTGGGGTCCATGACCCAGATACCGTCTACATTGAATTTATATTCAATTCTCCGGTTCCCGTCATATTCTTTGAGAAAGTAATACCATATTCCGTTTTTATTGCGGGACATTTTATTTTTTTTCCATTGCGAAAAAGAACCGGAAATATGGACATTCCCGGCTTCTCTGTTCTTATAGGTAAAGAGCATCCCTCTGACAATAATGGATTTACTGCTCGAAAGATTATCGATCATTATCATTTTCATTTTTTGCGGAGATTGGGCTTTTTTTAGCTTATTCAGTCGAAAATAATATTCGGTTTTGATATCATCATCACCCGAAGTAAAACCCAGAAGCAGCAGGGAAAATATAAATAGTGTAAGAGTTTTTTTCATTTTTTTTACCGATCACCGAATACCCGGCCCTATGGGCCACCGATTACCTTCTTCGTGCCTGTTTATAGTTATATTAATTATGTCGATAATAAAAGAAAAAATATTAAGACATAATACGGGTAAAATTCGTAAAAAAGTAGATTTTATACATAAAATCATTGATTTTTTTATGTATAAATATTTACTGATTATGTCTCTTTGTACGTAAATGTTATACTTTCTTTTTAGAGTGGGATTAATACATGGGTGATACCGAAGAAAAAATTGAATATACTCCGGAAGAGCTTGAGGAGATAGGACGGATAATTGATGTTGTTGAAGCGTCTTTTGCCGCACCTCCGGAACCGGAAGTTGAGACTCCTGCTGAAGAAAGTGAACCGGAGGAGTTTGGTCCTCCGGATGATGAATCCTTTGACGATTCCCCTGACGTGAGCCTGGGAGAACCCGAAGATCTCGACCTGCCCAGCGGAGATCTTGATACCCTTCTTTCGATAGATGACCCGTCTTCCGGTACGGAACCTGCCGATTCCATAGATGAGGATATTCCCGAAGACCTGCCGGATGTGGATGATATTCTTGATATTGATGATACTGCCGGCATTGAAGAGCTTACGGATGACGGAATAGAGGAAATTGAGGAGATTGAGGATATAACCGATCTCATTCAAGAAATTGATGAACCCGAAGCAGCTGCCCCTGAGGGGCTCGAAGATATTGAGGGACTCGATGATATTGAGGGACTCGATGATATTGAGGGACTCAATGATATTGAGGGACTCGATGATGTTGAGGGACTCGATGATGTTGAGGGACTCGATGATGTTGAAGGACTCGATGATGTTGAAGGCCTTGATGATGTTGAAGGCCTTGATGATGTTGAAGGCCTTGATGATGTTGAAGGCCTTGATGATGTTGAAGGCCTCGATGATGTTGAAGGCCTCGATGATGTTGAAGGCCTCGATGATGTTGAAGGCCTTGATGATGTTGAAGGCCTTGATGATGTTGAAGGACTTGATGATGTTGAAGGGCTCGAAGATATTGAAGGACTCGATGATGTTGAAGGACTCGATGATGCCGGAATAGAGGAATCTACGGCAGAAGCAGCTAAAAAAACGCTTGGTTCTCCTCTTGAACAGCTTGATGATCTCCTCAGTGACGAACCGGAATCTCTTGATGTTCAGGATATTGCTGATGAAGAGTACCTGGATGGTGGATTTGAGGAAGAAGAACCCTCGGGAGATCTTGAAGATATTGACCCGGACGAGTCATTTGAAGAACCGGGAGCAGTAAGCATGGATATGGATTCGGAGGATGATATCCCGAATCTTTCGGATATATCAATGGAAGATGCCGGGGAGATCCCTGAAGCAGCAGAATCCGATATTCCTGACCTTGATCTTGATTCTATTGGACCCGGAGATATTTCCGATGATGTGGACTCTATTGGAGATGAGCTGGAAGAAATATCCGCAGCACCGGTGGAAGATGAAGGAGAAGATCTTGCCGGTCTGGACGGCATAGAAGGCATCGAAGACATCGAAGATATTGATGAACCGGGAGCTGAAGACTCTTTTGATGATGGGCTTCCGGACATTGATCCTGGAGAAGAAGTTGATTCCGGAGAACCGGCCGCGTCATTCACGGAGGAACGGCCGGAAGATGATTCTTTAATGATTGAGCCTCTTGAGGATGATGATGATTTTACCGCGGATCTTCCTGAAATTGAAGATATTCCCGGAGAGATCGATGAGGTGCCCGGTGGTGAAGAGCCGTTTGAGCTTTCTGATGATGAACTGAAAAAGCTGAAAAAAGCCATAGCTCTGTTTAGTCCCGCCCTGGTCCAGGCTATTAAGCATGCGGTTATTAATGATCAGCTTCCCGACAGTGAAACCAGGGAACTGGTAGATATTATCATTGCCGGCAGACCGGAGCGGATAATACACAGCTTTCTTGAAGATAAGCTGGGAACCTCAATTGATGTTTCTGCTGAGCCGGGTAAAGCCCGGAGAAAAGTAATCGCGGCCCGTCCCGAATATACCAGGGAAGGACTTGAGCGGCAGAAGAAACTTTTAAAACGAACCAAGATATTCGGGGCCGCGGCAATAATAACCCTTGTATTAACAGTTCTGGTGTACCTGTTTTTATACAGGCCCTGGAAGGCAAAGGACCTGATCCGGGAAGGAGCTGCAATAATTGCAACAGAAGGGGTTGATCCCATGGATCTGCCCAAAAATTATGCTGCTGCCGAGAAAAAATTTGATGAGGCCAAAGAAATACTCGGCACCGTGGGCGGCTTTAATAAAGAAGAGTATATTTACGGCTATAATGAATTCGGTAAAGCCTATATGGGAAGGGAAGAGTACGCGGAACATAAAGAAGCCCTGAAGAATCTGAATAAAGCATATGAGCTTGATCGAACCAATGTGGGTACGCTGAATAACCTTGGCCAATTTTACGCGAAGGTTCCGAAGAAAAAGTATCGCGATATAAAATCCAGTGTTCCCGGCTGGTATTTTAATGGGAAGACCCCGGAAAAGGGAGAAAGAACCAGGCTGGAAACTGCTATTGGCATGTACCGGAAAGCATTGCTGGTAGATCCGGGAAATATAACGGCCCTCCATGGTATTGGGAACGCTTATTTTGACCAGGGTGAATATCTTCACGCTGAAAAGTTTTACAAGGATATGTTAAAGGCAAATGAGGATTCGGTTGAAGGATATTCCGGGCTGTTGAACCTTAATGTTGAAAGAGACAACTTTAAAGAAGTTGTCAGGATAAATACGGATCTGAAGTATAAAGATATGGTTCATGAGCTTCCATCTCCCCTGCTTGGAAAACTTGCGTCCTATTACCTGGATAAACGAAAAAAAGGCGACAGCAATGTCCGAATAGATTACGGAGTCCTTTCGAAAAAGTATAAAGATGATGATGACAATACGTATCCTGCTGTTCGGGCGGTTCTAAAATCGTTGAACAAGCGTGATGATACATATCCGCCGCTTCAGCTGCATTATGCCCGGCTCCATAAGGCCCAGGGAAACTACCAGGAGATGAAACGCTACCTGGATAAGGCCCTGGGATCGGAAGGAATAGACTCAAATTTCTTTGGTGCTCTTCATTTAACAGGGGAATACTATTCTTATACCAGGAACCCGGTGAAGGCATATGACTATTTGTTCAGGGCAACAAAAGCATATAACAATCAACCTTCTTTTACAAAAGAAAATTTTTATAAAGAGACTGAGGAAATAGGGAAATCCCATGCTCTCCTGGGAAATATTTTTTATTATTTTTTCGACAAGGTCAAACCCACTAATCGCAGCAATGACAGTATTGAGGATGAATTGATCCGGAATGAAGAGGCTAGAATGGCAAATTATGCTGCCGCACAAAAACGGTATGAATTAGCCCTGAAAAAAGGGTATTCTTCTTCCGAAGTGAACTATAACCTGGGACGAATCTATTATATGAATAAATCGTATGGTAAGGCTCTGGACCAATGGCTTCACCTGTATGAAGATTTTGTGAAAAGTCCGGAACTAATGATCGCGCTGGGGAACTCTTATTATCATATACAAAACTATGAAGAAAGTAAAGGGGAATATTTAAAGCTCATATCTCTGTTTGAGATGGAAGCGGAAAAAGTAAAAATGCCGGTGCCTTCAAACAAGAGGCACATAAAACTGTTCCAGTCCCTGGCTACTGTCTATAATAATCTGGGTGTTGTGTACCAGGTTCAGGACAATGAACGTGAAAGCAGCCTCAGTTACTGGAGAGCTGTTGATTACGCCAAAAGAATTGAAAAAGAGAATGAATATGCCAGGGTAAATCTCGCGAAGTTATTGCGGCCGGGAAATAAAAGAGGAGAACCCGTCTTAGATGAAGGCATTCCGTACAGCGTTGATATTTACCGGGAAGATTTGCGATAGTCCCGCTTCATTTTAGAGGTATGTCCTTTCGAATTCAGCCAGGTCCATGATGGTGAAAAATTTGTTGAGCTTTGACGTTTCAAAGAGTTCCTGTATTGTTTCGTTAAGGTCGTAAAAGATCAGGGCTATGTTATGTTTCATGGAAATATTCAGGTAGCGAACCAGGGCTCCTATTGCTGTTGAGTCTATCTGGTCTATTTTCCTGCAATTAATAGCAATAACTTCGGGTTTTTTTTCTATCTGTTCTTTCCACCCATTTTCAATTGTTGTCATGGTTTCAATATTGAATGCACCGCTAATATGCATAATAATAATATTTCCTTTTGTTTCAATATTTAGATCAACCATTGTCGCAGAACTCCTTAACTGTCTATTTTGCCCGGTTCATTTTCCATGAGTATGGCATATTCAAAACCATCAACCAGAACACGGAAAGAAGCTATGTTGATATTCTCAGACAGGTGATACACCTTCCATACTATTTCCCCATCGGTAAAAATAATAGTTACTTCAACTTCGGTCCTGGTTCCTCTGCTGGCATCCAGTATATTTGCCCGGTAATCAATCAATTTTATTTTTTTTATACCAGGAAAAAGCGGTGAAAGTCCTTTTTTTAACACCGATGCCAGGGCGTCAACAGGACCATTACCGGTAGATGCTTCATGTATAACCTGTCCATTCGCTTCGATCTGGACTGTGGCTTCGGGCTCAAGACCATTGTCAATGAGCCGGTAGCCGCCAATAATTCTAAACGGTGATGAATAATTGTTCAGCGAGCGTGCTACCGCAAGAGCTTTTGAAGCGTCCTCTATTCTATAGTTTAGCATAATTTGATATATCCTTTCCGGTAACCGGGGAAATTATTTCTTCATCGTTCGATGAATATGTCAGCAATATCCTGTCCTTTCGAAAACTGTATTTAACCAGATCTTCTCTGACTTCGTGATGCCAGATTTTGCTTCCATCGGGTTTTGCCGCTTTAATCAAATAGAATGCTTTTTTTTCATCCGCGAAAATAATATAAAGATACTCATCAAAGAGCTGCTGGAAAAAGGCCCGTCCCGGTATATACCACAGGGTTGAGCCGTCTTTTTTATCCAGGGCCAAAAACTGCCCGCTCTCTTCGTCTGTTTCTCCCGCGATATAGAACTTCGCGGAATCTTCCAGTATGCTGGTTATTGAATAAACATCATGTGTTTTTTTTACCCAGCGATTTTTGTTATCCTTTAAGGATTTACATAATATAATAGACTTACTTGTATCAAAATATAGAGCATCCCTTCTCATTTCAAAGATTTGGGAATTTGTACTATCCATGTTATTTTATTGCCAGCAACTCCTTTATTTTCATTCCTTCAAGAATGAGTCGTGCTGCTTCCTCGTTTGAATGTTCGGAATTGTTAATATACATATGGTAATTATGGGGATTTTCCACGTCAAATTTAACAAATTCCTTTAAGAAGCTCCCTCGTTCTTTACTTTTTTCGGTAATCATTTTAGTTGCTTCTTTTTTACTGAGATTCTGTTTCTCGGCCATTTGTTCCGCTCTCCATTCCATAGGAGCTACAATCCGGACATGGTATCCGCCTGAAATGTGCCGAATATTCCTGGTGATTACATTAGCGGCTCTTCCTACTATTACCACGTTTCCATTTGCCGCAAGAAGGCCGATTGTTTCAACAAGTTTTTTGTATACTGCTACCTGTGGAGGAAACTTGCTGAATGTTGTCTGGATGAGGTTTGTTACGTGCTTTCGAGCGTTATTTGTAAGGGTCTCGGTTAAGCTTGATGACAATCCCATATCGGTCATAACTTTCTCAAGAAGTTTGCGGTCATAGGCAGCCCAGACCGGCTCGGGTTTGAATTCTTCGTTGATGAGCCGAATAAGTTCTACCGCCACATCATAGCCCCCACAGCCGTATTCCCGTGATACGGTTACATAGGGAGTAACCAATACTTCTTCCTTGGTGCTTACTTTCTCTTTCTGGCTTTTCCAGTAACTAACCTGGGAATTTATATATTTATCCATTGCTGAGTATGGCATAATATTCCTCCTGGTATATGTATATGGTACTTCCTTTTTGTACTATACAAAAAGGAAGTAGAAGTGATAATTATATCATAGGGAATATTGCATAGCAAGTACTTTTTTCGGGGCTCTTTTGCCGGTGGGGCAGGCCCCGGGTAGAGACTCAGGCTTTCAACGAACCGATACGTTCTCCCATTCGAACCTTCGTGCCAATGGCGATATCATCAAACGTCATCATGTCTTTCTGGAAGAGTAGAATTATCGTGGAGCCAAGATGGAAGATTCCCAGTTCATCGCCTTTTGCGATTTCCGGCCTTTCGGTTTCAGGGTAAAGGACTTCTTTCCTGGATCTGAAGGTTTTGTTGGTAATTATATCGCCATGAGATATGGATATTCTTCCCACGTTCAGGGCGCCTACTTTGCAGACTCCTGCCATGCCGGAACCGCTATCAACATAACTAATAAGCCGCTCGTTCCTGGGGAAAAGATTTTTTAGATTTTTTACCATATATTCCTGAACAGTGAAAAGGCGGCCCGGAATATTGAAATACCCGGTAATTCTGCCGCTAACAGGAGAATGTATGCGGTGATAATCGGATGGTGAAAGATACAGGGTCATGAAGTGACCGTCTTTGAAATGTTGTGCCGAATCCGAAGGCACCAGGTCGGAAAGGGAATAATCGAGCCCCTTTGCCTGGATCAGGGTCCGGTCTTCGATCTTGCCGTATTGATCAATCCGGGCGTCGACCGGGGATACAATGGCTTTAGGGGAGTTGTCTATTTTATGGACGCCCTTTTTAAGCAGCCTGGTGAAAAACATATCAAAATTTTTAAATCCGCCTTCGGGAGTTATATATTCTTCTGTTTTGATCTCAAAACTGCGGGTGTACCACTCGATAATCCAGTTGAGAAAAGACCGGGGAAAGGGGATGCGGGTTAAGCTCCCGAATAGCCGTGAAATGAAGCATTGGGGAATTATTTTAAATATAAATATCGATATTGTTTTTTTTTCTTCCATTTAGGTTTCCATTTAAAATTACTTTATTTTGATTAAGAATAAAAGTTTAACCAGGTTGGTGAGTTGTCAAGAATTAAATTTGATTTGGCCCATCACCTCAGAGCTCTTATAAAGAGCTCTGAGGTGATGGGCCTCTCTCAAGAAACTCTTTTTGCTTGTGCGCGGGCGTAGAAGCATGGGCTCTTTGGATTG